>DASPXX010000114.1:0-7097 GCA_035637095.1 Thermoanaerobaculia bacterium
CTATCTGGCCATTACCCGGCTTGTGGCTGCCAGGAGGGTGGGTTCCTTGCGGTCCCCTCCCCGCACGTTTGCACGTGCTTCCGTACTTTGTCAGGGCCGCTCTTTATTCAGGCCCCTAGATTCACCCCGTGATAAGGGTGGGTCCTCTATCAATCGCCGATGAGGACAACTTCATATATGAAGCGACATCGTGTCGCAGCAACGCTTGACGCTTGAGCGGCCGGCGGCCCACGGATAGCCCCTGCGCGCCGAAGCGGTCGCCCGCCGGTCCGCTCCAAGCGAGGGTTGTGCGGCGGGCCATCGTGCCGGTGCCAATTGATTCAGCCAGAGAACAGCTCAGCCCTCCCATATCGCCTTGCCTGGACCTGCCGAGCCGGGAAACTGCCAGCCCATGTGAGTCACGGTGTTTATGACAGCACATGCCAACTCGGCCGTATGTCGTTGCACCTGGTCGATGAACGGGCAATCCATGGCGCTGTCGACGACCCTCTCCTGGCGATCAACAAAGAACGGTACCGACAGACCGCTCGCGTTCGGCAACCTCCATGACCCGTGACAGAGGATGTTGCGCACTGCCGACGCCTTGCGTAGATCGGTCAGAAGCTCATCCAGATTCTCGATTGTTGCGGACCCGTGATCGCGCACCGCCTTACCGTATGCATCAATTAGACTTCCAAGAGGATCCTTGAGCGCCCGCTTCAGCTTCGGTAGCCACTCCTCGTACGCTTGCTGAATCTCTGCCTCGTCATAGGGTCGTGTCGCGGTGAACGCGAAGATCGCCTTTCCAAGGACCTCCTCTAGGAATCCGAACGTCGCAACTGCGCGGCCAAGGCTTTCCCAGAATGCTCCCTCATGCATGTGGGTCGGAAACTGTTTCGGTAAGGCGCCCAGATCGACGACGCTACCCGCCAACTTTTCCTTGGCCATGGGCATCTCCGCGGGGATTCGACCGCACAACGCTTTAACGCTTCACCGTGCGGACGGCAAAGCCGGCCGTCCGGTGCAAGCGAGGGTTAGGCAGCGCACAGGGCACATATTTAGCTTTACCTCAGGCCCTCTGGACGAGCGACTAGGGCAGCGAGCACGGTTGTGAAAACCGGCGGCTTGTTGCTAGTGCGCCACTGATGAAGGAGCCCTCGCAGCTCGTGCGAATAGCCTCCAAGAGGCGAATCGCGGTCGGCGAGCTTCCTCGCGAACGCTCCGCTATACTTGTTAATCATTTCCAATGCAGCGGTGGGAAGCTCGTCTGGAAGTGTTGTCGGGTCTCTAACTGCGGCCTCGACATATGACGCAATTAGCGTGGCAAGCAGCTCCCAAAAGGGCTCGGCATGAGGGCAGTGAGCTTGACTCTGCTGGAGTACACCCAACGTATGATCGTAAACGTTGCGCCGAAGCCGCTCCACCCCAGAGCCCTCGATTCCAATATCCTCTGCCTGATCTGGGGCAACAGTGCGAACTGCCTCAGCCAGCACCCCCATTATAGCCGCCTCAGTGAGAGCCAATGGCATTGCTGTTATAAGAGCTAGCCTGATCAGGTCGAGCACTTCCTGAAGCTCGATCCTCTCCTTGGGGGATAGGGCGCTTACTGACTCGATTTCCAAGACAAAAGCTTCTTCGCGGCAGAACTGGTCGAAGAGAATGTTCCCAGACGTTTCTAGTTTGCTCGTGAGCACCTGCGAGGCTGCGTAAAACGTGCGGGCTGCTCGGAGATTGTCGTTAGGGCCAGAAGATCTTGTAAAATCTTGTGTGACACCAAGAGCTCGAAGGAGGTCCTGAATAACGGTGTCTAATCCCCGGGAGGTCATGGTGGCCACCCGATCTAGCAATAGGAGAGAGTATTCCGCGACGTCGTCTGGTGTCAATTGATGCCAAACGGGGAGAATGATTGATTCCTTTCCCGATTCACGAGCCACGAGCGCGTCGAGTTCCCTTTGTGGCCATGCCTTACGAAAGAAGGCCGGGCTGAGGATAACAATTCCTCGTTTTGCTCGCGATAGCCCGAAGTCGATCGAGCGGCGGAGGCTATCGCCCACTTTCAGGCTGAAGTCGTCATACCACACTTTGAGGCCTGCATCCCGCAGTGCCTCAGCGAGCGGTCGCGCAAGCGGTTTATCTTCCCAAGCGTAGCTTATGAATACATCCCAATAGTCTTGAGGTGGTTCGATTCGGCCCTTCCGATGGCCTCTTGCCCTTTGGGTTCCCATGTTGTAGACCAGTGTACCTTCCGAATTCCGCCTAACATGATTCAACGCCCACTCTGATTCGCCGTATTACCGCCTACGCCGACTTCGGCCGCCGCCGCATACTCCCCCCTATCTCATTGATACAATAGTACCCTACGCCGGTTTCGCACCTTCGTCAACATGCGGGAGTGTGGCGGTAAGCACGCCCGAGGAGAGCGTCGGCCGTTTCGGCTTTATCGGTCAGCCGGGTGTCGGCGAAGCGGACCCGCCGCCTCACAGGAGGTCGATCGGGCTCTGCACCCCCGACCCGGCGGTTCAGGACGTGGGTTCCATCACCTCGTCCTGAGTCGAGACGGGATGCGACCTTATTAGATAGGGCAACGAAGCTCGGCAAGAGCGACGCTTCTGTTGCGACAGAGCTCAAGAGCTGAAAGCCCTCCGGTGGGGGCCGGGGGTGAGCGCCCGCAAGGCGTTGAGGATCACCGCCACGTCGATCGCCTCCTGGAAGACCGCGCCGGCGAGCGGCGGCAGGAAGCCGGCGGCAGCCACCAGCATGGCGGCCAGGGAGAGCCCCATGCCGGCGAGGACGCTTTCGAGCGCGATGCCGCGCGCCCGCTGCGCGATGGCCAAGGCGTCGGCGAGGCGGTCGATCCGGTCCTGGAGAAGGACCACGTCGGCGGCTTCCGAGGAAGCGGTGGCACCGCGAGCGCCCAGAGCGACTCCGACGTCTGCAGCGGCGAGCGCCGGCGCGTCGTTGATGCCGTCGCCCGCCATGACGACCGGACCCGCCGCGCGTTCCCGCCGCACCGCCTCGACCTTGTCCGCGGGCGAGCACTCCGCCGCCACAGCGTCCATGCCGAGCGTCCGGCCGACCTGCTCCGCCACCTGCCGGTGGTCGCCGGTGAGCATCACGATCCGGGTGATGCCGAGCCGCCGCAGGTCCTCGAGCGTCGCGGCCGACTCCTCGCGGATGCGGTCCTCCAGGACGATCACGCCGGCCGGCGCATCGTCGATCCTGACGAAGACGATCGACTGCCCGCGCTCGGCGGTCTCCCGGCGCAGGGCCGCGGCGGATTCCGGGAGCGGCCGGCCGCCGGCGATCCAGTCCGCCTTGCCCAGAGCCACCCGCCGGCCATCGACCCTCCCCTCGATGCCCGTGCCGAGCCTCTCCTGGACGTCGGACGGGAACGGCAGCCGCAGCCCTCGTCGATGGGCCGCGGCCACGATTGAGGCGGCGAGCACGTGGGGCGACATCTGGTCGAGGGCGGCGGCATGACGCAGGACCTCGTCCGCGGAGAGGTCGCCGAACGTCTCGACACGCGCCACCTGCGGGACGCCGGCGGTCACGGTCCCGGTCTTGTCGAGGAGGAGGATGCGGGAGCGCGCGAGGGCTTCGAGGGCCGCTCCGCCCTTGACGATCACACCCTTGCGCGCGGCGCGCGAGATCCCCGAGACGAAGGCGACCGGCGCGGCGAGGATCAGCGGACACGGCGTCGCCACGACGAGCACGGCGAGGGCGCGCACCGCATCGCCCGAGAGCGCCCAGGCGGCGCCCGCCACCGCCACGGCCAGCGGCAGGAACACGAGCGCGTAGCGGTCGGCCAGGCGGACGAACGGCGCGCGCGATGCCTCGGCCTCGCCGACCAGGCGGAGGATCGCCGCGTAGGTGCTCGCCGCGGCCGTGGTCACCGCCCGCAGATCGAACGGTCCGCCGGCGTTGACCACGCCGCTCCGCACCCGCTCGCCGGACCGGCGCTCCACCGGTAGCGGCTCGCCGGTCAACGCCGATTCGTCGAGCACCGCCGTCGTCTCCCCGTCGAGCAGGCCGTCCACGGGCACGATCTCGCCGGGCTTGACGAGCAGCCGGTCGCCGGGGACGACCTCCTCCAGGGCCGGCTCGGTCAGCTGTCCTTCCTCATAGCGATGCACCACCCGCGGCGCCCGCTCCATCAGGCTCGACAGCTCCTTGCGCGCCCGGCCGGCCGCATAGAGCTCGAGCATCCCGCCGCCGGAGAGCATCAAGGCGATGACCGCTCCGGCCAGGTACTCGCCGAGCAGGAGGGAGCCGGACATGGCGAGGAGGGCGATGACGTCGACCCCCACCTCGCCGCGCCGCAGGCTGGCCAGCACGTCGAGGACGAGCGGCAGGAGGACGAGCGCGGTGGTCGCCGCCCAGGCCGAGCGGGCGATGGCCGTGTGCCCGCAAAGCCAGGCGCCGGCCCCGAGCGCGATCCCCAGAACCGTGGCCGCGGCGGCGATGCGGGTCAGGGCGCGGCCGTCTCGGGGAAGGGAACGCGTGGCGAGACTCATGACGCCGCAAGGATAGAGACGGGCGCGCCGGCCGGGAACGCCCGCGGGGGGAGGAGCGAGACGCGCCGGGGTGGGGCGCCCTGGGCGGCTGCTATAGTTCCGTCCGGATGAGCTCCGACCGCAAGCCCTCCGCCTACGCTTCTGCCGGGGTCGACATCGACGCCCAGGAAAAGGGGCTCGCCCGGGTCAAGAAGCTGGCGAAATCCACCTTCACCCCCGGGGTCCTCTCCGAGATCGGCAGCTTCGGCGGCCTGTTCCGGCCCGACCTCTCCGGGATGACCGAGCCGGTCCTCGTCTCCTCCGCCGACGGCGTCGGCACCAAGCTCGCCGTCGCCCGGATGCTGGACGACTACTCGACGGTCGGCATCGACCTGGTCAACCACTGCGTCAACGACGTCCTGGTCCAGGGGGCCGAGCCGCTCTTCTTCCTGGACTACGTCGGCGCCGGCAAGCTCGAGCCGAAGAAGATGGTCGAGCTGGTCGAAGGGGTCGCCCAGGGGTGCCGCGCCAACGGCTGCGCCCTCCTGGGCGGCGAAACCGCCGAGATGCCCGGCTTCTACCAGCCCGGCGACTACGAGCTGGTGGGCTTCATCGTCGGGATCGTCGACCGGCCGCGGGTTCTGGACGGATCCAGGGTGGCCGCCGGGGACGTCCTCGTGGGGCTCCCGTCCTCGGGGCTCCACACCAACGGCTACTCGCTCGCCCGGCGCATCCTCTTCGAGAAGCTCGGGCTGAAGACCGGCGACCGCGCTCCGTGGCAGAAGAAGAAGACCGTGGGCGAGGTCCTCCTCGCCACCCACCTCTCCTATCTGAGGCCGCTCCGCCCGCTCCTCGGGCACCGGGCGCTCCACGGCATGGCCCACATCACCGGCGGCGGGATCACCGACAACCTGCCGCGCATCCTGCCGCCGGACACCCACGCCCTGATCCGGGTCGGGAGCTGGCTGCTCCCCGAGCTCTTCCACTTCCTCCAAGAGAAGGGCGAGGTGGAGACCGAGGAGATGCTCCGCGTCTTCAACATGGGGCTCGGCATGATCCTGGCCGTCGAGCCCGCCGGCCTCGGAGAGGTCCTCGGCCTCCTGCGCTCCGCAGGCCAGAAGTCCTGGATCGTCGGCACCCTCCAGAAGGGCGGCTCCGGCGTGGTCTACGACCTGGGGGTGTGGGAGACCGAGGGCGAAGAGGCCCGGCAGTGACCCGGCTCGGCATCCTTCTTTCCGGGCGGGGCAGCAACTTCCTGGCGATCCATGCGGCCATCGAGCGGGGCGAGGTACCGGCGGAGATCGCGGTCGTCCTCAGCAACGTGGCCGGCGCGAAGGGACTGGACAGGGCCCGCGAGCTGGGGCTCCGGGCGGAGGAGATCCCGCACCACGGCGAGCCCGGGCGGCGGGCGCACGAAGAGAAGGTGCTCGCGGTGCTGCGCGGGGCCGGGGTCGACTGGGTCTGCCTCGCCGGCTACATGCGCCTCCTCTCCCCGGAATTCGTGGCAGCCTGGCCGCGGCGCATCCTCAACATCCATCCCAGCCTGCTGCCCGCCTTCCCCGGGCTCGATGCCCAGGAGCAGGCCCTGGCGCACGGGGTCAAGGTCAGCGGCTGCACCGTCCACCTGGTCGACGCCGGGCTCGACAGCGGACCCATCGTCGTGCAGAGGACGGTGCCGGTCCTGGACGGCGACACGCCGGCGACCCTGGCCGCGCGCATCCTCGAGCAGGAGCACCAGGCCTACCCCGAAGCCTTGCGGCGGCTGCTCACCGAGCCCTGGGACGTGGAGGGCCGGCGCCTCTGTTTTGCTCCCCTCTCCCGCTCGCGGGAGAGCGGCCGGGGGCATAGGCGTTAACTTTCCGTGTGCTGAGGCCTTCCCCCGCCCGACCTCACCCCCCAGCCCCCTCTCCCATCTCCCATCTCCCACCCTTCCACCGGGAGAGGGGGAGGTCTGCAAAATTCTACCTGCGCGTTTTCCGGGCTGGGCGGTGGCGCCCCTCTCCCAGGAGGCGGGGGGGCGATGGGAGAGGGGTCGGGGGTGAGGTCGGGCGGGGGAAGGCTCTCAGGACGGGTGGGAGATGGGAGAGGGGGATCGAGGGGGTGAGGATCGGATCGGGAGGGGGAGTTGACAACGCCGGGCCGATTGGGGTGGAATAGAGGGGCGGCGCGGTCGGTTGGACTGAGAGCGCACCGCGAACCGGGGTGGTGGGAGAGGGACCTTGACAGATAGAGCAGGCAGGAGACCCCCGGGGTGGCGGCTTGCGAGCCGGCGCCGCAAAAAGGGGGTTGACTCCCGAAACCAAACTGCCCTATAGTTCGCCTCCCCTGGATGACAGGGGGCGCGACAGCCGGTGGTCGCAATCAGGCCGCCGGGAATCGTCGTGGGATGGTCGGTTCTTTGAAAACCAGATAGAGAAGTGAGAGTCAGCGACTGACTTCAAGACGCCTGGTCCGTCTTCGGATGGGCTGGGCGATTCCGAAAGCAAGAAGCTGCCTGGGGCGTTAGCCGTCCTGGGTGGTGAAGGATCTAAACTGGAGAGTTTGATCCTGGCTCAGAATGAACGCTGGCGGCGTGCTTAACACATGCAAGTCGTGCGCGAAGGTGGCTTCGGCCACCGGAGAGCG
>DASPXX010000115.1:0-12881 GCA_035637095.1 Thermoanaerobaculia bacterium
CCCGGCCGCTTGCGCCAGAGCCCGGGAACGGTTTCCGAGACCAGCCACACCGAGCCGTCCCAGCGGTCCACGGCGAGCGCGCTCCAGGCGGCGCCGGCCGGCCCCGGCACGACGTTGATCTCCTCCTCGACCGCGCCGAACTCGGGGATCGCCACGGGCGCGGTATCCTTCACATGGCGCGGCAGCCCGACGAGTTGGGCGGGTGCCAAGAGGAGCCAGACCGTGTCCTTGCCGAGAGCCACGGCGACCGGCCGGCTCTCCGCAGGCAGGCCGAGCTCGGCCAGGTCGATCGTCCGCCCTGCCTGGACACCGCAGATCTGGTTGGAGGTGGGGATGGGTGGCGGCGCGGGAGCCGCCGGGGGCGGCTCCGGAGCGACCGGCGCCGGCGGAATCTCCTCTGGCGCGGGGCTCGCCGGGGTGCGCGGAGGAGGCACGAGCGCGCAGGCGCCGAGCGCGAGAGCCGTGAAGGCGAGCACGAGAACGGTCGGCTGGAACGGGCGCGGCGGCATCAGATGGCTCCTCGGATTTGTTGGCATCCCCGCGGCGAAGCATAACGGAGCCCGCACGAGCCGGCGCGGCCTCCCCTCTGCCCCCTCTGCCCCAGCCTTGGCTCGGCGAGCCTCTATGGACGATAATAGAGAGACGGCTCCACATCACAACGAGGGAGCGTAGCTATGAAGACCGTACAAGTTACTTTGGATGAAACCCTGGTCGAAGATGTGGACCGGGCAGCTTCGTCTCTCGGGACGACGTGGTCGGCTTTCACCCGGGATGCTCTTCGGTCCGCTCTCTCCCAACTTCACCGTAAGGAGCTCGAGGCGCGCCACCGGGCAGGCTATGAACGACACCCCGTCACGCCGGGCGAGCTCGATGCCTGGCAAGATGAGCAGGTCTGGCCTGACTGATGCTTCGCGGTGAGGTCCGCTGGTATCGCTTCGCCGGCCCGGACAAGACGCGGCCGGTCCTGGTCCTCACCAGAGATTCGATCCTCGACCTTCTCGGAGAGGTCACCATCGCCCCCATCACCTCGACCATCCGGGACATCCCCTCGGAAGTACTCCTGACGGAAGAGGACGGGATGCCCCGGCCCTGTGCCGTCAATCTCGACCACGTGCAGACGGTTCCCAAGGCCAAGCTCGGAGCCTTGATCACCAGCCTTCTTCCAGAACGGATGCAGGAGGTGCGGGCGGCTCTGTTGTTCGCGTTGGACTTCGACCGTTGAGCGCCTGAATTGGAGGCCACCGATGCCGACTGGCGTTTCACCGACGCCGAGATGCTGACCGCCGTGGGCCACCTGGAAAACGCCGAGGTCGAGGTGCAACGCCGTGCCGCGGAGCAACGGACACGCTTCGAGCAGGCCGTCTTCCGCGCACGCGCCTACGTGGCCGAGCAGAAGGTCACGCCGCCAGAGACCTTCATCAGCTATGCCTTGGGCGTTCCTCAGCACGAGCGCTGGGTCGAAAAACGGCTCGCGTCGGACCTGCAGAAAGCGGGGATCGACGTCGTGTTGGATCGTTGGCGAGCAGGCCTTCGATCTGATCCTCGACGTGTACGACATTCTACACCTGAACCCCGCCGTGGCCGACCTGCTCGAGTCGCTCCGCGGGCCGGAGATGAGGTGAGACGGAAGGTGCTCCGGGGCGATGCCGCGTCGCCCCAGGGAATCGCCTCGTTGCCCCGGAGCATCGGTGCAGCGCACCGGGACATCGCCTCGGTGTCCCAGAGAATCTCCTCGATGTCCCGGGACGCTGAGGCAACTCACCGGGAGCTTGCCTGAGAAGCCTGGGGCTCTGCGTCAGAATCCCGGGGTGCCGGTCCGTTGCCCCGGGAGGCTGTCTCGAAGTCCCGGGGAGTTGCCGCGAGATCCTGGGACGTCGCCGTAAGGTCCCGGAGTCATGAGTCGCTGCTCCAGGACATCCTCTTGAAGACCCGGAACACCGTCGCAAGACCCCGGAGCGTTGCACAAGAGTCCCGGGAAGTTGCGTCAGGGTCCCGGAGCTTTGACGCAAGGCCCCAGGAGCTTGCGCCAACTTCTCGGGGCTTTCTCTTGAAGACCCGGGACGATGCCTCGTTGCACCAGGACGGTGGATGCGCACCCGGGGGCAAGCTCGGCGACCGGCGGTTTTGATAGCATGCCCGGCGGGAGGACGAGAACATGCTCGCCGAACGTATCCCTGAGATCCAGTCCGCCCTGGCCGAGGCCGGGGCCGACGGTTGGTTTTTCGCCTGCTTCCAGCGCAACGATCCCATCGGGCTCGACCTCCTGGGGTTGAGCGACGAGTCGAAGCTGGTCACCCGGCGCTGCTACTACGTGATCCCCCGCGAGGGGGAGCCGCGGAAGCTGGTGCACGGGCTGGAGCCCGCCATGCTCGACCACCTGCCGGGCTCCAAGGCGTCCTACACCACCTGGCAGAAGCACCGCGAGGAATTCTCCCGGCTGGTCGGGGGCTTCCGCAAGCTCGCCGCCCAGTACAGCCCGAACAACGAGCTCCCCTCGGTGTCGCGGCTCGACGCGGGCACCGCCGAGCTCCTGCGCACGGCCGGCGTCGAGCTGGTCTCCGCGGCCGACCTGGCGCAGCGCTTCGCCGCCACCTGGAGCGACGAGCAGCTCGCGACGCACCGCAATGCCAACACCCATCTGCACCGCATCGTCCTCGAAGCCTTCGCCCGGGTGAGCGAGGCCCTGCGCAAGGGGGACCGGATCGACGAGTACACGGTGCAGCGCTTCATCCTGGAGGCCTTCGACCAGGCGGGGCTGTGGGCCGAGTCCGACCCGATCGTCGGAGTCAACGCCCACAGCGCCGACCCGCACTACCAGCCGGGGCCGGACCGCAGCTCGCCGATCGAGAAAGGCGACTTCCTGCTCATCGACCTGTGGGCCAAGGAGAAGACGCCGGGAAGCATCTACGGCGACATCACCTGGGTCGGCGTGTGCGCCGCAGCGCCCACCGACCGGCAGCAGGAGATCTACGACATCGTGGCGGGCGCCCGCGACGCGGGCTGGGAGCTGGTGAAGAGCCGCTACCCGCGGCAGACGGTCCAGGGCTACGAGGTCGACGATGCGACCCGTGAGGTGATCAGCAAGGCCGGGTACGGCGACTACTTCATCCATCGCACCGGCCACTCGATCGGCACCTCGGACCACGGCCAGGGGGCGAACATGGACAACTTCGAGACGCACGACACGCGCCTCCTCCTGCCGATGACCGGGTTCTCGATCGAGCCGGGTATCTACCTGCCGGGTGACTTCGGGGTGCGCAGCGAGATCAACGTCGCCTTGACCCATGAGGCTCCCGAGATCACCGGCGGCGAGCCGCAGCGCGAGCTGTTGCGGCTGCTGGCATAAGCGCGGTGAACGAAGAGCGCCCGTCGGGCGGGGAGTGGCGGGCCGATGCGCTGGAGCGGAGCGGCCACAGCCGGCTCGCCGGGGAGCTGCGGGCGCCGCAGGACGATTTCGACGAGCAGCGGGCCGAGGAGATCTGCGGCGCAATCTGCCGCAACCTCCTCGGCGACTTCGCCCCCGCCCTGCTCCTCCTCTCCGCCGTCGAGCGGCAGCGGGTCCAGGCGCTCCTCGCCTACACCCACACCTTGTTCGACTTCGCCCGCCAGCACGGGGTCGAGGGGGAGAAGCTGGCGCAGATCAACCTCTGGGAGATGACGCTGGAGACCGCGCTGTCGGGGCAGCCGGTGGGGCAGCCCATCTTCGTGCGGATGGCGCGCGAGGAGCGGCGCCAGTCCTGGCCCACCGCGGCGCTGGACGACCTCACGGCCTGCGCCCGCCGCCGCGCCGTCCGCCCGCGGCCGGCGACTCCGGCGGAGGCCGACGCAGACGCCGTCCGGCTGGCCCGCGCCGTGGCCACTGCCCTTCTCGGCCAGGAGCCGCCCGGCGAGGTGAGCGATTTCCTGGGCGCCCTGGTGCGCCTGCGCACCCTCCACCTGGCGGGAGCCGAGATGGAGCGCAACCGCTTCTCCGTCGCGCGGAGCGAGCTCCCGGACGACTGGTCGGTGATCGGAGGGAGGCCGGACCCGCTGCGCGTCGTGGAAGCGGTCCATCGCGAGTGCGCGCGCCTGCGCCCCCGGCTCTCGAGCGCCCCCCGCGGGCTCGTCGAGCTCCCTCCAGGCTACCGCCGTGCCGCCGTCTTCTGCCTCCTCGCCGCGCTACGCCTCCTCGCCGCTCTGGAGGACGGCGGCCCGGAGATCCTGGAGACTCCGCCGCAGCTGGGGGTGCTGGCGCGGATCGGGCTCCTGGCGCGGGCGCGGTGGTTGTCGGGAAAGGGAAGAACACGGACGAGCACGGACTGACACGGACGAACAGGGACAGCTCGAACGGAGAGGAGACCACATGGACAAGAAGCTCTGCGCAGCCCTGCTGGGTCTTGCGCTCGCCGCACCGGCCGCGGCCCAAACGACCCTGCCGCCGATCTCGCCGGACCGGCCGGACTTCACCGAGGGCACGGGGACGGTCGCTCCCGGGCACGTGCAGGTCGAGGGGGGGACCACCTGGCAGGAGATCGGCGAGGAGGACTCGCTCTCCGTGGGCGAGATCCTCGTCCGCTACGGGCTGGCGGAGAACATGGAAGCCCGCCTGGGCGCCGGCTCCTGGACCCGGATCGAACGGCCCGGAGAGAAGCTCGACGGGTACGAGGATCCGGATCTGAGCCTGAAGATCCGGCTCACCTCCCCGGCGGACGACCGGCCTCCCGGCTTCCCGGCCGTGGCGCTGCTCCTGGAGACCACGGTCCCGGTGGGGAGCAAGGAGCTGACCGCGGATACCTGGCAGCCGACCGCCCTCGTCGCCCTCGACTGGGTCTTCACCGACCTCCTCTCCCTCGGTGCCAACCTCGGAGTGGCATCTTCGAGCGACGGGGACGAGCGGTTCACCCAGATCCTGGCGAGCGTGAGCGCAGGGATCGCGGCCACCGACCGGCTGGGGTTCTTCGTGGAGACCTACGGCTTTTCCCAGGAGGAGCCGGACGGCGACGCCACCCGGTACGTCGACACCGGGGTCGCCTATGCTCTGACCAACGACCTGCAGGTCGACGCGCGGGTCGGCTTCGGTCTCAACGAGCCGTCGCCGGAGCGCTACGTGGGGGTGGGTGCGTCGTTCCGCTGGTAGGCCCGCCTACCAGCTCTCCCCGGGCTTGAGCGCGATGACCTCGCAGCTGACCCCCTGGTCGCTCAGCGCCTTGACCAGCTTCTGCGGCGTGCCGGTCAGGGCCGGGAAGGTCCCCCAGTGGATCGGGATCACCCGGCGCACGCCGAGATAGCGGCAGGCGCGGGCAGCCTGGACCGGGTCCATCGTGAAGAGGTCGCCGATCGGCAGGAAGGCGAGCTCGGGACGGTACATCTCGCAGAAGAGCTGCATGTCCGTGAACAGGGCCGTGTCCCCGGCGTGGTAGAAGGTGAACCCGCCCGGCAGCTTCACGATGTATCCCGCCGCCGAGCCGCCATAGAGGATCTGGTCGCCGTCCGTGAGGCCGCAGGAGTGGTCGGCGCGGACCATGGTGACCTGCAGGCCGAGGACGTCCTGGCAGCCGCCCAGGTTCATCGCCGAGCAGCGCTCGATCCCCTTCGATCCCAGCCAGGTGCAGATCTCGAAGCTGGCCACGACCTTCGGCTTGTGCTGCTTCGCGATCTCGACGGCGTCCCCCATGTGGTCGTAGTGGGCATGGGTGATCAGCATCGCGTCGAGGCGGTCGAACCGTCTGTGCTCCTCGGGACAGGCGGGGTTCCCCTGGACCCAGGGGTCGATGAGCACGACCTCGCCGCCGGGCAGATCGCAGCGGACCGTCGCGTGGCCCAGGTACGTGAACTTCGGGCGCGGGTGCTGGTTCATGGCTCGGCCTCCTCCTGGGGGTCTCGTCGTCACGGCAGGCGCATTCTATCCGAGGCAACGGTGGTAGAGTCCTGCCGCGGCTCGACAAGAAGGAGGTGCTCGATGGGTCCGCTCGTGTGGAAGACGCTGCACATCCTTGCCGCCGTCTGGCTGGCCGTGGGGGTGTTCGGTTCAGCCGTGGTCTTCGCCCTGCTCAAGCGGGCGTCCGATCCGGCCGGCCGCGCCTTCGGCGTCCGTCTCGCCGCGCGGCTGACGACCGTCTACACCCTGCCGGGGGCCCTGCTCTCCGGAGTGCTCGGCCTCTTCCAGGCCATGATCGGGGGGTTCGGCTTCCGCCCCGTCTGGGTCCACGCGTCCCTGCTCCTCTGGCTGCTCCTGCTGGTGATCGTCCTCTTCATCCAGCTGCCGCGCATCCGGGAGGCCGCCCGCACCGGCGGCGACATCCCGCCCCTGGTGGCGATCCTGACCCACGTGAACGCCCTGTTCATCGTGGCGATGGTCTTCCTGATGACCGTGAAGCCCTTCTGAGGCACAAAAAAGCGGCCGGGGGTTGCCCGGCCGCTTCGAGAGAGCTTCGCTGAGGTTGGTGGATCAGACCTGGAACTGCTTGAAGAAGTTCTCGCGGAGCTTGGAGTTGAACGCGTGGTCCGTCAGACGGTAGTAGATCGTCTGGGCGTCGCGGCGCGGAGCCACCAGCCCGTAGGCCTTCAGCTTCGCCAGGTGCTGGGACACGGCCGAGACCGAGACCCCCAGCATCTCCGCCAGGTCACACACGCACAGCTCCTTCATGTTGTCGAGCAGGTAGAGGAGCTTCAGACGGGTGGAATTCCCCGCCAGGTTCATCAGCTCCGCTGCCTCCTCGATGTCCGGCGTCCCGTCAAGGTTCTGCCGGATCTGGGCCATCTCTTTCGACGACATACTCGGCGCCTCGCCTTTCATTTGGCTACCTCCAGGTAAATAGTTAAGGCACTCAATCTCGCCCCGCCGCGGCACCTGCCGCGACCGGCAAGCTCTGTTTGGTAACTACGTGTCCTCTACAGTCCTGACCGTGACACGCGACCTCCACAGCAGGGGGCGATTGAACAATCTCGATTCTACTCATGGTTCCAGCCAGAATCCAGTCCCTTTTCGGCCGACTTTGTCCCGCTCGGGCTTCGAGCCGCACCTTATAGCTCAATAACAGACGCTCTATCCATTTGATTCCTCTCTTGAAGAGGAGATTGGCTATAATGCTGGGCGAAAGGAGGCAGGGTTCATGGCGACAAGTGTAGTTATCGAGTACTGCCGGGTCTGAAACTACTACCCCCGCGCCGCCGGTCTGGCGGAGCAGATCGAAAAGAAGCTCGGCATCCAGCCCCAGCTCATCAAGGGGTCCGGCGGGGTCTTCGAGGTCACCATCGACAACGAGCTGATCTTTTCCAAGCGGCAGACGGGCCGCTTCCCTCTTCCCGGCGAGGTCGAGGCTGCGCTCGAGCAGAGAGTCGCCGGCTGATCCGTGAGCCTCGCGACCGTCGTCTCCCTCCTGCTCGGCAGCTGCCTGCTCGGCCTGGCCCTGCGGACCGGAGAGCGGCGGCGGCGCGCTCCCCCGCTTCCACCCGCCGATCCATGCGGTCCCCGCCCCCCCGGGAACGACGTCACGGTCCTCGTGCCGATGCGCAACGAGGAGCACAACGCCATCCCCTGCGTCGAGAGCCTGCTCGCCCAGACCGCGGGGCCTCTCGTCCGGGTGATCGACGACGGCTCGACGGATGCGACCGGCACGCTCGTCGCCGCCCGGGCGGCCGGCGAGCCCCGCCTGTCGCTCGTCGCCGCCGGCCCTCTCGCCGAGGGGTGGAGGGGGAAGCCGCACGCCCTCTGGGTCGGGAGCCGGGACGTGCGGTCTCCCTGGCTGCTCCTCACCGACGCCGACACCCGCCATCATCCCGAAACCCTGGCCCGGACGCGGTCGGCGGCCGAAAAGGGCGGCCTCGAAGCCGTCTCCCTCGCCGGCTGGCAGGAGGCGCGCGGGGCCGGGGAGAACCTGCTGATCCCTCCCGTCTTCGCCCTCCTCGACACCTTCCTGGGAAGCTGGGAGGCCGCGGCGGACGGCTCCGGCCCGCCGGTGGCGAACGGCCAGCTCATCCTGCTGCAGCGGGAGGCCTGGGAGCGCGCCGGCGGCTTCCCAACGGTCCGCGCCGAAACCCTCGACGACGTGGCGATCGTCCGCCGTCTGCGCGAAGCCGGCGGCCGGACCGCCTTCATCCGCGCGCCGGACCTCCTGCAGGTCCGCATGTACCAGGGCACCCGCGAGGCCGTTCATGGCTGGCGCCGCAATTTGGGCGGGCTCTTCGGCGGGCGGCCGGGAACGGTGGCCGCGATCCTCGCCGTGCTCCTGGCTCCCCCCCTGGTGCTCGCCGCCGAGCTGCTCACCGGCCACTGGCTGGCCGCCGCCCTGCTGTGGTGTGCCGGCACGGCCGCCTCGGCCTTGCTGCGCTCCAGCAGCGGCCACGTCCCGGCCTGGGCCCTGCTCTTTCCGGGAGACTCCCTCGTCCTCGCCGCCGTGCTCGTCCTGGGCGTCCGCGACCGCAGGCACGGCCGGCTGACGAGCTGGAAGGGGCGGGAGATCAAGGTGTAGAGGCCGTCACCGGCGGCCCCAGGCCCAGACGAGCCCCTGCTCGTACCAGCACCGCTGGCCCGACGACTCCTCCACCGACACCGCCAGGTCCTCGACCCGCGAGCCGGCGAGCGAAGGGGCAAGGTCCTCCCAGAGCATCCGGGCGAACAGCTCCATCGAGGTATTGACCAGCGGCAGCAGGAGCACGTCGTCGGCCGGGAACCGGTAGCACCGCTCGCCGCAGGCGATCTCGATGGCGTCGCCGTCGCGCTTCCAGCGCAGGCGATCGCTGGCTTCCGGCAGCAGCGTCCGGCTATCGAGGCGCGCGCACCGCTCGCGGACGACTTTCTTGAAGCTCTCGATATCCACCAGCAGCCCCTCCTCGCCCAGGCTGCTCCCGGCCAGCTCGACGCGGACGCGGTAGTTGTGGCCATGGAGGAGCTCCGCTCCATCGCCGGGAAACAGGGTGAAGTGGGCGGCGGAGAACTTGAAATCCTCTTTTTCGAGGACGATGCGGTAACGGGCTGGGCTGGGTTGGCTCGACATATGGCGAGGATTCTAGCGCCTGCTTCGGTAAGATCGCCGTGCCGAGCTTGGCCGGACCCAGGCTCCAGAAAGGACGACCGATGCCTCAGCTCCGCCGGACCGGTTCCATCCGCTCTCTCGCCGCCCTCGCCCTCCTCCTCGCGGGTCTCACCGGGGCCGGGCGCGCCGACGAGCGCTACGCCGCTCCCGACACCGAGCCCAAGTATATGCCGGAGAGGGGCTACGACCTGCTCCATCTGCGGCTCGATCTCGATTTCGACTGGGAGAAGCGGACCGTCTCCGGCACGGCCACGAACACCCTCACCCCCCTCCGGCCGGACACCGCGCGCCTCGTCTTCAACGCCGCGGACCTCGCGGTGACCCGCGTGCGCCTCGCCGCTCCCGGCGAGGGTGGCACCGAGCTGCCGTTCTCCCTCGATCCGGCGGCCGAGACCCTGACCGTTCAGCTGGACCGGCCGCGCGGGCCTGGGGAGGAGCTCACGGTGGCCATCGACTACTCGGCCCGGCCCAGGGCGGGGCTCTGGTTCGTCGGACCCGACGCCGGCTATCCGCACAAGCCGCGGCAGATCTGGTCGCAGGGCGAGCCCAACTTGAACCGCCACTGGTTCCCGAGTTGGGACTATCCCAACGACCGGGCCACCACCGAGATGCTGGCGACCGTGGCCCGCCCCTTCACGGTGGTGAGCAACGGCCGGCTCGCCGAAGTGACCGACCGGCCCGACGGCCGGCGCACCTTCCACTGGACCATGGAGCAGCCGCATGCCACCTATCTGGTCTCGGTCGTCATCGGCGAGTTCGCACGGGTCGCGGATGCCTGGAAGGGAATCCCGGTCGAGTATTACGTGCCGCCCGGGCGCGAGGAGGAGGCCCGGGTCTCCTTCGGCAACACCCCCGCGATGATGGACTACTACTCCACCGTCACCGGCAGGCCCTACCCCTTCGCCAAGTACGCCCAGACCACCATCTACGACTACATGTGGGGCGGCATGGAGAACGTCACCGCCACCACCCAGACCGAGCGGACCCTCCACCCGGCCGGGCAGGACGTCGACTTCTCCAGCGAGTACCTGGTGGCCCACGAGCTGGCCCATCAATGGTTCGGCGATCTCATCACCTGCCGGAGCTGGGACCACGTCTGGCTCAACGAGGGCTTCGCCGATTACATGACCGTGCTCTATAAAGGCCATGCCCACGGACCCGACGAGCTCGCCTGGGAGGTCGACGACCTGGTCCACGACCATCTCGAAGAGGCGAACGGCAAGTACCGCCGGCCGCTCGTCACCGTCCGCTACCCGGCCGCGGCGCGCATGTTCGACCACCACAGCTATGACAAAGGGGCGCTCGTCCTGCACATGATCCGCGGCCTCGTCGGCGACGACGCCTGGTGGCGGGGGATCCGCGCCTATGTCGAGCGGTTCGCCGGGGGGACGGCCACCACCGCCGATTTCCAGGAGGTCATGGAGCAGGTCTCCGGGGTCCCGCTCGGCCCTCTCTTCGACCAGTACGTCTATGGCGCCGGCCATCCGGAGCTGGAGGCCCGCTGGGAGTGGCGGCCGGAGGAGCACCTCGTCCGCCTGCACGTCGAGCAGACCCAGCGGATCACCGGCGAGACCGGCTTCTTCTCCTTCCCCGTGGAGATCGCCCTGGTGGGTGAGCGGGGGACCGAGATCCGGCGCGTCCAGCTCGAGGCCCGGCGCCTCCAGGAGCTCGCGATCCCGAGCGAGACCCGGCCGCGGACGGTCGTCTTCGATCCCCACGGCTGGATGCTCAAGACGATCACCTTCGACAAGCCCGTCTCCGAGTGGATCGTCCAGTTGGAGACCGCGGACCACCTGGCGGCGAAGCTCGAAGCGTTGCGCGCTCTCGGCCGGTCGGGCGGCGGCATGGCCACCGGCGAGGCTGAGGCGGCGCTCGGTCGGGCCCTGCTCGAGGAACCCCACTATGGCGCCCGCGAGGTCGCCGCCGAGGCGCTGGGGGAGCTCGGGACCGCGGCTGCCCTGGAGGCTCTGCGCCCCGGCCTGGAGGACAAGCACAGCCAGGTGCGGACCAAGGTCCTCGAAGCCCTCGGGAAGTTCCCGGACCACCCGGAGCTTGTCGCGGTCCTGGAGCAGGCCCTGGAGAAGGAAGAGAGCCATGCCGCCCAGGCCGCCGCCGCCAAATCGCTCGGCAAATTCCCGGGGCAACGCAGCCGGATCGAGCCGGCGCTGATTCGGGCTCTGGGCCGGCCGAGCCAGCGCGACGTCGTTCAGGAAGGAGCGCTCGCGGCTCTGGCGGACCTCGACGCCCCCGAGACGTTCGACCAGGCCGTCCGCTTCGCCCGCTGGGGTGCCCCGACCAACAGCCGGGCCGGTGCCCTGCGCGCTCTCACCCTTTGGGCCACCCACGACCCGCAACGCAGCGAGAAGGTCCGCAAAGTGCTGGAGAGCTATCTGGACGATCCCAACTACCTCGTCCGCACCGCTGTGCTCGAGGCCCTGGGCGATCTCGGCGACCCGGCGGCGATCCCGGCCCTGGAGCGGTCCGCACACAACGAGATCGACGACGCCCAGCGTCTGCGGGCGGCCGACGCCATCCAGAAGATCCGCGATCAGGAGGCGACACCCAGAGCCGACGCCGGTGACATGGCCCAGCGCGTCGAGCAGCTCGAACGGGAGGCGGACGTGCTGCGCAGCCGGTTGGAGGCGTTGGAAGCGAAGGGACAGACACGGACAAAGACGGACTGACACGGGCGACCACAGACAGCGAGGACGAGGATGACTGTGCACCCTCGTCCTCGAGGTCCTTGGTGTCCTTGAAGTCCTTTACTTCTTTTCCGCCTCTTTGAGCCGCGCCGCCACCGCGACCAGCCTTGCGAATTCGGCGACGTCGGCGGCCCGGGGCTGGCCCTTCATCTCCTCGACCACGCGCCGGGCGCGGCGCTCGATCTTGTGGAGATCGCCCGCGTGCGAGGAGCCTCTCAAGGTCTCGGCGAATTCCACCACGAGCGAGGCGAGCCTGAAGCCGGGCGAGGCGTCCTCCCAGTGGGGGACCAGCTCGGAGGCCCTCAGGTCGTGGATTGTCTCCTGGAGCTCTCCGGTGACCGGCACCCGGTAGCGCAGGTGCAGCCTGGCGATCGTCCCGGTGGCCTGCGGTGTGAGCTGGACCTCGTAGAGCGCGGTCACGCTGTGGCCGGCCCCGATCTCCCCGGCGTCCACCGTGTTGTCGCGGAGCTTCTCGTCCACGATGTCGCCGTTCTCGTAGCCGATCAGGCGCCAGCGGGCCACCGCCGCGGGGTAGAGCTCCACCTGGACCTTGGCGTCCTCGGCGATCGTCTGGAACGTGCCGGGCTCCCGCGCCCGCACATTGAAGCGGAGGAGATAGGTGCGCGGCTCCTGGGTGAAGATCGAGGGCGCCCCTTCGGCGCGCAGGGCGAAGTCTCCCCGGGCCGGCGGCGGATCGCCATAGGAGAAGTAGTTCAGAAACTCCTCCACCCGGATCGCTTTCGGCGGCGGCAGGTTGCCATCGAGCAGATCGCCGCGCGCCACGGTATAGGAGGCCGTGTCGACGTCCAGGCCGAAGGTGGACAGCCGGTCGTTCGCCGTCTCGACGAACGGGTGAGCGCCCGCCGGCTTGAACATCATGTCCTGGGGCGCGCCGTCCGCCTCCCTCGCCCCGGCCCGCCGCGGCACGTTCTCGGACCGCCCGCGGGGCAGGGGAGCCGGCACCGAACCGAGGACGGGGCCCGGCGTCCCTCCCACGACACCCCTGTCGACGCTGTTCTCGGCGGCTGCCTGGGGGACCTCGACCGCCTGCACGGGCGGTGGAGGCGGAGGGGGTGCGGCGGGCGGGGGCTCCGGCTCGTCCCGGCGCATCTCCTGAGTCATCGGGAGATCGGAGGATTCCAGGGTCTCCTTCTTCGCAGCCGCC
>DASPXX010000116.1:0-36363 GCA_035637095.1 Thermoanaerobaculia bacterium
TCGGTCTCGTTGAGCTCGAAGACCTCGTTCGCGGCGTCCGCCGTCACCGTGATCTCGATGCGGCCGACGCCGCGGGCGCCCTCGGGCAGGGCCGTCTCGAGCCGCCGCGGGCCGGACGAGGAGACCGTGGCGGTCGCCAACCGGGGTATCGGCATCACCGACCCGGGCCGGTGGAGCGACACGGTCCAGCTGGCGAGCGATCCGGCGGGCCGGACGATCGTGACGACGCTGGGGAGCTTCGGCCACAACGGCGCTCTGGCCATCGACGGCAGCTACGAGCGCTCGGTCGAGGTGGCGCTGCCCGACGGACTGAGCGGCACGTTCTATGTCGCTGTCTCCACGGGCGGGCCGTTCGAGTTTCTCTACACCGGTAACAACAGCGCTGTCTCGGGTCCGGTGACGGTGGCGTTGAGCCCGTCTCCCGACCTGCGGGTGAGCGACATCGCGGCGCCCATCGAGGCGGTCTCGGGCGACCGGATCGACGTCACCTGGACGGTCAAGAACGACGGCACCGGCACGGCCGCGGGCTCGTGGCTCGATTCCGTGGTGTTGCGCGAGACCGGCAGCGGAAATGTGATCAATCTCGGATCGTTCCGCGCCACCGCGCCGCTCGATCCAGGCAAATTCACGGCGCGCACCGAGCAATTCACCCTTCCGGCGGACACCGAGGGGCTCTTCCGCGTGGAGGTGACGACCAACGCCGACCGCTCACTCTACGAGCGTGACGCCACCGGCAACGACACCACCCTGGACGACCAGACGCTGCGCATCTCTCTCCTGCCGCAACCCGACCTCCAGGTGCGGGAGGTGAGCGCTCCCACGAAGGTCCAGGCCGGCGGCACGGCCGCGGTGGACTTCACGGTGATCAATCAGGGGACGAGCGCGACGTCCTCGCGCTGGACCGACCGCGTCGTCCTTTCGCTCGACGACAAGCTGAGCGGAGACGATCTCACGGTCGCGAGCCTCGACAATCTCTCGTCCCTCGCTCCGGGCGAGAGCTACCGCAGCCGGACGGGGAGCTTCGTGGTCCCCAGCCGCTACCGCGGCGCGGCCTTCTTCATCGTGCAGACCGACAGCGGCAATTCGGTCGGTGAGCTCCGCCACGAGGACAACAACCTTTTCGTGGCGCCCGTCCAGGTTGCGCCGCTGCCTCCCGCGGACCTGGTGGCGAGCGGCGTAGTGGCGCCGGCGCAGAGCCTCGCCGGCTCTTCGATCGAGGTGCGCTACACGGTGACCAACCGCGGCGTGGGCGCGACCAACGCGTCCGACTGGACCGATGCGGTCTGGCTGGCGCGCGACCGGAAGCGACCCGATCCGCGCAAGGGCGACGTCCTCCTCGGACGTTTCCCGCACAACGGCACGCTGGAGGTGAACGAAGGCTACGATCAGACCGTCACCGTCACCCTGCCGCGGGGCGTGACCGGTCAGTTTTTCATCACGCCGCAGACCGATGCCTTCGGCGGCGTGCTCGAAGACACGCTGAGCAGTAACCTCAATCCGGACGATCCGAACGAGCTCGACAACAACAATTACAAGGCGCGCGGCATCACGGTGCTGGGTGAGCCTCCGCCGGACCTGGTGGTGACCGCGGTGGTGCCAGAGCTGACGGGCCGCGGCGGCGAGCCGTTCACCGTCCGTTGGGCGGTCCGGAACGAGGGGACGAACGGCACGGGCGACGTGGCCTGGCTGGACCGCGTCTATCTCTCCGACGCCCCGGCCCTGGGGACCCCGGGCGCCCGCCAGATCCTGCTCGGCGCGGTCCTGCACGCGGGCGGCCTCGGTGTCGGCCAGGGCTACACGGAGGAGCGGACGTTCCAGCTCTCGCCGGCGGCGGCCGGTCGCTTCGTGATCGTCGAGACGAACGGCCGGGACGTCTTCCAGGGCGCGGCCGGAGCGAACGAAGGGCCGTTCACGACGAACAACGTCCTGTCCTCCGCGACCTCGGTTACCACCACCGCGGCGGACCTGCGGGTCACCTCGGTTCAGACGGCGCCGCAGAGCTTCTCCGGCGAGAAAACGACGGTGCGGTGGACGGTCGAGAACGTGGGCTCTCCGATCTGGCCGGGCACGCGCTTCTGGATGGACGACGTCTATCTCTCACCGGACGCGACGTTCCTGCCGGGCCGGGCGACTAGGCTGGGCAGCTTCGCGCATGCCGCGGCCGACTTCTCCACCCAGAGCCAGGAGGTGACGCTCCCCAAGGGCCTCGGCGGCACCTTCTACATCCACGTGATCGCCGACCCGGAGCCGCGGACCTCTCCGGCGTCCGAAGCCAACGTCGGGAGCCTCGACTTCTACGCCAGCCGGGTCTACGAAGGAGAGGGACCCGACGAGCAGAACCTCGGCTCGGCGTCCATCCCCGTGACCTATCGCGAGCCCGACCTGCGGGTCACCGACCTGCGGCTCTCCACGGCGTCGCCGCACGCCGGTGAGACCTTGCGCGTCACCTGGACGGTCAGGAACGCCGGCAACCGCGACACGCGCGAAGGCTCCTGGGTCGACCGGGTCTACCTGTCGCGCGATCGCTCGCTCGACGACGGCGATACCGTGATCGGTCAGAGCGGGTCGAGCTCGATCCTCGCGGCCGGCGAGCCTTATACCGCGTCGCTCCAGGTCCGCATCCCCGACGGCATCGAGGGCGCCTACTCGATCCTGGTGTTCACCGATTCCAACTTCCCGGAGCTCGCGGACCTGCCCGTGGGCCGGGTGCCGGAGTTCCAGGGCGAGGGGAACAACATCACCGCCGTTCCATTGACTGTTCTCCGCACCCTGCCGCCCGATCTGCAGGTGGCCGCCGTGACGATCCCTGAGCGGGTCACCGCCGGCCAGTCGTTCGCTCTGACCTATCGGATTTCCAACGCCGGCCCGGGGGAGACGGCGCCGACCGGATTCGATCAGTTCGGCTCGCCGGTCTACCAGTGGGAGGACCTGTATTACCTGTCGCGCGATGCGTCGCTCGACCTCCAGAGCGATCGCTTCGTGGGCTCCGAGCGCCATGCGGGGCGGCTGGCGCCCGGCGAGAGCTATACGTCGACCCAGAGCCTCAAGGCGCCGCGCGATCTGCAGGGCGCGTTCTACGTCTTCGTGATCACCGATCCGGCGCGGACCGACCGGCCGCGCGGTGCGATCTTCGAAGCGGGCAACGAGCGCAACAACGCCGCGCCCGGCCCGCAGCCGATCCTGATCGAGCTGCCGCCGCCCGCGGACCTCCAGGTCGAGGCGGTCCGCGGCTCCGCGTCGGCAGAGGCGGGGGAGCCGGTCCACGTCGAGTGGACGGTCGCCAACCGCGGCGCCAACCAGGCCGGCGGAACCTGGACGGACACCGTCTATCTGTCGCGGGACGCGCTCTTCGATCCCGAGGACCGGGTGATTGGACGGCTGGCGCGTCCCAAGGCGCTCCAGCCCGGCGAGCACTACGACGCGAAGCTCGACGCCGTGCTGCCGGCCGCGACACCCGGGCAGTACCGGTTCCTGGTGCGCGCCGACGTGTTCAACGAGGTCTACGAGGGCGCCGACGAGGGGAACAACCGCACGGCGTCGGCGGATGCGCTCACCGTCTCGGCTCCCGAGCTGCGCCTCGGCGTGCCCACCCCGGCGGCGTTGAGCGCCGGCCAGGAGCGGCTGTACCAGATCACCGTCGGGCTCGACCAGACGCTCGTCGTGAAGCTCACCACCGAGGCGCGCGACGCCTCCAACGAGGTGTTCGTCCGCTACGGCGAGGCGCCGACCGGCTTCCAGTTCGACGCCATGTATCAGGGCGCGCTGATGGCCGACCAGACGGCGGTGGTGCCGCGCACCCAGGCCGGCACCTACTTCGTCCTCGTCCGCGGCCAGTCGGAGCCCGCCGCCGGCACGCCGGTGACGCTCCTCGTCGACCTCCTGCCGTTCCAGATCGACGACGTCCTGGCGGACCAGGGAGGCGACGCCCGCTATGTGACCGCCACGATCACCGGCGCGCAGTTCTCGCCGCAGGCGCTGGTCAAGCTGGTCCGGCCGGGGTTCGCCGAATACGAGCCGGTCCGCTACCGGGTGGTGGACAGCACGCGCATCGTCGCGCTGTTCGATCTGCGCGGGGCGCCGCACGGCCTGTACGACGTCAAAGTGATCAATCCCGGCGGGCAGACGGCGATCGTCCCCTACCGCTATCTGGTCGAGCGGGCCCTGGAGCCCGACGCGGCCGTGGGTTTGGGCGGCGCGCGGGTGATCGCGCCGGGGAAGGCGGAGATCTACGGCTTCTCGCTCCAGAGCCTGACCAACGTGGACATGCCGTACGTGCACTTCCAGTACGGCATCCCCGAGCTGGGGACGAACCCGGAGGTCTTCGGCCTCAAGTACCTCGCCTTCAGCACCAACCTGCGGGGCGAGCCGCGGGTGGCAAACGTGCCGTGGGCGGACCTCGACGCGGCGGTCGACCGCGACGGCGAGATCCTCGCGCCGGGCTATGCGCTCGACCTCGCCAGCCGGGGCTTCGCGGGCTTGAGCTTCACGGCCCACACCTATCCCGGCCTGAACGAGGTCGTCGACCGCGAGCTGGAGCCGCTCAAGCAGGCGCTCGCGAGTTTCTACCCGGGCCTCGCCGGCAGCAGTCTTCTGGACGACCCCGGCGCGCTCGACGCGAAGTTCCCGGGGATCAAGGCCGCGCTCGACAGCGCGATCCTGCCGCTCGACACCAAGGACCCCTGCCTGATCGCGTTCCGCTTCCACATCCTCGCTTCGGCCACGCCGCTGACCCGCGACGAATTCATCGCCCAGCAGAAGGACGAGGCGGAGCGGCTGCGCCTGAGGATCCTCGCCGACCCGGCGGCTTCGCGGTCGCTGGTCCTCCTGGCCGCCGACGCCGGCTCCTGGACCGGGCTCTATCTCACCGCGCTGGAGCAGGCGGGCCTGCTGCGGCCGGAAGACCAGGCGCCCGAGGTGCGCGAGAACCCGCAACTGGTGAGCCTGATGGCCACCCTCGCGGCCGGCATCCAGGCGGGTCCGGCGGGCGAGGAGATCCGCACGACGGGCGACCTCGCGCCGTTCTTCGCGCAGGTCCACGCCTGGTACGGCGACGATCCGGCGCACACCGGCCAGCGGCTGCCGCCGGCCGCCGAGGCGTTCGACCTGGGGCTCTCGCACCGCACCCGCACCGAGGCCTTCAACGTCTTCGTGCCGTTCGCCAACAAGCTCGGCAAGTGCCTGCTGGGCGATCCGGGCCTGATCGGCGTCGAGCCGCCGGATCTCGCGCGCTTCTTCGGCACGGCGGGAGCCCTGGGCCGGCACGCCACGCTCACCGGCCCGGCGGCGTTCGGCGACCGGCAATTCCTGCCGCTCGGCCAGCCGCTGCCCTACACCGTGCAGCTCGAGAACGCGCCCGGCGCGCCCGCCGCGGTCGGCGAGGTGCGCGTCGTGACAGAGCTCGACGCCGACCTCGATCCGCGTACCTTCCGTCTCGGCGACCTGCGGCTGGGCGACCTGCAAGTCCATATTCCGGCCGGGATGGGCGCCTTCCAGGGCGACTTCGACTTCCGCCGGCGCAAGGGGTTCATCCTGCGCGTCAGCGCCGGGCTGGACCTCCAGTCGAACATCGCCACCTGGCTGCTGCAGGCAATCGACCCCGAAACGGGAGAGGTCCTGCAGGATCCCGCGCGGGGGCTGCTGCCGCCGAACAACGCGCAGGGGGCGGGGAGCGGCTTCGTGACCTGGACCGTGCTGCCGAAGCCCGGGCTCGCGACCGGTACGGTGGTGAGCGCCCAGGCGCGGGTGCTGTTCAATACGCTGCCGCCCGAGGACACCCTGCGCATCGACCAGATGATCGACGGCGTGGCGCCCACCACGACGCTGACCTCCAGGCCTGTCGCGGCCGGAGAGGCGGACTACCAGGTCGACTGGAGCGCGCAGGACGATGCGGCTGGCTCCGGCGTGCAGAGCGTGACCGTGTACGCGGCGGAGGATGGCGGCGACTTCACGATCTGGCGCAGCCGGACGACCGAGACGTCCGGCGTCTACCAGGGCCGCGCCGGCCACACCTATGAATTCCTGGCGCTCGCGACCGACAATGCCGGCAACCGCGAGGCGCCGCCGTCCGGCGTCCTGGCGCCCGACGACGGCGGACGGCCGAACCTGGGAGTCCTGCCGGCGGTCGGGGAGACGACGCCGCCCGATCTCGGGCCCGCCCCCGCGCCATCGGGACCGGCGACGAATCCGCTGTTCGTCGAAGCCCGAAAGGGCGTTCCGGGGGTCCGGCCCGCCACCCGGGTGGCCGAATTCCAGAAGGTCCTGCGGCCGTTCTCCGCGCGGGCTTTCGCCACCGGGATCGGGCAGAGTCATGCGGACATCGGGCCGATGGCGATCCTCGTCCTGCCGGACCGCACGGTCCTGGCGAGCGGCGGGCCGGGTCGCAACCAGCTCTTCCGCTTCTCCGGAGAGGGCGGAGACGCCGGGACGCCCCTGGCGACGCTGCTCGAGCCAATCTTCGATCTCGCGCTGGGCGCCGACGGCTCGCTCTGGGCGGCCACGGGCGGCGGTCCGCTGCTCCAGCTCGACCCTGCGACCGGCGCGGTCCTCGGCCGGTTCGGCGACCGGATCACCCAGAGCCTGGCCGTCCAGCCGGGCACCGGCAGGATCTTCGTCTCCTCGGGCGGCGGCATCGAGGTGTTCGATCCCGCGGCGCGCACGTTCCGCCACTTCAGCGACGTGCGGGTGGGCAACCTCGCTTTCGCGCCGGACGGCTCGCTCTGGGCCGCGGTCTGGCCGCAACGGGGCGCGGTGGTGCGCTTCGATCCGGCGGCGCGCAACCCGAGGCCGGAGCTCGAGCTGCGTTTCGACTCGGCCGTAGATTCCCTGGCCTTCGGCGCGGACGGCACGCGGCTCGAAGGGCTGCTGTTCATCTCCAACAACGACTCCAACGGGGGACCGCGCAACGCCCGGGGCAGCGATCTCGTGATGGTCGATCTCGCGACCCTGGAGCGCGTGAGCGTGGCCACGGGCGGCACGCGCGGCGACATCGTCCGCACGACGCCGGACGGCCGGCTGCTGATCAGCCAGTCGCACCAGATCGACGTCTTGAATCCGCTCGTCGCGCCGCGCGTCGCCGCCACCAACCCGCCGCCGGACGCGTTCGCGGCCCTGCCGCTCGGCAGCGTCAGCGTCACGTTCGATCAGGACCTATCGATCGAGAAGGCGGAGAGCGCGGAGAGCTATCAATTGACGGGCGAGGCTTCGGGACCGGTCGCAATTCAATCGATCAGTTATGACCCGGCCAGCCGCACCGCGCAGCTGATCTTCGACGCCCTGTCCACCGACCGCTACACGCTGACCGTCACCACGGCGATCCAGAGCGCCGAGGGGCTCGATCTCGAAACGCCGTACACGGGCCGGTTCACGACGATCACCGACCTCTCACAATTCGTCACCTTCGACTTCTCGCACGCCCGCCTGCTGCGAAGAGAGGAGACCGTCTCCTATGACGTGAAGATCACCAACACCGGCACCAACAGCCTCCTGCTGCCGGTGCTCTTGACGCTCACTCCCGAGCAGCGCTTCACCGGCGAGCCTCTGCTGATCGATCTGAGCGGAAACGTGCCGGGCGGCCTGCTGCGGCCGGGCGAATCGACGACCGGCCGCACGGTCACGGTCCGCGATCCCGGCGCGGCGCGGGTGGCGTTCGATCCGAGCGTCACGGCCGCGACGGCGCCGAACGCCTCGCCGGTCTTCGACAGCCGGCCGGTCACCCAGGCCACGGCCGGCCAGCCCTGGGTCTACCAGGCGCAGGCGCACGATCCGGACGGCGGCACGGCGCTCGGCTATCTCCTCTACCGCGCGCCGGCCGGCATGCAGGTGGACGCCGCGACCGGCCTCCTCACCTGGTCGCCTTCCGCGGCGAGCCCGGAGATCGCCCCGGTCGTGTTGCAGGTCTACGACGGGCGCGGCGGCCACGCCACCCAGCAGTTCACGGTGCAGGTGGCGGGCGGCAACCGCGCGCCGGAGCTCGCCGACCTTCCCGCCCAGATCGAAGGCCAGGAGGGCGAGCCACTGGAGATCGCGCTCGCGGCGACCGACCCGGAAGGCGACCGCTTGGTGGCCGTCGCCGACAACCTGCCGCCGGGCGCAGTCTTCGAGCAGCAGGTGCTGCGCTGGACGCCGGGTGAGCAGGCGGCCGGCACCTACCCCGGCGTGCGCTTCACGGTCAGCGACAGGGTCAACGAGGTGACCCGGACGACCACGCTGCTGATCGCGCCCACGAACCAGGCGCCCACCCTCCTGCGCCCGGCCGACCGCACGGTGCGCGAGGGCGAGACCGTGCGCCTCCGCCTCGTCGCCGCGGACCCCGAGGGCGATCCGCTGACCTTCGCGAGCGACCTCCTGCCGGGCGGCGCGTTCCTCGATCCGCACACGGGTCAATTCGAGTGGACGCCCGGCTTCTTCCAGCACGGCGTGTTCGAGGTGCCGCTCTCGGTCTCCGACGGCGAGCTCACCACCACGGTCACGGCGACCTTGACCGTGCTCAACGTCAACGCGGCTCCGGTGTTCGACGACCTCGGCCGCTTCGAGACGCGCGAAGGGCAGCCGGTCAGCTTCCGCGTCCGCGCCCTCGATCCCGACAACCCCGCCTTCGTGCCGCCGGAACGCAAGGAGGACGGCACGCTCACCGACCTGGAGGGCAGCCCGGCGACGGTGACCTACCGGGCCGGCGGGGTGCCTGCCGGAGCCGCGTTCGATCCGGAGACCCTGGTCTTCACCTGGTCACCGGGATTCACCGCCGCCGGCTCCTATCCCTTGATCTTTACGGCCACCGACGACGGCGACGGCACGGGGACGCCGCGGAGCGCCACGGCCACGGTGGACCTCGAGGTGCTAGACGCCAACCGTCCGCCGGTCTTGACGGACATTGCCAATCAATCCGTCGAGCGCGGCGCCACGCTCGACGTGATCGTCCGCGCCACCGATCCGGACGGCGATCTGCTCACCCTCAAGGCGCTCGGGCTGCCGCGGTTCGGCACCTTCACCGACCGCGGCGATGGTAGCGGCCTCTTCCGCTTCACGCCGGGCGCGGGCGACCGCGGCAACTACACGCTCACGGTGCGGGCTTCAGATGAAGCGCTCACGGTCGAAAAAGGTTTCGTTCTGACGGTGAGCGCCCTCAACGAGCCGCCGCGCCTGGAGAGGATCGGCGACAAGGTGGCCGTGTTCGGCCAGCCGCTCACGTTCACCATCACGGCCAGCGACCCGGATCAGGAGCCGCTGACCTTCCGGGCCGACGGCCTGCCTCCAGGCGCCACGCTCACCCCGGGCACCGTCTACGGCACGGCGACGTTCGCGTGGGCTCCGTCCGCATCCGATGCCGGCGTCTATGGCATCACCTTCCGGGTCGCGGACGCCCGCGAGGAGGACCGGCAGGCCATCCGCCTCGTCGTCCGCGAGACGAACGGCGCGCCCGTTCTCTCCCCGCCCGGCATGGTGAGCGCGGCCGAGGGCCAGCCGCTGACCGTCACCCTGGCGGCGAGCGATCCGGACGGCGATCCGCTGCTCTTCGCAGCGTTCAACCTCCCGCCCGGAGCCACCCTGGACGCGGCACAGGGCGTGCTGCGCTGGACGCCCAACCTCTTCCAGGCCGGCAGCTATCCGGGCATCGTGGTGTCGGTGACGGACGGCCAGCGGACCGCTGCGCAGAGCTTCGCGATCGAGGTCGCGAGCACCAACCAGACGCCGGTCCTCCAGCCGCTCTCCCCGCAGTCGGGCCGCGAAGGTGCACCCTTCCAGCTGGCGTTCTCGGCGAGCGATCCGGACGGCGATCTCCTGACCTTCGGCGCGATCGCACCGCTTCCTTCGGGAGCCCGGCTCGACGCGCGGACCGGGAAGCTCCAGTGGACCCCGGACTTCACGCAGGCCGGCGACTACACTCTGCGCTTCGAGGTCCGCGATTCCGCGGGTCTGAGCGCCGAGACCGGCGTCACCCTGCGGATCGCCAACGTGAACCGGCCGCCGGAGCTCCAGGTCTCCAACCAGGGCGCCGTGGTGGGCCTGCCGCTGCGGTTCGCCGTCCAGGCGAGCGATCCGGACGCCGGCACGGCGCTGACCTACATGGCCACCGGCCTGCCCGAGGGGGCGACCCTCGACGCGCGGGGCGGCGAGGTCGCGTGGACCCCGGGCCCGGGCCAGGCGGGCGACTACGTCGTCACCTTCGCGGTCTCCGACGGCGAGGCCGTGACCCGCAAATCCGCCCTCCTCCGTGCCACTGCGGCGCCCGAGGCTCCCCGGGTGACGATCGAGCTGACCCCGAGCTTCCCCGCGGTCCCGGGTCAATCGGTGAGCATCCATGTGATCGCCTCCAGCGTGTCGGACATCGCCGAGATCACGGCGCGGATCGACGGACAAAACCTTTCTTTGACGGACGGCCGCGCGGTCTACGTCCCGTCCGCCCCGGGCCGGTCTCTCGTCGAGGCCACGGCCAAGGACGTGAACGGCTTCGTCGGCCAAACCAGCGCCGTGCTCGAGGTGCGCGATCCGGAGGACGTGGACGCGCCCGTCGTGTCCCTCGATTCCACGCTCACCGGCTCCGTCGCCGACCTCGACCTCGACACCTGGGTGCTGGAGATCGCCCGTGCCGGTTCCGAAACATTTTCAGAGATCGCCCGCGGCGACGCTCCCATCAGTGGCCGGCTCGCCAACCTGGGGGACTTGGAGAATGGTTTCTATCGCCTCCGCCTGACCGCCACGGACCGCGGCGGGCGCACCAGCCGGACCGAGACGGTCGTCGAGATCAATACGTCCACGAAGCCGGCGCAATACCGGCGCTCCGAGACCGACCTCACGGTCTCGCTGGACGGCTCGCAACTCGATCTCGTCCGCGCCCACGACTCGCTGGCGCGGGATCAGTCGCGGAGCTTCGGCTTCGGTTGGCGCTCGGCGAACCGTGACACCGACCTCCAGACCGGCGTCCCTCCGGATGAGCCGTTCCGCTTCGGCACACGGGTCTACCTGACCCTGCCCGACGGCCGGCGGGCGGGCTTCACGTTCGCGCCCGAGCGGCGCGAGCTGCCGGGTCTGATCTATTACACGCCCGCCTGGCGCGGCGATCCGGGCGTGGAGCATCGGCTCGATTCCGCGCCCACCCTGCTCGCCGCCGGAGGGCAGCGCCTCTACGACCTGCGCACTGCCCGGCCCTATCGCCCGGAGACCTGGACGCTCACCGCTCCCGACGGCACCGTGGACCGGCTCGACGGGACCGGCACGGTGACGCAGGAGATCCTCCCCAACGGCACCCGGCTCTTCTTCGCTGGCAGCGGGATCGCCACGCCGGCCGGGGACACGGTCCGCTTCACGCCCGACGCCGCGGGCCGGCTCGCCGCGGTGACGGCTCCCGACGGCACGACCGTCCTCTACACCTATGACGCGCAAGGCAATCTGACCGCGGCACGCAACCTGGCCACCGCGCAGTCGCAGCGCTACGGCACCTCCGAGGAGGCCGCGCACCGTCTCGACATCGTGGTGGCGCCGCCCTCCGGCTCCGTCGTGCGCTACGGACCCGAGCCGGAGGTCCTGCCCCTCACCTCCGACCTGGGGAGCGCTCACCGGTTCCTCGCCGCGCCACGCTTGGAGAGCCTCGCGTCGGGAGAGACCGACCGCTTCGCCTTCTCGCTGCGCCTGTCGGAGCTCAACGCCACCGCCAAGGGCGAGGTCATCCTCGGAGTCGCAGTCCTGGCTTCCTCCTTCCGGCCGGCCCTTCCGGTCATCCCGGGCGTCACCCCGCTCCTCACCCGGAGCGGAGATCGGAGCGCCACGGCCCTGTTCGCCCTCCGGCGCGACGGCCTGAAGCTCCTGGAGGTTTCCGCAGCCGAGGGCTCGGGCGACTACACGCTGGAGCTCTGGGTGCCGGGCGACGTCAACCTCGACGGCAAGGTGGACGGCCGCGACAGCGAGCTGCTCGGCCAGGCCGACACCGACCGCGACGGCAAGGTCGACGTCGCCGACCTCCAGCTTCTGGGCGCCAACTTCGGCTTCGCCGCCAACCTGCCGCCGGTGGCCACCGCCGGCCAGGCATTGACCCACGTCGACCTCCCGGTCCGCTTCGACCTGGCCCGCCTCGCCACCGATCCCGAGGACGATCCGCTCTCCTTCCGGGTGATCGGGGCGGAGCACGGCACGGCGCGCGTCAACCCCGACGGCCGCTCGGCGACCTTCACCCCCGATCCGGGCTACAGCGGTCCGGCGGCCGTCCGCTTCCAGGCGGACGACGGCTACGAGGCCTCGGCACCCGCCGCGGTGGCCGTGACGGTCAGCGCCGCCCCTCTGGTGCGCCTCGACATCAAGCCGCGCGCCGCCCTGATCGGTCCGGGCCAGAACGTGAAGCTCACCGCGACCGGCGACTTCGCGGACCAGAAGGACGTCGATCTGCCCGCCGCATACCTGACCCTGGCCTCCACCCATCCCGAGGTGGCGGTCGTCACCGCCGCCGGCCGGGTCCGGGGTGCCGGAAACGGTGCGACGGTCCTCGTGCTTTCCCGCGGGCCGGTCCAGGCCGCGACCGTGCTCAACGTGGGCGACACGAGCGATCCGGTGTTGCCCTCCATCTTCACCGGTCTCCAGGTCTACCCGGCGGCCACGGCGCTCGCCAGCCCCGGCGGCACACGGCAGCTGCGGGTGAGCCTCGACGGCGAGACCGATCTCACCGCCGCGGACATGAGCACGGTGTACATCTCGGGCCGCCGCGATCTGCTGTCCGTCAGTCCCGACGGGCTGATGACCGCCCTGGCTCCCGGCGATATGTCGGTCACGGTGATCAGCCGTGGCCAGGAGCTGGTCCTTCCGGTGCACATCGAGGCCCCGCGCTCCGGCCCAACCACGCTGAGACCGGACGGCGGAGTCGTGCGCGCTGCCAACGGCGCCGTGCTCGGCGTCCCGCCGGGAGCCCTGGCCGCCGACACCGCCGTCCGCTTCGAGCCGCTCGATGCGGGCGACCTGCCGGCGCCTCTCCCGCTCCCCTTCACCTATGTGGCGGGGTTCCATCTGGAGGTGGGAGAGACCGCCGCGCGGCAGCCGCTGCAGCTGGCGGTCCCCGTCCCCGCGGGAACGCCGGTGGGGAGCCGTGTCTACTTCTTCCGTTATGGATCGGTTCCCGACGAGACCGGCCGCGAGAGGCTGAGCCTGTTCCAGGACGACACCGGCGTCGTCGGCCCGGACGGCATCGCGCGGACCGCATCGCCCCCGTGGCCCGGCATCCTCAAGTCCGGAGACTACGCTGTCGCGACGGCCGACCCATCCCTGGTGACCGAGCTCCAGGTCGACATCGACCTCGCCCGGCCGGTCGAGGAGTCGGATCTGGAAGGGTTGATCGTTGCCGCGCCCGTGGCGGCGCCGCCAGCGCTGGCGGCGCCTCTCGCAGGCTCTTTCGCAGGTACACCCGAATCCGGCCTCCTCGGAAACCAGGTCATCGAGCTGATCACGGTGCCGACCGATCTCGGGCCGATCTCCGTAGGCGTCGCGGTGGTGACCTTCGCCGGCGTGCCGCTTCCGGGGACGATCCATCTCCATCTCGCCTACGTGGTGCCGAAGACCGTCCAAAACATCGAGATGATTCAGATCCGGCAGGCAGGCCTCCCCGTGGTCACGACAGCCGGCGTGCAGATCGATCCCGGAGCGGTCACCCAGGTTACAGTAAACGTGATCAATGATCGGCCGCCGATCAGCGACGTCCGCTTTGCGCCGCAAATCGACAGCGCGCGTCTCCTCATCGCGTCGCCGGAAGGCGGCAAGCCTCAGCCGATCCTGTCACTCACCGGCGATCGCTTCCTCACGGGGATCCGGCCGGAAAATCTGGTCATCTATTTCCAGCAGGGAGGCAGGGACGACGTCGTCACCGATCCGGGAGACGGGTCACGAACGGTGCGGGCAGTCGTCGGAGCGAAGGACGTCGAGGTCCTCGGGTCCGCCCCAGGTGTAGAGTTCTTACAAGACAACCATGAGGTGCGAATTCCCGTACCGCCTGGCGTGACCGTCGGCTTGTCGGCGGTTTCGGCGATCCGCATCGAGCGCGGTCCGTCCAAGCTCTTCGGTTTGTTGCCCGGTGACTTCATGGAGGTCGAGAGCAATCAGACGCGTCTGGTGCAGCAGAAAAATTATCTTTTCGCGTCGCTCGGGATCGATCAGGTCGCCGTCGTCGACGCGCAGGCCACGCTGCCTCCCGCTACGCCGAACGGATCGCCGCTGCCGAATCCCGATTTCAACAAGCTGGTGGCGCGCATCGCGGTCGGTGATCCGAAAACCTTCAACTCGCCGCGGGCGGTGGCGGTCACCGGCGACGGCACGCGCGCGTACGTGTCCCTGGCCAACAACCCGGGGATCGCGGTCGTCGACGCCCTGGCCTTGCAGCAGGTCGAGCCGATTCCTCTGCCGAACGCCAAAGGCGCACGGCCGTTCTGGGTTGTCGCGGACGATCTCAACCAGCGGATCTATGTGTCCGACGAGATCGGATATCCGGTCAACGGGAAATACGAGGGGCGTATCTATGTGCTCGATACCAATCCGAGCTCGGACACCTATCACAAGAAGATCGAGGCCATCGCCGTCCAGGGCAACGCGCAGTACGGCTTGCGCGGCATGGCGCTGAGCAGCGACGGCCGCCGCCTCTACGTGGCCATTGCCGGCGCCGAACCTCGCGGAATCCTTGGCGGCATCGTCGGCTCCAACGGTCAAATCGCCATCTTCGACACCGATCTGGAGGATCGCAAGAGGGAGGAGCAGAACCCCGCCCTGAAGCCCAAGCGCTTCCTCACTCAGATCGGCCTCGTCGATACCAGCATCCCGGGCGAGACCTACGGCATCACAGCCACGAACAATCCGCTGCGGATGATCTTCACCAACCGGTTGATTGATTTTGTCGGCATGGGCTTGCTCGAGGAAGACCCCAGCGGGCCGAGTTGGAGCATCCGGCGTTCGATCAACCTGACCCTGGGATTCCCTGGCAGCTCGTTCGACGTCAACAACGCCCGCGCCGTCGCGGTCTCTCCCGATCTTTCTTATGCGTTCGTGACGGGCTTCAACCGCTACATCAAGGACCAGCCGGACCACGACCCCTATGTCCGGCCCCGCAACCCGGCCGGCGGCAACATCGGGATCATCCGCGATCCCTTCCGTCTCTTCCTGGGTCCCGGCTCGGGCACTCTGGTTGCCGCCACCCGGACCATCCCCTGGAGCTTCCCCGACAACCTGGTCCTTTCGGTCGATGGACATACTCTCTGGGCCGGCTACTACGGCACGCATGCGATCTTCGCGTTCGATGTCGATCAGATCAAGAACACCGTGGAAAGCCGGGTGATCAACGCTCGGAACGGCTTGCCTCTCGCGCTGGACGATTTACAGAACACACCGATCGACGATTTGAACGGTCTGATCGATCTCAAGGCCGATTACCGGCGGGACGGAACAGACGGCGTCTTCAAAATACCCTTCGACAACCCGCCGGGAAGCAATCCGCGCGGCCCGATCGCCAGCGGCGGTCTGCCCCAGGGCCTGGCAGTACAGAGCGATTTCCTGCGCCTGCTTGCTCCGCTCGATGTTGAGAGCAGCCTGACCCCGACCTTCCGCTGGGACTTCAGTGGAGTGGAGGTGGCCAAGGTCAGCCTTTACGTGAGCGTCTTCCCCGCTGGCGAGGGATTGCTGCCGGGAGACCGCTTCTTCAAATTCCCCGATCCCGATCTTGCAAAGAGGGGGATAACAGCCGATCTGCTGGCGGTCAACGGTGACTTCAACCCCAACCGCATCGTCACCAAGACCTGGAACAGTCCCCAGTTCGGCCACGCGCTCCCCGCGACGCACACGCTGACCGCTGGCCAGACCTACTATTGGGCGGTCGAGGCGATCAGCACGACGGGCCAGCGCAATATCAAGTTCGGAAAGTTCCAGACCGCTCCTGTCCAGGCGGCCAACCCCGAGGCTTTCAGCAGCGTCACGATCATCACTCATGGCTTCGATCTGCCCAGTCTCACGAAAGCCGCTGGAGCCGAGCAGACGGTCGGCAAGAAGTTCTTCCAACTGGGAGCCCAGATCGCCCGCGCCGGCAGCCTCGGTCCGCTGAACGAGCCCGGCGGCGGCCTGATGATGCTCTACACGCGCGAGGGCGGAAAGTGGATCCCGGTCGACCAGAACGGCCTGCCCTATCATGAGACGGACGCTCACGCCGAGAACTTCAAGGGCCGTCCGCTCGTCCTGATCAACAACTGGATCCAGGAATCGTTCATCAGCGAGTCGGGCTTCTCCGAGGCCGCGGCCGATGCATTCTTCGCGGCACTGGTGCAATTGGATCAGGACACCCGCGGCATGGTCTTCAAGTCACCTATCCACTTGATCGGCCAAAGCCGGGGCACGGTCGTCACCAGCGAGCTGGCCCAGCGTATCGGGACGTATCAGACCGATGCGAAGCGTCCGCCTGACGTACACATGACACTGATCGATCCGCATGATTTCAAGCAGGACTCGCTCAACGTTAGAATCGACTATCTGCTCAGCGGGCTCGAGTACCTCGGGAATCTGCTGTTCAAAGACCCCACGTACTTCGGGGCGATCGGGAGGGTGCTCACGAAGCTTCCCTCCTCGGTTGCGGATGCGACCGGCAACGACAGGCTCTGGTACGGGAACTTCTTCGAGCCCAAGATCCAGATCTGGGACAACGTCGACTTCGCCGACAGCTACTTCCAGACGGTTCCGGTCAACGACGCGTGCGAGCCGCCGCTCAAGATCGCCGGCTGTCTGACGATTACCCCCGGCGGGCGCGACATCCCCAACACGCCGACGGAGCTGGACCTCCGGTTTCCCGATGGAGGTGTGCCCGACATTCGTGGCTTCATGGGCTCTCCGGTTGGCGACCCGGACCGGTCGCACAGCCGTGCCGGTTTTACCAAGGATAACGATCTCCCGCTCTTCGGACCCTTCGGGTATGGCGCCGGCCGGGTGCACCTCCGCGTCTTCCCGTGGTACGCCGGCACGACGGATCTTTCGGTCCGGCGCTTCTCGCTCCGGGATGCCGACCCCAAGTTCTACCAGGAGGACATCTTCCGGCGGCGCTCCGATCTGCGCTACGAGAGGCTTTTTGACAAGGATTTCTACGGCCAGCAGACACCGCCGCGGCCCGAGCTTCCCTGGTACACCCCCGACCACCGCGTCGCGCAACAGGTGTTCACCCACGGTATGGGCGCTCCGAGCTCGATCGGCGATCCCGATGCGCCCTGGGAGGGGATCGGCACCGGCTGGTTCCACTCCGTCCTCGGTGGCGGCCGCAGCCTGCGGCCCACGCCGACCAGCGACCGCATTCCGGTCACGTTCGACAACTCCGCGGCGGGCCTGAGCGAGGACCTGCCCGTACCCTCCATCTTCAACGGCAACTTCGACGCCGGCCTGCGGCCGTTCAAGAAGCGCTTCCCGGTCCTCTTCTATGAGATCCCCGGCTGGTCGTATCAGAATTCGGACACGGCGGAGATTCCGACCTTCAACTTCGACAGTCTCCTCCTGGTCGACCGCTGTCAGGACAAGGACGCTCCGAGCAACGCGCCACAGTGTAGCCAGACCTCGACGCCGACCGATGAGAAGAAGGCCACCGACTTCGCCCTCGAATTAGGAGTGAGGCCGAAGCTCGACACGGATGACGTGCTGCACATCGTTCAGGATGCGATCCAGGCCGCATTCGGCGACAGCTCCTCGAAGGACCAGGCGAAGGCTCAGGATGCGGCCGAAGCTCTCAAGGTGCTGAAGCTCGCCGGTTACGACAAGGTGTCGATTCCCTTTACGAGCCCGCTGACGCAGATCACTCACAACCGGATGTATGTGCCGGAGTGGGCTGAGTACCTGCGCCTCGATGCGAAGATCACCAAGGAGAGCGGCGACGACATCCTCCAAGTCATCTTCCGGAAGGCTCCGTTCAACGAAGACAACAAGGGTGTCACGCAGTTCTTTGCCGTCAAGGAGATCACGAACGGCTGGATGACCCATTACGTCAAGGTCCCGGACGGCTTTGCGGGTGAGACGGCGACGGTCACCCTGCGCCTGTGCAACACCGATCTGGCGGAGCAGACCGATCCCAAGGATGCGTGCAGCGGAGTCGATAGCGAGGTCCTGGTGGACAACGTCTTCTTCGCCACGCTCGTTCCCTTCGATGACGATCCTCCGGGGGACGCCGACGGCAACGGCGATCAGGACAATCAGGACGGAGTCGTTCTGTTCTTTGAGCGTGACGCCAGCAGCGGTAGCTCTGAGTCAGCTCCCAGTGCCGGGGGAGTGTCGGAGAGCGCAAGCCTACCGAGCACAACTATCGCGCCGAACACCGTGGTGAGGATCGGCGACAAGCACACGCTGATATACAAGGGGTCACGAGCCTTCGCTCAGACCGTCAGAGTCACCGTGCAGCGCAACGATTTTCTCGTTCTCGTTCGATCGGTAAACGGACAAGACGTGGAGGAGCCGTTGAACGACAATGAAGTCCACGTCCTGCGGAACGGCAACGGGTCGGAGGAGTTCTCCATTCCGGCTGGCGGCGAGCTCGCTTTGCGCTTCAAGGCGGTGCTGCATCCAGACTACCTGGACCGCCATAGAGAGGAAGAGTTGCTGGCCCTGCTCGCAGTTGTTGACGTGACTCAGGTTAAGCGTTCCTTGTTTGGCATCCCGTTGAGACTCTTTGGTTTTCCAAAACCCTCTACGGTGTCTTATAATCTTGTCTTCTTGAGAGACAACGCCGATGACGATAGCGCAGACAATGTCTTCAAGTTGAACAACACACTCGAGAACACCAAACGTATTCTGAATGTGGCCAACCATGCCGGAGTTCAGGCGAGGTTCTATCCCGATCCGAACAACCCACCCGAGGGTGCGTCGGGCAAGTTCGATATCGGTGACGACAAGGGCAGGTTGACGAAATTCATCTATAAAGCGGAATCCTATCAGCCCAACGAGGAGAATCGACCTAACTCGCTATCAACCGCGGTCATGCTGACCTTCAACGGAATAGAGCTGTTTGCGAGGGATCTCAGGGAGGTACCAAGACTGCACGCATACACGGTTCCACGGCAAACCATCAATATACCTGCAGGCAATATCGCTGACGAGGCCCTCAATCTACTGACAAGATGTCGCGAGCTTGATCCGGCCAACTGTACAGAGGTCAATAATTTGTATGGCTCGCTTCCCCAGATTGCCGTCGATGGGGTTAAAGCCTTGGGATACGAAGATGCAAGGGCCCAGATCACCGATGGTATGCGAGAGGCTCTCGAAGAGTTGTACCGGGATGTCCGCGGCGAAAATCCCGGCAGTGCAGGTGACCCTGGCCTGACGATGACTTTTGACGACGTTGTGGTTAAACCAGAGGATATCACTTCGCCGCCCGATGCCGACAACCTACCCACCCGAGTGGTTGATATAAAAGTAGCTGAAGGCATCTTCAGGGTGATTGTAGATGTTGCCTCTCCAAGGACTGTGCCAAACCCTCCCGAAGCCTTCATATTGGGCTCCGCTCCACTAGACTTCGATGATGTCTATTTCCGTACGAAGCTCTTCGTCGTAACCACTCGGCGCTTCAGTGCCGACCCAGACGCACGCATGGTCAAGCCGTCTCTCTCTCGGGCGTCGAGAAGATTTATTGTTGACAAGGCTGCGAATGACGTCCGCAACATCTATCCAGATAGTATAGAAAACATTGCGGAAAACGTGGTCAATCTTTACGTGGGGCGCCTTCTGCGTTTTGGCGATAAGGTTTTCAGCCGACCCACGACAGATCCGAAGGCCAAGCCCGTCATGGGCGAGAAGTCCCTGAAGGGCCTTGGCTACGCATTGGGAAATCTCGTCGGACACGAGATAGCTCACATCTTCGGTCTTTTGGATGAGGACTGCAACGACTACGCTCCGCCTGTCAGAAGTGCCATGTCCGAGCGCGATCCAACGGCGAACAACAGCTTCACCGAGCAGCAAAAGCAAGTCCTACTCCTTGCTTTCGATAACCCTGAGCGAGAGGTGCCTCTGGATGACAAGATCGACCGGTTGATAGAATATCTTGAGAACGTTGAACACCATGTCTTCTATGGTTGTCCGCCGTCTGGAGGAGTCACGCCAGCTTCGGCTCTTAAGGAGGAAGGGATTTCGATCCGTCTCTCCGCGGTCGAAGGGCTCACCAACCCCGCCTTCCTGGTCACCGATCCCACCGCCCCCCAGTTCGGCTGGGAGACCCGCGGCGCCGTGTCGGTCCAGGAGGGCTCCGCCGTCCTTCAGGAAGACGACCGCGTCCTCACCCGTCTCGCGCAGACCTTCACCGTTCCGGAGGGCGCGAAAACCCTTCGCTTCACGATCGTCGGCGCGAACCTGACCGCCCGCGATCCGCTGCAGCCTCCCGACGCCTTCGAGGTGGCGCTGCTCGATGCTTCGACCTTGGCGTCGTTGGTCGGCACGGCGGCTGGCCTTTCGAATACCGATTCCTTTCTGAATCTCCAGCCGAACGGCGAGGTCTACGCCGCGCCGAAGGTTGCGCTCCCGGGAACGCCTCTGCGCTTTCCGTTGACCGTGGAGGTGGACCTCCGCGGTCTGGCGGCCGGCACGCGGGCGACGCTTTCTTTCGATCTGCTGGGTTTCAGCCCTACGGGGAGCTCGGTCGCCATCGATAATGTTTTCGTGATGCGCGAAGGCGCGTCTGCCCCGGTCGTTGCGGCGGGCGGATCGTACAGCGGGCTCATCGGCCAGCCGGTCTCGTTCGACGGCAGCGGATCGACCGATCCCGACAGTCCGATCATCCTCTATGAATGGGATTTCGAGGGCGACGGCGTGTTCGACGTCAGCTCCGGATCGCCGACTGCGACGCATGCCTATCCCGCCGCCGGGACCTATACTGCGACGCTCCGGGTGACGGACGACACCGGGCTGACCTCAACGGGCACCGCGTCGGTCGTCATCCGGCCGCCCAACCGGCCGCCGACCGCCATCCTGCAGGGTCCCTCGGCGGTCAATGCAGGTCAGAGCGTCACGTTCAGCGGCACCGGCTCGTTTGATCCGGACGGCGATGTGTTGATCTATGCCTGGAGCTTCGGCGACGGCAGCTCGGGAAGCGGGCCGAGCGTGACCCATGTCTATGCGGGCCAAGGCACGTTCACTGTGGCGCTGACGGTCACCGATCCGGCCGGGCTCAGCGATACGAAGACGAGCCAGGTGACGGTGTCCAACGCGGCGCCCCGCCCGCCGGTCTGCACCGGCGCCAAGCCCAGCACCAATCGTTTGTGGCCGCCCAACCACAAGTACGTGACGATTCAGGTGCTGGGGGTCACCGGTGCCGTGATCGATCGCATCCGGCAGGACGAGCCGGTCAACGGCACCGGAGATGGGGACACGGCGCCGGACGGCGAGGGGATCGGCACCGCCACGGCCCAGGTGCGGGCGGAGCGCGCCGGCACGGGGAACGGCAGGGTGTACCACATCTACTTCACGGCCAAAGACGCCCGGGGCGGCGCCTGCACGGGAGATCTGGTCGTGGGAGTGCCGCACGACCAGGGCCAGAGCAGCGTCCCGGTGGACGACGGCCCCCTGTTTGACTCGACCAAGGCCCAGTGAGCCTCCCCCTCTCCCGGTGGAAGGGTGTGCGATGGGAGAGGGGGACTGAGGGGGTGAGGTCCCCGATGCGATAGAGTCGCCGCCGTATGCCGACGCCGTCCGTCAAGAAGATCGGGTGGGCTCTGGCCCTCCTGCTGCTCGCGTCCGCCGGGGTGGCCGTTTTCTTCATACTCCGGCGCGAGCCGTCCGGCCCCGGGCGGCGCCCGCTCGTCGTCATCGGCATGGACGGCGGCGAGTGGAAGGTCATCCGCAAGCTGTGGGGCGAGGGCAAGCTGCCGAACCTGCGGCGCATCGCCGATCGCGGGGTCAGCTCCACGCTGCGCACGGCGTACAACTCGTCGCCGGTGATCTGGACGACCATCGCGACCGGCGTGCGGCCCAGCCAGCACGGGATCACCGACTTCGTGGTGCCGACGCCGCAGGGCGACGTGCCGATCTCGTCCGACGTCCGCAAGGTCCCGGCGCTCTGGAACATGCTGACCAAGGTGGGGCGGCGGGTGGCCGTGCTCGGGTATTGGGGCTCCTGGCCGGCCGAGCCGGTCAACGGCGTCATCGTGACCGACCGGGCGCTCTTGAACCTCCCGGACCGGGTCTCCCCGCCGTCCTATCTGCCGCAGCTCGAGCAGGCGATTGCCGAGGCCCGCCGCGATCCCGGGCTGTTCCGGATCGAGGACGAGGCGGAGCTGCGCGATGCCGCGATCGGCCGGGCGGCGGCCCGTCTCGCCGGGCAGGGCTACGACCTCCTCTTCGTCTACTTCCGCAGCACCGACATCGTCAGCCACGGCTACTGGAAGTACTTCGAGCCCGAGGCGTTCGGCGGTGTCGACCCGCGCGAGCTGGAGCTCTACGGCGACCGCGTGCCGAAGGTCTACGAGGCGGTGGACCAGGAGATCGGGCGCATCCTCGCCGCGGCGCCGCGCAACGCCAACGTCATCGTCCTCTCCGACCACGGCTTCCACGCCTCCAGCCCCGAGCTCGTCAAGGTGATCCTCGACATGGACGTGGTCCTGGAGCGGCTCGGGTACCTGGTGCGCAGCGGGCGCAACATCGACTTCTCGCGCACCCGGGTCTATTCCTATGGCTCGCCGACGTTCCGCCGGGCCAAGTACCTGCGCTTCCCGCTCGCCGGCAGGGAGCCCGGGGGGACGGTGCGGCCGGAGGAGCGGGAGGCGATCCGGCGGCAGCTCGCCGCCGACCTGGCCGGGATCACCTATGAGACCGGAGCACCCGTCTTCCACATGCGCAACGCCCGGGTCCACGAGATCCGGCAGGGGGCGGACTTCGTGGTCGGGGTCTCGCCCGACAAGGCGACGCCGGTCCTCCTGGTCCGCGGCGAGCGCCTCGAAGGGTCGATTTCAGGGATCACCCGCTTGTCCGGCAACCACACGACCACCACGCACGGGGTCTTCTTCGCCGCCGGGCCGGACATCGATCCGGACGCGAAGCTCGAAGGCATCAACATCCACGACATGGCGCCGACCTTCCTCTATGCGATGGACCTGCCGGTGGCCGAAGGGTTCGCGGGAAGGCCCTGGACGGGCCTCTTCCGCGAGGAGTACCGGCAGGCGCACCCCGTGCGGAAGATCCGTTCCTGGGGGGTGCGCCGCGCCGGCGGAGCCCGCACCTCCGGAGCCGACCAGAAACTGCTCGAGGAGCTGCGGGCCCTGGGCTATCTGAACTGAACCCTCAGGTTCCCCCGACGCCTCCCGAGCTTTGGGAGGCTCATCTCGACCTTCGGGAGTCTCATCCCGTTCATTGGGAGGCTCGTCTCGTTCATTGGGAGACTCGTCCCGAGGTCCGGGAGGCTCGTCTCGACCTACGGGAGTCCGTTCCCGAGCCACGGGATGCGCTTCCCGAGCTTCGGGAGGCCCGTCCCGAGCATTGGGAAGCTCCTCCCGAACATTGGGAGAGCCATCCCGACCTCCGGGAAGGCCCTCCCGAGCATTGGGAGATTCCTCCCAACCATTGGGAAGCTCTTCCCAATGTTCGGGAAGACCCTCCCAATAGTTGGGAGACCCGTCCCAATGGTTGGGAGACCCGTCCCAATGTGCGGGAGACCCGTCCCAATGCGTGGGAGACGCGTCCCAATGTGCGGGAGTCTCGTCCCGATGTCCGGGAGACGCGTCCCAATGTGCGGGAGGCTCGTTCCGAAGGCTGGGAGGCTCGTTCCGAAGTCCGGAAAGACATTCCCGGAGGCCGGGAGGGCCTTCCCAATGATCGGCGAATGTCTCAAGAGAGACAAACAAGAAGCATCAATGGGCGGGAATAGCGCGCCGCGACCCGGGAGAGGCTTCCGAAAGCTCGTTGTGTCTCACTCGGCCCGTACTCGTTGACCACCCGCACGCGCGATCGCGCGGAGTCCTCACCCCCTGGCCCCCTCTCCCATCTTCCACCCACCCCCCGCCGGGAGAGGGGGAACCCCCTCCCCGCGGATTTTCAGCGTATGGGGTGGTGGCGCCCCCTCTCCCGGGGTCTGGGGGGAGGGAGATGGGAGAGGGGGTCGGGGGGTGAGGACTCCGTGCGAGGCGCTTTCGAGATACCCTCTGAGGGCATGAGCTCCAAGACGATCCTGGCCCTCGCTCTCGTGCTGATTGGCGGCCCGGTCGCGGCGGATACGCCTCCACCGGCACCCGCGGCCATCGAGATCCCGGCGCCAACCGGCCCGTTCAAGATCGGCACGACGCGGTGGGTGGTGACCGATGCTGCACGGCCGGAGACGTTCGCCGCGCCCGGCGTGCACCGGCAGGTGGAGGTGCTGGCCTGGTATCCCACGACGGCCGCGGCCCGCGGTGAGATGGCGCCGTATCTGCGCGAGGGGCTCACCGAGGTGCCGCCCGGGATGAGGGCGGCTTTCGGAGCTCTCTCCGGCGTGCGGACCCACGCCATCCTCGATGCGCCTCCCGCCGAGAGCCCGGCGAAGCTCCCGGTTCTGGTGTTCTCCCACGGCTTCGGGGGGATCCCCAGCTCGTACACGGCGCTGCTCGAGGATCTCGCCAGCCATGGCTACGCCGTCCTGAGCGTCGTCCATCCCTATGAAGCCACCGCCGCGACGGTGGCGGACGGGCAGGTGGTCTCGCTCTTCGACGCGGCCGGCAAGCCGGGCCCGGCATTCGGCGCGGTCCTCACCGAGTGGGCGCACGAGGACGAGTCGATGGCCTCGGTGACCAGGGAGCCGACCGAGGAGGGCCAGCTCCGCCTGCTCCGCGGCTATCTGGCGGGGCTCCGCGCCACCAACGCCACCCTGGAGCGGTGGGTGGCGGACACGAAGCTGGTCCTCGACCGCCTCCCCGAGCTGGCGAAAGACGGCGCGGCCGGCCGGCTGGCGGCGCGGCTCGACCTGGGACGCCTGGGCGCCTTCGGCCACTCCATGGGCGGCGTCACCTCCGGGCAATTCTGTCTCGACGACCACCGCTGCCGGGCGGGTCTGAACCTCGACGGCATCCCCCAGTACGGGGCAATGATCGACCGGCGCCTCTCCGTTCCTTTTCTGATGGTGTACTCGGCCCGGCCGGGGCGGACCGGAGCGAGCGACGCCATCTACCGGCGTGCCGCGACGCGGTACGACCGGGTGGACGTCCGGGACACCCTGCACCTCGACTTCAGCGACATGATCCTCTGGGGCGGGCCGCTCCGCCAGGGCGCGCTCGGAACGCTGGCACCGGCGCGGGCGGTCGAGATCACGCGCGCGATCGTCCTCCAGTACTTCGACCGCGAGCTGCTGGGCAAGCCCGCGCCGCTCCTGGCGGGGAAGGAGACGCTTCCCGAGGTGACGGTGCGGAGCTTTTCGCAGACGGCGAAGTAGGGGTCTTTGTGATACACCTCCGCCCATGCGTGCGAGACCTCTTTCCGTAGCACTGTTCCTGGCCCTGCTCCTCCCCCTGACCGCCGTCGCCCAGCGCCCTGACCGCTCGCGGGACAACCGCGACGAAAAGAAGGGGGAGGCGGAAGCGCCTCGCTGGGAGCCTCCGAAGCCGGAGGAGAAGGTCGTCACCAGCCACCACCGCATCAGCCTGGGCGGCTCCGACATCAACTACACGGCCACCGCCGGCACCTTGCTCCTCAAGGAGGAGGACGGGCGGCCCCGGGCTTCCATCTTCTTCGTCGCCTACACGCGCGACGGGGTCAAGGACCTGGCCGCCCGGCCGGTCACCTTCACCTTCAACGGCGGCCCGGGCTCGTCGTCCGTCTGGCTCCACATGGGGGCTTTCGGCCCGCGGCGCGTGGCACTGGACGACGAGGGGATGGGCGCGCCTCCTCCGGGCCGGCTGGTCGACAACACCGAGTCGCTCCTCGACGTCTCCGACCTGGTGTTCATCGATCCGGTCACCACCGGCTTCAGCCGCGAGGTGCCGGGGGAGGACCCGAGCCAGTTCCACGGCGTGCGGGGGGACATCGAGTCCGTGGGGGACTTCATCCGCCTGTGGACCTCGCGCTACAGCCGCTGGGCGTCTCCCAAGTTCCTGGCCGGCGAGAGCTACGGCACCACCCGCGCCGCGGGGCTCGCCAACTATCTCCAGGAACGGCACGGGATGTACCTGAACGGCATCGTCCTGCTCTCGACGGTCCTCAACTTCCAGACCAACCGCTTCAACGTGGGTAACGACCTGCCGTATCCGCTCTTCCTGCCGACCTACACGGCCACGGCCTGGTATCACAAGAAGCTGCCTCCGGACCTCCAGCAGGGGCCTCTGAAGAACGCCCTGGCCGAGGCGGAGCGCTTCGCCGCGGGCGAGTACACGCTGGCTTTGATGAAGGGGAGCGACCTTACGGATGCGGAGCGGCGCGATCTGGCCGCCAAGCTCTCCCGGCTGACCGGGCTGTCGCCGGAGCACCTGCTGGACGTCTACCTGCGGCCGACCATCAACGACTTCGTCACCGAGCTGCTGCGCCGCGAGGGCCAGCGGGCGGGCCGGCTCGACAGCCGCTTCCGCGGCATCGACCGCGGCGGCGACGACGACTTCCAGCTCGATCCCAGCTACGCCGCCATCCAGGGACCCTACACCGCGGCCTTCAACGACTACGTGCGCCAGGACCTCGGCTTCCAGAGCGACCTGCCCTACGAGATCCTCACCGACCGGGTGTCGCCGTGGAGCTATGCGCCGCTGTCCAATCAGTACCTGAACGTGGCGGAGGACCTGCGCAAGGCGATGGCGCGCAACCCTGCGCTCAAGGTCTTCGTGGGGTGCGGCTACTACGACCTGGCGACGCCGTATTTCGCCGCCGAGTACACCTTCGACCACCTGGGCTTCGAGCCGGGCTATGCCGAGCGGGTGACCAAGGGGTACTACGAGGCGGGGCACATGATGTACATCCGCCGGGTCGACCGCGAGAAGCTCAAGGGCGACGTGACGGCGTTCATGCGCTCGGCGGTCACGGGGACCGGACATCCTTGACGAGAATCATCAACTTCTCCGAGAAGGCTTCCCACCGCCTCGGGGTTGTGCGATACTCCGGCCACCATGACCCAATTCGTTGCGTTTCGACCTGACGTCGAAGTGTATGGAGCCGTTGTCCTCTCAGTCGTCGATGGAATGGGGGATTTCACCAGCACGGCCTTGAAGATCCTGGCGCAGCACGGGATCAAGAAGCCGCAGCCGGAGCAGTGGTACCCCCAGCAGAACTGGCTGGATGCGTTCAAGACGATCTCGGAGAAGATCGGGCCGCTGACCCTGTTCGCGATCGGGAAGAAGATCCCGGAGCAGGTGGAATGGCCGCCTTGGATGGACACCATCGACAAGGCTCTGGGGGCTCTCGACCTCAACTACCACCTCCACCACCGGATCAACGGGGAGCCGCTGTTCAATCCCGAGACCGGCCAGATGACCGAGGGGATCGGTCACTACCGGTTCACCGGATTGAAGGGGCCGAGCTCCGCCGAGATGGTCTGCGACAACCCGTATCCCTCGGAGTTCGATCGCGGCATCATCACGACTCTCTGCCGGCGCTTCCAGCCGAGCTCGGAGGTGCGGCTGGACAAGAGCAAGCCCACCCGCACCGAAGGAGCCGACTCCTGCACCTACATCATCGAGTGGTGATGGCGGGCTGAGAGCTCACGCCCGGGGTTGCGGCCTCGGGCGTGAGGGGCTCCTCCTCGCGCCAGCGGGGCGGCCCCTCGGTGTAGTGCTCCTGCTTCCAGATGGGGATCTCGGTCTTCAGCCGCTCCAGGGCGGTGCGGCTGGCCTCATAGGCCGCGGCGCGGTGCGGCGAGCCGACCGCGATGGCGACGCTCGCCTCGCCGACCGGAACCTCGCCGAGCCGGTGGACGATCGCCGCCCGGAGCCCGGGCGCCGTCGCCTCCAGGTCCGCCACGATGCGGCGCAGGCCGTCCAGGGCCATGCTGCGATAGGCGCTGTAGGTGAGCCTGTCGACCGAGCGCCCGGCGTGGTTGTCGCGGACCGTGCCGAGGAAGAGCACGACCGCGCCGCGCGAAGGGCCGGAGACGCTCGCCGCCACCTGGTTCACGTCGATCGGGCCGTCGACCAGAGCGGCGCGCACCGGCTCCTCGGAGCTGCCGCCTGAGACCGGAGGCAGGAGGGCCACCTCGGCGCCGTCGGAGAGTGGCGTGTCCGGCGGGACGACCCGGCCGTCGACCGCCACGGCGAGACGCGGCCAGAGGGGAGCGAGCTGCGGGTGATCCCGGTCGAGCCGGCCGCGCAGATCGGCGACGCGGCTCCCCTCGGGCATCTCCAGATCCATTTCGCTCGCGCCCAGCGCGTCCCCGGCGCTGGCGAAGGCCAGCAGGTGGATCTTCATGCGGGAGATGGTATCTCAAGGAAAGCGGACCGGCTCCCCATATAATCCCGGCGCGCAAGGAGGGCAGCGTGGCGATCCTGGAGAGCAAGGTCAACCGGAACGAGGCGTTCGAGCGGCAGGCGGAGCACTGGCGGGGCGAGGTGGCGCGGCTGCGCGAGGAAGAGGAGCGGATCCGCCTGGGCGGCGGCCTGAAGGCCCAGGAGAAGCAGCGCGCCCAGGGAAAGATGACCGCGCGCGAGCGGGTGGCGGCGCTGTGCGATCCGGGAGCTCCGTTCCTGGAGCTCGGGCTCTGGACGGCCTACGGCTTCTATGAGGAATACGGCGGCGCTCCGGCGGCCGGCGTGGTGGTGGGGATCGGCCGCATCCACGGCCGGGACATGGTCGTGGTCTCCAACGACGCGACGGTCAAGGCCGGCGCCTGGTTCCCGCTGACCTGCAAAAAGGTGTTGCGCGCCCAGGAGATCGCGCTGGAGAACCGGCTGCCGATCATCTATCTGGTCGACTCGGCGGGCGTCTTCCTTCCTCTCCAGGACGAGATCTTCCCCGACCGCGAGCACTTCGGTCGCGCTTTCTACAACAACGCCCGCCTCTCCGCCGAAGGGGTGTTCCAGATGGCGGCGATCATGGGCTCCTGCGTGGCCGGCGGCGCCTACCTGCCGATCATGAGCGACGAGGCGCACATCGTCGAGGGGACCGGCTCGATCTTCCTCGCCGGCTCCCACCTGGTGCGGGCGGCGATCGGCGAGCAGATCGACAACGAGGAGCTGGGAGGCGCGCTGGTCCAGAGCGACATCTCCGGGGTCGTCGACCACCGGCATCCGGACGACGCCTCCTGCCTGGAGAAGATCCGCAGCCAGCTCGCCCAACTCGCGGAGCCGGAGCGCGCGCCCTTCGCCCGCCGCGAGCCGCGCGATCCGCTGTACGCGGCGGAGGACCTCTACGGTCTCGTCCCGATCGACCGCTCGCGTCCGTACGACACCTACGAGATCCTGGCGCGACTTTTGGACGGCAGCGAGCTCGACGAGTACAAGGCCACCTACGGCCGCTCGCTCCTCTGCGGCACCGGCTGGATCGGCGGCCAGGCCGTGGGCGTGGTGGCCAACCAGCGCTCGATCGTGCAGCGCAAGACCGGCACCGGGCTGCGCGATCACGAGCTGCAGATCGGCGGCGTCATCTACTCCGACTCGGCGGACAAGGCGGCGCGCTTCGTCGAGCTGTGCAATCAGAAAAAGGTCCCGCTCCTCTTCCTCCAGGACGTGACCGGCTTCATGGTGGGGAGCCGCGCCGAGCGGGGGGGCATCATCAAGGACGGCGCCAAGCTGGTCAACGCCGTGGCGAACACGACGGTGCCCAAGCTCACCCTGTTCGTGGGCAACTCCTACGGCGCCGGCAACTACGCGATGTGCGGCAAGGCCTACGGCGCGCGCTTCCTCTACGCCTGGCCCTCGGCGGCGATCGCGGTGATGGGGGGCGAGCAGGCGAGCAAGACGCTCCTGTCGATCCAGCTCAAGAACCGGGGGGAGGAGGTGAGCGAGGAAGAGAAGCAGGCGCGCCTCGCCGAGATCCAGGCCCGCTACGCCGCCGCCATGAACCCCCGCTACGCCGCCGCCCGCCTCTGGGTCGACGCCCTCATCGACCCCGCCGAGACCCGCGAGGTGCTCGCGCGGTCGCTGGCCTGCGCGGCGATGAACCCGCGGGTGGCGGAGTTCAAGACGGGGGTGCTGCAGACGTAGAGATCGTGAGCACGGGCTCGGGCTGATAAACTCGCGCTGAGATGCTCACCCGACTGCGAGTCCAGGGTTTCAAGAATCTGCTGGACCTCGACGTCCGCTTCGGCCCCTTCACCTGCATTGCAGGACGCAACGCAGCAGGGAAGTCGAACCTTTTCGATGCGATCCGCTTTCTCCAGCTCCTGACTCAGTACCCGATCATGGATGCCGTAAAGCTTTTGCGTGAGACCAAGGGACGGGCACCGGAACCACGTTCCCTGTTTACCGCCTTCGGTGACTACCGCGCTCCGGAGATGCGCTTCACAGCCGAGATCGTCATTGATCGCAGCGTTCAGGACGATTTCGGGGTGAAGGCGACGGCGGCGATCTCGACCCTTTGCTACAGCGTTGCGTTTCGGCTTGCCCGAGAGGACGGCTTCGAGCGCCTGGAGCTCGCCGAGGAATGGCTTCGGCCCATCAAGCTGGAAGAGGCGCAACGGAATCTGCGATTCCCGGCCCGGAGCACCTTCAAGAAGTCCGCGGTCCAGGGACGGCGCGTAGGGGATTTCATTTCGACGTTGCCGCAGAGAGAGGGAGGCCCACAGATCAAGGTCCATCAGGAAGGGCATGGCGGCAAGACCGTACCCGCTCCGAAGTCCTCGCGGACGGTCTTGGGGGGGATGGCCTCCAGCGACTTTCCAACGATCCTGGCAGCCCATCACGAGATGGGATCGTGGAGCACTCTCCTCCTGGAACCCTCGGCCATGCGTGCTCCCTCCTTCTACTCCGACCCGCGGCTCATCGACTCGCGCGGCGCCAATCTGCCGGCAGCCATCGAGCGACTGCGCCGCGGCGAGGCAAGGACCGGACAGGTCTACGCTGAGCTGGCCAACCGGCTTGCGGCACTGATCGACGATATCCACGAGCTACACATCAAGGAGGATGAGCGGACCGAGACGCTGACTCTGGAGGTTCGAGGTAGGGATGGGGTCTTTCACCCGGCGAGCTCACTCTCGGACGGTACCTTGCGATTTCTGGTGCTGGCCACCCTCGGACTGGACCCCGAAGCCCGGGGACTGCTCTGCCTCGAAGAGCCGGAGAACGGCATTCATCCCGAGCGTATCCCGGCCATGGTGCGGCTCCTGCGAGATATCGCCGTGGATCCAGCACATGCGATAGGGAGGGATAACCCTCTACGGCAGGTCGTCGTCAACACTCATTCTCCTGTCGTCGTCGAAAACGTCGCTCCTCAGGATCTGGTCTACATAGACGAACAGAGGATTGCTGAAGAGGCCAACCAGGGGACGACGGCAGCTCTGCGAGTACCTCCCAACACCTGGCGTGCCGATTCTCAGGATAACGTTCTCCCTCTCGGCAGGGGCCAGCTTCAGGCGTATCTCTCAGGAGCCAATCAGGGCAAGGGCCAGCTCTGGCTAGAGTTCATGGAAAGGCCAGCCCAGATTTGAAGCTGCCGCTCGCCTGCACTCTCGCCGGGGATGGGGCGGCCGATCGCGCTTTGCGCCCGGTTCTCGAGTGGTTTTTGGGGCAGCTTCCTCTCCTCCAGCGCCGTGGCTTCACGGTTCAGGTGGCGGCTCCCGGCGCGAATCTCCGCGACCGGCTCTCAAGAGCTGTGCAGGAATATCCCTGCGACGTCCTGTTTGTCCACCGCGACGCGGAGAGGGAACCGCGCGAGAAGCGGGTGGAGGAGATTCGTCGCGCCGTCGTCGCGGCCGGCGTCCCTGCCTGTGTGCCCGTCGTCCCGGTGCGGATGACCGAGGCCTGGCTTCTGATCGAGGAGGGGGCGATCCGCCGAGCCGCAGGGAATCCGAACGGTGAAGTCTCTCTGCCGCTCCCCAGGTTGACGAGCCTGGAGACCGTGGCAGACCCCAAGAAGCTGCTCCGGAGCTGCTTGATCCAGGCGTCGGAAAAGACCGGGCGCCGTCTGGAGCAGTTCGAGAGGGACTTGCCGGACCGGGTGCAGCGGGTTGCAGAGCTCATTTCCGATTTCGCCCCGCTCCGACAGCTGCCGGCATTTCGAGACTTCGAAAACGAGGCGCGAGAGGCTCTGGGGCAGCTGCCGGGTTCCTGAGCCCCCTACCCGGTGTCCCACCGCTTGAGAACCATCTGGATCTCGTCGCGGTGGGTGCTCTCGTCGCGGATCAGGTTGTCGAGCTCCACCGCCAGGCCGTAGTGGCCGAGGGTCTCGGCCTGCTTGCGGCGCAGGACGTAGCGGTCGATCGTCTCGATCTCGGCGTCGAGGGCGTTGCGTAGCATCTCCTTGGCGTCCCTCGCCGGCTTGACCGGCGCCGGAGCGGTCGTGGGCGTGCCGCCCATGGCGACGATCTTGTCGGCCAGGATGCGGGCGTGCCCGAGCTCGTCCGGAATCTCCCGCTCGAAGAACTGCCGCAGCTCCATCCGCCACTGCCCCTGCACCTGGCTGGCGTAGGTCCGGTACAGGATCACGGCCGAGTATTCGTTCGCCAGATCGACGTTGAGACCGCGCAGGAACTCATCCTGGCCGATCTCGCTGACGTCCGTCTCCCTCTCCTCCATCGTCTTTGTGGCCATAGAAACTCCTTTCGAGTAGAGAGCACATGCAAGACTCCGACCGCCGGCGGCCCGTGCTAGGCTTGCCCCTCTTATGCGGACGATCCGGATCGGCAACGGCCAGGGCTTCTGGGGGGACAACGTCGACGCGCCGGTCGAGCTGCTGCGCGGCGGCCCGATCGACTACATCGGCATGGACTACCTCGCCGAGGTGACGCTGTCGATCATGATGCGGCAGAAGCTCAAGGACCCTCGCCTGGGCTATGCCACCGACTTCATCGGCTTCGTCCGCCGGGTGCTCCCAGAGATCCTGGAGCGCAACGTGCGTATCCTGGCCAATGCCGGCGGCCTCAATCCGCGGGCCTGCCGCGAGAGGATCTTCGAGGTGGCGCGCGAGCTGGGCGTTTCGGGGCTGCGCGTCGGCGTGGTCGAGGGGGACGACATCTTCGACCGGCTGCGCGGCCTGATCGCCGCCGGCCACGAGATGCGCAACATGGACACGGGCGAGCCGCTCGCTCCCGTGGTCGACCGCATGATGAGCGCCAACGTCTATCTGGGGGCGCGGCCGGCGGTCGAGGCCCTGCGCCAGGGAGCCCATATCGTGCTCTGCGGCCGGATCACCGACACCGCGCTCGCCCTGGCGCCGATGATCCACGAGTTCGGCTGGACCGAGGACGACTGGGACCGCCTCGCCGCCGGAACGGTCGCCGGCCACATCATCGAGTGCGGCGCCCAGTGCACGGGCGGCAACTTCAGCCGCTGGTGGGAGGTCCCCGACCTCTGGAACGTCGGCTATCCCGTCGTCGAAGCGCGCGAGGACGGCACCTTCACGGTCACCAAGCACGAGGGGACCGGCGGCATGGTGACGGTCGACACGATCTCCGAGCAGCTCCTCTACGAGATGGGGAATCCGCGGGAGTACATCGGGCCGGACGTGATCGCCGACTTCACCTCGATCCGCCTGCGGCAGGAGGCCCAGGACCGTGTGGCGGTCTCGGGGATCGAGGGCCGGCCGCGGACGCCGTTCCTCAAGGTCTCGGGCTCCTACCTGGCCGGCTTCAAGACGAGCGGGCAGATCACCGTCTCCGGGCCGCGGGCCGTGGAGAAGGCGCGGCTTGCCGCGGAGATCATCTGGAAGCGGCTGGAGCGCGCCGGGGTGACGTTCTCCGAGGACTGCCGCTCGGTCGAGCTGGTCGGTATGGGCGTCTGCCTGCCGGGGATCCTCCCGGCGTCCGAGGATCCGCCGGAGGTCGTCCTGCGTCTTGGTGTGCGGGATGCGGACGCCGCCAAGGTGTCGCGCTTCGGCCAGGAGATCGCGCCGCTCATCACCGCCGGCCCGCCCGGGGTGACCGGCTTCGCGGGCGGCAGGCCGAAAGCGCAGGAGGTGATGGCCTACTGGCCCGCGCTCCTGGCCCGCGAGGAGGTCGAGGGGCGGATCGAGGTCACGGTGGAGGAGGTGTGAGCGTCCGTCACTGGTACGCCGGCCTTCTCGGCGGGCTCCTGCCGATCCTGCTGCTCGGTTTTCTCTACAGCGCCATCGCCGACCGGCTGCTCTTCGTCTACTGGGCGCTCGGGCTCGCCACGCTCTGGGTGGTGCTGCTGCGGCACGGCTTCGCCGCGGGCTGGCCGGGTGCGCGCCTCGCCGGCGTCATGGCGCTCCTCGGGGCGCTGGGTCTCGCCGGGTTCGCCGCCATCGAGGCGCGCCATCACGAGATCCTCGACCTGGGCTTCCGCGCCGTGCTGCCCGGGCTCTACCATCCCGTGGCGACCCGTCCTGCCACGGCCGCCGCGGTGGCCGCGGCGCTCGCTGTCGCCGGAACGGTGGCGCTCCTCCTGCCGCGGAAAGGGATCGAGACATGAAGGTACGGCTCTACGAGATCGCTCAGGCCCGCTCCGGCGACAAGGGAGACGCGAGCAACGTCGGGCTCATCGCCCGCACGCCGGAGATCTGGGAGGTGCTGCGCCGGGAGGCCACGGCGGAGCGGGTCCAGGAGCACTTCCGCGACGTCTGCCGCGGCGGCGTCGAGCGCTACGAGGTGCCCAATCTGCTCGCCTTCAACTTCATCCTGAAAGATTCTCTCGGCGGCGGCGGCACCGAGAGCTTGAAGACCGACGCCCAGGGGAAGACCCACGCCCAGGGCCTCCTGCAGATGGAGGTCGAGATCCCCGGCGAGCTGGTCCGGGGGGTAAAGCCTTGAGCCGGTTGGAGACGAGACAGGACGGTGACCTCCTCTGGGTGACGCTGAACGATCCGGAGCGGGCCAACGCCCTGTCGCCGGCGCTGATCGGCGAGCTCATCGAGCTCTACCGCCGGCCGCTGCGCGCCGAGGGGGTGCGCGCCTTGATCCTCGCGGGAGCCGGGAAGAACTTCTCGGCCGGGGCGGACCTGGAGCACCTGCGGTCGTTGCGCGACGCCGGGCCGGAGGAGAACCTCCGCGACTCGCTCACCCTGCGCGACCTCTTCGAGTCGGTGCTGCGGCAGGACGCCCTGACCCTCGCCTTGGTCCACGGCGCCTGCGTGGCCGGCGGCTGCGGCCTGGCCACGGCCCACGATTTCGTGGTGGCGGCGGACGACGCGAGGTTCCTCTACAGCGAGGTGCGGATCGGCTTCGTGGCGGCCCTCGTCGCCACGTACCTGCCGCTCCGCCTGCGCGGCTCGGACCTCCGCGAGCTGCTGCTCAACCCGCAATTCATCGACGCCCGCAAGGCTCTGGAGATCGGGCTGGTCAACCGGGTGGCGCCCGCCGTCGACCTGCCGGCCGTGGGGCAGGCACTGGCGGCGCAGATCCTGGAAACCGGCAGCTCGGAATCGATCGCCCGCACCAAGCGGCTGCTGCTGGACGTCCTCGGCCGGCCGCTGGGGGAGGCGCTGCAGCACGCCGCCCAAGTGAACGCCGCGGCGCGCGCCACGGACGACTGCAAGCGGGGGATCGCCACCTTCCTGGAGACCAAGAGGCCTCCGAAGTGGCGCTGAGCGAACGCCTCCTCCTCTTCGACGTCGACGGCACTCTGGTGGACTGCGGCCCGCAGGTGCGCCCGCTCTTTGCGCAGGCGCTCGTCGAGGTCTTCGGCACGGCGGGCGCCTGCAACCGCTACGACTTCGCCGGGAAGACCGATCCGCGCATCGTCCTCGACCTGATGATCGAGGCCGGGGTCGCGGAGGAGGAGGTGAAGCGGCTCCTGCCGGAGATCCGCCGGATCTATTTGGAGAAGCTGGCGGCGGCTCTCGACCGCGAGGGGATGCGCCTCCTCCCCGGCGTCGCGGAGATCCTGGAGCGCCAGGCGGCGCGGCCCGAGCTGGCGCTGGCCCTCCTCACCGGCAACTGGGAGCCGGGGGCGCGCACCAAGCTCTCGCGCTTCGGCTTGAACCGCTACTTCGCGTTCGGCGCCTTCGGCTGCGACGGCATCGACCGCGCCGAGCTGCCGCCGGTGGCTCTGGAGCGGGCGGAGGCCCGGGTGGGGCGGCGCTTCCGGCCCGCGGAGGTGTTGATCATCGGGGACAGCCTGTACGACGTCTCCTGCGCCCGCGCCCACGGCATCCCCTGTCTCGCCGTGGCCACCGGCCGCACGTCGGCCGAGGCGCTCCGCGCCGCCGGGGCGGACTGGGTGGTGCCGGACCTGTCGGCCGCGCCGGACGTGATCGATTGGCTGTAGAGCCGGCGATCTTCAGAGATGCCGCCGGAACCAGCTCTGCGTCGCGTTCAGGGCCTGGATGAGCCAGGGCGAGGGGCCGGCGAAGGGGTGCCGGCTGCCAAAGGTGTGGTCGGCTTCGGGGATCTGCAGGAGCTCGGCCGGCGCGGCG
>DASPXX010000117.1:0-16282 GCA_035637095.1 Thermoanaerobaculia bacterium
GATCGAGAGCCGCCGTTCCGGGCTCCAGCGGATCGCGGGCCTGCTCCAGCAGGCGCCGGGCGCGCAACGCCGATTCCGCCAGAGGCAGGAGGTGACGCGACGCGTTCTCGCGGACCGCCGGGTAGACCGCGGCCAGCACCCGGGCGCGCGCCTGCCCCCGAGCCAGCGCCCAGAGCAGACCGGCCAGCACGGCCAGAGCGGCGAGCCCCGCCGCCTCGGGAGATCGTGGTAAAAGGATAGATGACACGCGTCCTCCCAGTGCCGGAATTCGACGACGCGAATTCTAGCGCACAGAACACGAGACGAGGCAATCGCTGGATTCGATGATATGGACAGAGTCGCGGTGGTCACCGGCGCTTCACGGGGTTTGGGCGCCACGTTCGCACGGATCTTTGCAGAAGAAGGCTTCTCGGTCGTCCTCGGAGCCCGCGATCTCGGGGCGATCGAGAAGCTCGCCGCGGAGCTCCCCGGCGGGGCCTTCGCGCATCCGCTCGACGTGGGCGATCCGGCGAGCGCCGACGCCTTCCGCCGTGCCGTGCTCGACCGCTTCGGGCGGCTCGACGCGCTGGTGAACAACGCCGGTCTCGGCATCTTCAAGCGCCTGGAGGAGCAGACCTGGGAGGATTGGGACCGCACCTTCCGGGTGAACGTCTTCGGCGCCTGGGCAATGACGACCGCCTTCCTCCCGCAGCTCAAGGAGAGCCGCGGTCTCGTCCTGATGGTCTCCTCGGACGTCTCCACCCGCACCTTCCCCACCGGCGGCTCCTACACCGCCTCGAAGTTCGCCCTGCGCGCCCTCACCCGCACGGTGCAGCAGGAAAACCCGGAGCTGCGCGTCCTGGAGCTCCGGCCCGGAGCCGTGGACACCTGGTTCGCGGGCTCGACACCCGGCGCTCCCGGCAAGGACTGGTTCCTCCAGCCGCAGGTGGTCGGCGAGGCCGTCCGCTTCGCCCTGCGCCTGCCGCCCGGAGCGCGGATGGAGGAGATCGTGTTGCGGAGCGCGGGGCAGCCTCCGGAGTTCTGAGGTCAGCGAACCGGCGCCAGCGGCGCGGGGCCGACGAGCTCGACGACGGCCGCCGCTTCGGGCGAGAGCTCGATCGATTGCGGCAGGTGGAGCCCGTCGATCCAGACGATGTGCTGAGATTTCAGCTCGTCCTCCAGATGGTTGAACGCCTTGCGCATCCTGCCGAGCGACGAGATCTCCTCGGCTTTGCCCCAGGCCGCCACCGGTGGAGACGCCGGATCGCCGTACGTCCAGAGGATCAGCGGCACCCGGATCGACTCCAGATAGCGGCGGACCAGGGCGGGATCGGAGCGGCTCTTGTCGTGCGGTTGTTTCGACAGGACCAGCAGCACGGCGCGGCGGTGGTTCGCGTAGAGCGCCTGGAGGCCCGCGACCGCCACCGCGTCGGCGAGGCGCTGCTGCGCCGGACCATCGTCGCGCGGGACGAAGCGCGCCAGGAACCAGAGGAGGCCGCCGTCGCGGGAGTCGAGATCGCGCGACACGTCGAACAGCTCGGCCGGCAGGCCGGAGCCGGCGACCGGACGCGACACCGGCCAGATGAAGCGGATGGCGTCCTCCTTGCCCAGGGTCATGTCGAAGCGGTGGAACTCGGAGCTGCGGTCGTCGAACACGGAGGCGCGCTGGTTCAAGATCGGGCGCGTTCTGTTCCCCCCGGCCACCATCTTCTCCAGCTCCTCGGGCAGCGCCAGGTCGCGCACCACCAGGAGCTCGGCGGGGCTCTCCTCGACCGCGGCCACGTTCACCGGCTGGCCTCCGGCGCGGAACCAGCCCTGCATCCGCTCCGGAGACGGCAGCCCTTTGCCGGAGCGGAGGCGGACCGGCACGGCAGTCAGCTCCGTGGAGATCTGGTCGCCCCACCGGCCGCCGAAGACCACGTCCCGGCGGGCGGTGAGCGCGCCGGCGAAGCGCAGCTCGGCAGTCAGCACATGGGCCGTCTCCGGATTCCAGGCGGGGAGCTTGACGCGCCCCTTCGGGTCCATGATCAGGGTCTTGTCGTCGAACGTCACCCCGATGGCGGAGGGGTTTTCGCCGGTCAGGCTCTCCCAGGTGAGCCGCGCCGCCACCGGCCGGCCGGCGGCCCCGTTCTCGAGGAGGATCTCCACCTCGGCCGGCGCCCGGGGCAGGTTCAGCCACTGCTCGGCGCGGCCGATCTCGTTCCCCTTGGAATCCAGGGCGCGGGCGACGAGGTCATGGGGGACCAGGGAAGGTCCGAAGTCGAGCTGCCCCTTCCAGGGAGCCCCCGAGAGGTGGCCCACCGGAGCACCGTCGAGCAGGACCTCGACCGTGGCAACCGGTCCGGTGACGGTCAGCGCGATCGGCTGGGGACCGAGGGTCAGGCCGAGAAACAGGGTCAGGAAGGCGATCTGCGCCATGGCGAGCTCCATCGAGAACGCCCCAGTGTAAACCCTCACCCCCGGCCCCTCTCCCACAAGTGGGAGAGGGGTGTAGGTTAGCCACGCTCTCCTGCAGACCACTGAGTCCGTCTAACCCTCTCCCCTCTCCCGCTCGCGGGAGAGGGGCCGGGGGTGAGGGCCTGCTACACTTCCCGCCTATGTTGGTCCCCTCCACACCTGCCATGCCCTGGGACCGCCGGGCTCCCGAGCGCGGCGGGCCTCCCTCGGCGTGGGCGTTGCTGCCCGAGGACCTGGCGGCCCTGGGCTGCCCCGGCCGCCCCGAGCACGTCTTCGCGCGGCTCCAGCGCACCCGCACCTGGACGCCGGACCGCCTGTTCCTCTCCCGCGCGATCCGCGCCTGGCTGGAGGCGCAGACCGACCTCTCGCTGCCCACGATCCTCGCGCGCCACCCTTCGGCCGACGGCTCCACCAGGCTCGTGCTCGGGCTCTCCGACGGCCACCGCATCGAAGCCGTCCACATGCCCCGCAAAGAAGGGGACCCGCGGATCACCTACTGCGTATCGAGCCAGGTCGGCTGCGCTCTGGGATGTACCTTTTGCGCCACCGGTGCCATGGGGATCGTGCGCAACTTGACGGCCGGCGAGATCGTGGGGCAGGTGCTCGCGCTGATGCGCGATCTGGGACCGGACCGGGGCGAGTTCCTCTACCTCGTCTTCATGGGGATGGGCGAGCCGCTCCACAACCTCGATCACGTCCACCGCGCCATCCGGGTCCTCTGCCATCCGGAGGGGATGCTCCTGTCGCCCTGGCGCATCACCGTGAGCACCGCCGGACTGGTCTCGGGGCTGGAGAAGCTGGCCCGGATGGAGCCGCGTCCGCAGCTCGCCGTCTCGCTCAACGCCACCACCGATGCGGCCCGCTCCGCCACCATGCCGGTCAACCGCGCCTGGAACCTGGCCCGTCTGCGCCAGGCCCTCGACGCCTGGCAGCTCAAGCGGCACGAGCGCCTCATCTTCGAATACGTCCTCCTCGGCGGGGTCAACGACACGCTGGAGGACGCCGACCGCCTCGCCGCCTGGCTCGGGGAGCTGCGCCATCGCCACAATGTGAACCTCATCCCGATGAACGAGCACGAGCACTCCCCGTTCCGCGAGCCCGCGGAAGAGCGCGTCCAGGCCTTCGCCCGCCGCCTCCACGAGCACGGCTGCTTCATCACCGTCCGCCGCAGCCGCGGCCGGGACGTGCAGGGGGCGTGCGGCCAGCTGGTCAGAAGAGCGGAAAGGACGTAAAGGACATCAAGGACCCAAAGGACAATCAAGGACATCGGGCGCGGTCTTCGAGTCCTTTTTGTCCTTTCAGTCCTTTTGGTCCTTGATCCACCACCAGGAGCTGAGGGACGCCAGCAGCGCGAGGCCGCTCGCGGTCAGCATGATGCCTCGGAAGCCATCCAGGAAGGCTTCGCTCACCGCGGACCGCACCTGCGCCTGCAAAGGCCCGGGAAGCGAGGAGGGGATCGTCAGGCGGACCAGCTTTTCGCGTTGAGCGTCGATCTCCTGCCGGGCCGCGGGCGGCAGGGCGAGCTTCGCCATCCGGTGCTCCAGCCCGCGATGGAAGAGGACGAGCATCACCACTCCCAGCACGGCGACGGCGAGGAGCCCGGCGGCGCGCGAGACGGCGTTGTTGATCCCCGACGCGATTCCGCTGTGGCGCTCCTCCACCGAGCCCATCACCGTCGTGGTCAGCGGCGCCACGCTGATCGACATTCCCAGCCCGAGGACGACGATGGCGGGAAAGAGGCCCTTCCAATATCCACCGTCACTGCTCAGCACGGCAAAGAGAGCAAATCCCACCGCGGCCACGGCCGGACCGAGGATCAACGGCCGCCGGGCGCCGTAGCGGTCCACCAGCCCTCCGGACCAGCGCGACAGCGAAAACATGAGCAGAACGAAGGGCAGCAGGGCCGCTCCGGCGGCGGTCGCCGAATAGCCGCGCACCTGGATCAGGTCGAACGGCAGGAAGAACAGCGTCCCTCCCAAAGCGGCGTAGAGCCACAAGGTCAGGAGGTTGGCACCGGCGAACGTCCGCGAGCGGAAGAGGGACAGGGGCATCATGGGGCTCTCAGCCCGGGCTTCCCTCCAGAGAAAGCCGAGGAGAGCGAGGACGCCGAGGACGAGCGTCGCGATCAGGAGCGGGCTCCTCCACCCCAGGCGCGACGACTCGACGAGCCCGAACGTCAGGCCGCCCAGACCCGCTGTGACGAGAAGAGCGCCCGCGAAATCGAGCTTGCCGGACGCTTGCTCGTCCCGGCTCTCGGGCACGAACCGGAGAGCGATGACGAGGACCGCGAGCGCCAGCGGAAGGTTGAGAAAGAACACCCACCGCCACGAAACGTGATCGATGAGCCAGCCGCCCAGGAGAGGGCCGACGGCGGCCGTGATGGCACTGAAGCCCGACCAGGTGCCGATGGCCTTCCCCCGCCGGTCTTCGTCGAACGAGGCGGAGAGAAGGGCCAGGCTCCCCGGCACCAGGAGGGCCGCGGCGACCCCCTGCACCGCCCGCGCGGCGATCAGCTGTCCCGCGGTCGCGGCAATGCCGCATCCGGCGGAGGCCAGAGCGAAGCCGATGACTCCAAAGAGATAGATGCGGCGCCGGCCGAAGCGGTCGCCCAGAGCTCCGCCGACCAGCAGCAGAGCCGAGAGGAAGAGGGTGTACGCCTCCACGACCCACTGGACCTGGGCCACGGTGGCGCCGAGGTTCTCCTGGAGAGCCGGCAGGGCGACGTTGACCGCCGTGCCGTCGATGAATGCCATGCTGGAGCCCAGGATGGTGGCGGCCAGCACCCAGGGCTCCGCCGCCCGCCCGCAGGGGGCCGCTCCGCGCCCGGAACGGATCACCCCCTCGCTGCACGGCTCTCTCAGGACTTGCACGCGCCGATTGTATGCTCTCCGCTCAGGCTTTCATCGCCTGGGTGATCAGCTCGGCCATCCCGAACTTCCCGTTCCGGGTGAGCTCCGGCGCCGGCTTCCAGGTCGGCTCCTGGTTGAGGAACGAGAAGCGGTCTCCCAGCATCAGGCCGACGAAGGTCTCGCCGATGATCCTGCTGCCCAACGGTCCGAGCTTGATGGGGTCCTTGTTGTCCCCTTTGAACGCCTGTTGCGCCTCGGCCAGGATGTAGTACCAGAGCGGCGCCTTGCCGGCGAACTCGGCCGCGACCTCGGTCAGCGGTTTGTTCTCGTCATCCTCGCCTTTGGCCGCTTTGCCCACCACCAGCTTGTTGTCGGGAATCACCGGAATGCTCATCTTCCGCGCCACGTCCTGCCCCGACGGCAGCCCCATGCGGAGGCCCCGGAGGAGGTTGCGTTCGGCGAGCGAAGGAATGGTCGAAGCGATCGATGGAGGCAGCCCGCCGAGCGGATTGACCAGCGACGAATCGATCTTGTACGCCTGCTGCAGCCGGTTCTTCCCCCGCTTCGGCGGATTGTTCCCGAAGTCGAAGTACAGGTTCCATTCGATCGCCCAGTTCGAGGGGAACTCGCGGAAGCCGACCAGGTTGTCCACCTGGGCGTCCAGGGAGAAGATGACCTGGCGTTCCGGCAAGGTGGTGTTCAACCGGTAGATGGGCCGCACCATGGAGTGCCCGAAGCGGTAGGCCGCCACGGAGAACTCGACCGGGATGAATGGATTGTCGCGGAAGGTGTAGAAGCGGAGGACGGGCGGGTCCTGCACGGTGTTCGTGCCCTTCTTGAGATGCGGCAGGATGCTGTCCAGCGTGTCCTTGTCGAGGATCGTGGGCAGGAAATCATTGAGCACGACCCACTGGTAGTAGAAACGCACCAGCCGCTGGACCCTGTCGAAGGGCGCGTTCAGGTGGAGATCCGCCATCCGGTTGTGGAAACGGAGGAACGTGGATTGGAGCTGCGAAACGATCACGTTTTCGTCGTTCCTGGGATCGCCGATCAGGGCGCGCTTCGGCTCGCCGTCGACCGGAGTGTTGCGGGGGACGTCGCGGGTCTTGGGGTCCTGGGGATTGCCGGTCAGCGGCCGGCCCTGCAGCAGCCGGATTCCGTCTCCGCGATAGAGATACGGCTGGTCGGAGGGGCCGCGGCCGTACACGCAGTCGAGATCGAAGCGCGGAGTGCGGAAATCCACCAGCCCGTCGGGATCGTTCTGCTTCTGCAGGCTGCTCGCCGGATCGAAGGTCAGATCGTGATCGATGAACTGGCCGAGATAGGTGAACCCCGCGCTGATCGCGAAGTTCTCCTCGGGATCGATCTTGTCTTCCGGTGTGGGCGGCTCGGACTCCGACACCATCGCAGCCGCCAGATCCTTGAGCGCCTTCTCGGAAAACTTCGCAGCGGGGAGGGTGCGGAACATCCGTCCGAAGCGGCCTTCGAACTGCGGCGAAGACCCGACGGCATCCAGGCCGCGAACCACACCATGGACATGCGGAGGGACACCACCATTCATGATCGTCTCCTCACGAGGTCAGAAGTGGCGCAATTGGCACTTCTGAAACTACTGGCGAACGATCCCTCCGGATTGTTACAGCCGGATCTTCAGAGGAGGCGCGTGCCCGCCTCTCCCAGGAGATGGGTCCGCACCAGGGGGACGGGCGGACCGCCGACCGCCAGGAAGCGGTCGTGGAACTCCCGCCAGGCCGCCCGGCCGCCGCGCGGAGCGGTCCAGTCGTCGCGCAGCTTGCGGACGATCAGCTTGCCCAGCGTGTAGTTGAGATAGGCCGGATCAAAGGTGCCGCGCGCCGCCTGCTGGCGGGCGTTGGCGACGTCCTGGAAGGCGCTCTCGCGGAACATCGTCTCGGCCTCGGCGAGCGTCAGGCCGCGGGTGTGCAGACCGAGGGACACCAGATAGCGGACATTCCTCAGGAGCGCGTTCAGGACCTGCCCGATGCGCAGCCGCGGATCGCCCTGGCAGAAACCGGCCTCCCACATGAGCTCCTCGGAGTAGTGGGCCCATCCCTCGGCGTAGCCATAGCCCACGAACAGGCGTCCGATCTCCGACTCCGCCCGGTTCGAGTGCAGGAACTGCAGGAAGTGGCCAGGCCAGACCTCGTGGATGGTGACGAACAGGAGATCGGCTTCGCCGGGGATGTAGGCCTCGCGCTCCTCGGGCGTCCACGCAGGGTCCGGCGGCGCAATGTAATAGATCGACGGCAGATGGCGGTCGTACGGACCCGGGATGTCGATGAACGCCGGGTTCCAGCGCTGGTAGGGCGGAGACTCGGCGATGAGCGCCTGTTCGTCTCCCGGGATGGTCACCAGCTCGTTCTCGTCGACGAAGCGGCGCAGGCCGGCGAGCTGCCGGCGGGCGGCCTCGACCGGTCCTCCGGCGGGCTTCTCCGCCTGAACGCGCTCGACGCATTCCTCCAGCGAGACCCCGGGCGCATAGGCGGCGCAGGCTTCGCGCAGCGCGGCCAGATTGCGCTCCAGCTCGCGCCGGCCGGCGGTCTCCAACTCGTCCAGCGAGAGGTCGACCCGCTCCGTGTCGCGGAGCATGCGGAGGTAGCGCTCGGAACCGAAGGCGAAGCCGTTCTCCTCTTCCTCCGCGGCGTCCGCGAGCCGGGAGAACCAGGCGTCGAGATCGCGCAGGGCGGCAGCCGCGCCGGCGATCGCCTGGGAGAGCTCCGCCTGGAGCGCGGGATCGGCCACCGCGGCGAAGACCGGCGGCACGTCCTTCTCGTAATAGCCCGCGAGACCGCCCAGGGTCAGCCGGCCGACCTGGACGAAGGTGCGCGGCAGGGGAGGGCGCAGGTTGGACCGGATCTGCCCCGCGGCGCGCGGCACCGCGCGGGCGTAGTCGATGAAGGCCCGCATCCGTGTCTCCAGGGAGGCGTAGGGGCGGGTCAGGTAGAGCGCGGGATCGAGAGGGTACGCGTAGAACAGCGGGTTGCGCCAGGGGATCCCGGCGTCGGTGAGCCAGAAGAGCTCGCCGTCGAGCTGCGCGATCAGATGCTCGCGCTCCAGGCGCCGGAGCGGATCGAGCGATCCCGGATCGAAGCCGGCCGCGGCGTCGCGCTGCTCGCGGAGCCATTCGATCTTGCGCCGCAAGCCGTCGCCGCTCCAGTCCGGCAGGCGGCCGTCGAGCTCATGACGGCCCGCATTGGCCGCGAAGGTGGGGTTCTGCTCGAAATACTCTCCCAGGAAGGATGTGACGAAACGGCTCCAGCCCGATCTGCCCATGGCGCGAGAGTGTAACCGCAGCAGGCCCGATCTGCGTTACGATTTGCGGAACCGCTGACCTCTCGTTCTCGGTTTCCAGGAGACATGCCATGGCAGAGCAGAGCTATCAGAGTCACCGCCAATACGTGCCGGGGTTTCACTTCGTGACGTTCGGGATCCTGGTCGTGAACATCTTCTGGGCGCTCTGGCGCCTGTTCCAGGGAGCGGGCCTGCCGGTCGCCGACCGCGTCTGGGGCGTCGTCATGGCGATCGCCCTCGCGCTGCTCGCCTGGTACACCCGGACGTTCCCCATGCGGGTGCAGGACCGGGTGATTCGCCTGGAGGAGCGGCTCCGGATTGCCCAGCTCCTGCCCCCGGACCTCGCTTCCCGAATCGGCGAGCTCCGGCCGGGACAGCTGGTGGCTCTCCGCTTCGCCGGCGACGAAGAGATTCCCGAGCTCACCCGCAAGGTCCTCGCCGGGGAGCTCCGCGGGGGCGAGGAGATCAAGAAATCGATCCGGCACTGGCGGCCGGACCACCTGCGAGCTTGACCCCTCACCCCCGACGAGGGTTTCAGTCGCCTTCGCCGCCCTCGATCGAGGGGATCGAGCGCAGGTACTCGTAGACGGCCATCAGGTCGCGGTCGGTCATGTTCTGGAAGACCGGCCAGGGCATGACCTGAAGGATCTCGTCAGGATCGTCAGGGTCATGACCGGTGCGGATGAGGTGCTTGTATTCCGGGAAGGTCAGCCCGGCCGGCAATCCATCCTCGTCCGGCGTGATGTTCGGGGAGACGATGTCGGGTCCGAAATGCATACCGCCCGCCAGATAGCCCGCGGTGTTGATCTTCTTGGGCTGGCCGAGGTAGGGATCTCCTCCCGGGGCATACGGCGGATTGGTATGGCAATCGTTACACCCGGCCTGGGCATTGACGATGTAGCTGCCGAGCCCCACGAGAGCGCGATTGCGGCCGTGCAGATGGAGGGGCACCGGAGCGATCTGGTAGCCCCTCTGGATGCGGCTGGCCTCGCTATCCGGTGGCGGCGGAGCGGCACTGAGGACTTGGAAAACGCAGAGAATTCCGATCAACGTGAAGACGGAAAGCACGAGCTTGCTTCTCAAGACCCTTCCTCCTTCCTGAGCGACATCGGCTGGGAAGCCCCGGTTGTCCCGAATGGGCTGGGGCCACAAGACCAGCCGGAAATCGCAGCAAGACGTGCGCCAGGCGCTCCGCCAACGCGGGCAGCCACTCCGGAAGAGTGACCGAGCCCGCCCGCGGGGGTGGTGTCCGCGACCGCAGGCGCGCGTACTCTCACGCCAGCGGAACCGCTCCGCGAGGAGGGGTGCATGGTCGAGTTGACCGATGGCGCGACGGCGATCTGCCGCGGCGCGCTGGACGCCGGATGCAGCTTCTTCGCCGGATATCCGATCACGCCGGCGTCGCAGATCCTGATGACCATGATGCGCGAGCTGCCGAAGGTGGGCGGCGTCGCCATTCAGGGCGAGGACGAGATCGCGTCGATCGGCATGTGCATCGGGGCGGCGATGGCCGGCGCCCGCGCGCTGACCGCCACCTCGGGCCCCGGCCTCTCGCTCTACAGCGAATCGATCGGCTTGGCGATCATGGGCGAGGTGCCGCTGGTCATCGTGGACGTGCAGCGCCTGGGGCCGGCGACCGGCGGCGCGACGACCGTGGCCCAGGGAGACGTGCAGTTCGCCCGTTGGGGGACCGCGGGCGGCTATCCGCTGATCGTGCTCGCGCCCTCTTCGATTCCCGAGTGCTACACGCTCACCGCGCGCGCCTTCGCGCTCGCCGACCGCTTCCGGTGCCCGGTCCTCCTCCTCACCGACAAGGAGCTGAACCTCACCGCCAACACGGTCGAGCTCGCGCCTGAGGGGATCGCGCCGCCTCCCGTTCGCCCGCGGGTGCCCCACCCTGCCGGCGACCGGCCGTACGCGTACGAGCCGCCCGAGGCCGTGCCGCCGCTCCGGATCTACTGCGACGACGGGACCCTGCGCTTCACCGGCTCGACCCACGACGAGCGCGCGTTCATCACCAAGCACCCGCCGACCGTCGACGCCCTCAACCGCCATCTCGCGGCCAAGATCGACGAGCATCTCGACGAGTTGGAGCTCGCGGAGCCCGACCTCCAGGAGGGAGCTCGGGTCCTCGTCCTCTCCTATGGCGTCACCGCCGGCGCGATGCGCGAGGCCGTGGCGCGCCTGCGGAGGACCGGCCGCCGCGTCTCGGCAATCACGCTGCACGCCCTCTGGCCGGTGCCGGAAAGACTGATCCGGAACGCAATGGCCGGGGTCGAGAGAGTCGTCGTCGCCGAGCTCAACCTGGGACAGTACCGGCGCGAGATCGAGCGCCTCGCGGAGGGACGCTCCCCGGTCGCCGGGGTGCACCGCGTGGACGGCGAGCTCATTTCTCCGGCGCAGATCGAGGAGGCGTTGCAATGACCGCCGCGACCACGGTGCTGCCCCTGGCCACCTACCGCAACGAGACGCCGTATCCGTTCTGTCCCGGCTGCGGCCATTCGGCGATCCTCGACCGCCTGAACGAGGCGCTGGTCCGGCTGCAGCTCGATCCCGCGAAGGTCGTGCTGGTGACCGACATCGGCTGCTCCGGGCTCTCTGATCAATACTTCTCGACCAGCGCCTTCCATGGCCTGCACGGCCGCAGCCTCACCTACGCCACCGGCATCAAGCTCGCGCGGCCCGAGCTGGAAGTCATCGTCCTCATGGGCGACGGCGGAGCCGGCATCGGCGGCGCGCACCTGATCAATGCGGCGCGGCGCAACGTCGGCCTGACCCTGCTGGTCTTCAACAACCTCAATTTCGGCATGACCGGAGGGCAGCACTCGGTCACCACGCCCGTGGGAGCCGTGACCTCGACCACGCCGGGCGGCAACCTCGAGCGGCCGCTCGACCTCTGCGCCACGGTGGGAGCCAACGGCGCAGCGTGGGCCGGCCGCGCGACGAGCTTCGACTCCGACCTCGCCGAGCGCATCGCCGAGGCGATCGCCACCCCCGGCTTCGCCCTTCTCGACATCTGGGAGCTGTGCACGGCCTACTACGTGCCGCAGAACAAGATCTCGAAGAAGGCGCTCTACGAGTTGCTCGCGAGCCTCCACTTCGAGACCGGCGTCCTGTACCGCAATCCGGTCATGGAGTACACGGAAGCCCATCGCGCGGCCCACGCCGGCGAGCGGGGAGAGCGCCGTCTGGGTGGGCTCCCTCTCCCTGGGGAGAGGGCTGGGGAGAGGGAGATCGGATCAACCCCCCGACCTATCGAGCCGCGGTTCGCTTCGCGCCTCTCTCGCCGGTTCCACCTCGTCGTCGCCGGCTCGGCCGGCGGCAAGGTGCGCTCGGCGGCCCGGCTCCTGGCCCAGGGAGCGATCCTCTCCGGCCTCTACGCGGCGCAACGGGACGACTACCCGATCACCGTCAAGACGGGCCACAGCATCGCGGAGCTGATCTTTTCGCCCGAGCCGATCTCCTACACCGGCATCGATCACGCGGACGCGCTGCTCGTCCTGACCGAGGACGGGCGCCGAAAATCGAGTTCTTATTTGAAGAACCTCGCGCCGGGAGCAACGGTCTTCGCCCTCCCGGGGGTCGGAGAGCTTCCCGGCCGGGAACCGGACGTCGTCCTCGATCCGGCCAACGCGAGCCGGTCCTTCGCGCGCACCGATCTCGCCCTCGCCATGGCCACCGCGGCGGTGGGTGCGCTCGATCTCTTTCCAATCGCCGCCCTGGAAGAGACCGCGCGCTCCTTCGGAGCGAGCCACGCGGACGCGAACCTGGCGGCGATCGCCGCCGGGACTGAGCTGGCGGCAGGCATCAAGGGGACTCTCATGAATACCGTCGCGAACGAGCCGCCATCCCACGGGATCTACGAAGTCCTGGTGAACCAGGAAGAGGAGCTCATCCTCTGGCCCGTGGATCAGGAAGTTCCCTACAGCCCGAGCGGCTGGCTGGCCACCGGGAAACAGGGGACGGAGCAGGACTGCCTCGACTTCATCGAAGAGCACGGCCGCCGGCCGCGGGGATGACGGCGGCAAAACGCGCCGCAGGTGTTCCCGCTCAGACAGTGCAGGAAGGATTGTGCTACTCTGTGCTACATGAGAAGCACGGAGGGGAAGACCCAGCGAGTCGGCGTTCGCGAGCTCCGTCAGAACCTCAGCCGTTACCTGCGGCTGGTCGCGGAGGGAGAGCGCTTCGAGGTGACAGAGCACAACCTCCCGATCGCCCTCCTGGGGCCGCTGCCGGGCCGCGGCTCGACGCTGGAGCGGTTGATCGCCGAAGGTCGCGTCGTCCCAGCTCGCCTTGATCTCATCGAGTTGGGACCGCCGCCGGAGCTGCCCTGCGAGATGTCGATCTCGGAAGCTCTCGCGGAGCAACGCGAGGAGGACTGACTCGATGGAGGACCAGCTCCTCTATCTGGACTCCTCCGCTCTCGTCAAGCTGGTTCTCCCTGAAGCGGAAAGCGATGCCCTGCGGCAGAGCCTCTCGGTCTGGCCGGTCCGCATCAGCAGCGAGTTGGCCCGCGTCGAGGTGATGCGCGCCGCACGCCGCGCCAAGGCGCATCCGGAGGCCGAACAGCGCGCCGAGGAGGTCATGGCGGGCCTCTATCTGCTCAAGATCGACAGCGACATCCTCAGCGAGGCGGCTCGGCTGGAGCCGCGGAGCTTGCGCTCCCTCGACGCCATTCACCTGGCCTCGGCTCTTTCACTGGGAGCCGATCTGGGAGCAATCGTTATCTATGACTCCAACATGGCGACTGCGGCCGCAGGCCATGGGCTCCAAGTGCTGGCGCCTGGCGCTACCGGGAAGACCGGGAACGCCACGGGGATCTGAGTCGCCATTTTGTGCACATCCTGACACAAAATCACAACGAACAGCACAAGCAGTACCTGGCGACCCGGCTCCACGCGGCTGAGCAGGGAAAAGGCATTCCCCTTCGCTATGCCCTGTCCGGCACCGTCTCCTACTACGTAGGAGACCCTCCTGTCGCCGACCGAGCCCGCCCCCGGCACCAGAGCGCAGCGCAACGCCACACTTCCCATCGGAAGCACCCGCCTCCCCCGGCGCAACGCTCCCGAACCGGGCTCGCTCATTCCCACCAGACCCCGCGCCTCTCCCATTGCGAGACGAGCCATTCAGATCCCCAGCGGAGACATCTTCATCAGGATCGGCATCCCTGACATCGCAGCCTGGATCATTCCAACCCCGAGGCGCAGCGCCTCCTTTGCGATGCGGAACATTCCTCTGAGGAATTACATCACTCCGCCCGCCAGGCGCATCACTACCGTCCCGGGGCGCATCACTACCACCGCGACCTACATCACTCCAATTTCGGGGCGCAACACTCCGCTCGCCACGCGAGATATTCGCAGGGGAAGATGCATCGCTAAATTCGCGACCCACATCACTAATCTCGCCACCTGCATCACTCCCCTTGGGATGGGAGACATTCGCCCCGCGACGGGAATGATGCGCCCCGGGAGCGGAGTGATGCAGATCGCGGTGGTAGTGATGCGCCCCGGGACGGCAGTAATGCATGCCGGGACGGGAATGACGCAGTCCGCGGGCGGAACGGCGTGCGTCCGGACCGCAGCAACGCACGCCGCGAGGGTTGTGGTACCGGAAGCGACGGCGGTCTCGCAGCTGCCGGGGGATATGACGGAGATCCCGATCAGAGTGTCGCGGCCCGCGGGGCGAGCGATCTGCGAGCCGGACGGGGTGGCTCGGCTCTCGGGCCGGGTCGGTCAGATCGCGGGCTCTCTGGCTCAGTGGATGAACTGCAACAAGCGCCGCTCCTCGAGCTCGATCTCCTCCTCTGGCCCGCAGCCCACGACTCAATCCTCCTCGCGCTGCTCCGCGAGGGCCTCCGAGATCGTCATCTCGCTGGGCACCTCCGGAGGTAGTCCAAGCTGAGCAAGATCGAGCCGAGCCGGCACGGCGGGTGGCAACTCAGCTCGGTGCTGGAGCGGCTGGGTGCGAAACGGCAAAACTCGGAGTCGCCGCCGTTCAGATCACCGCTTCCAGCCCCTTGCGATCCAGCAAGTTGAGCAGCTTGAGCGAAGGCCCGCTCGGATGCTTTTCGCCGATCTCCCACTGCCGAACCGTCGAAACACTGGTGTTGAGAATCGATGCCAGGACGGCTTGGCTGATCTTGTACCGCTCGCGCAGGGCCCGGATCGTCTCACCGGAATATTCGGGTACAGGATCGAGACACAAGGCGCCATACTCCTTCATCCTGCGCTTGGAGATGAAGCCGGCCGAATGGAGATCACGTGCCGTCTCGTGAACCGCATCCAGGATACGGCTGGTGTCTTTTCTCTTAGTGCTCATGGCAAATCTCTTGTAACGCTCCTCTCTCTACCTGATCGTCTAGCTCTGCCGAAGAGAGCTTCAGGAGGTCGGTAGCGATCTCCTTCAAAGCTTCCAATTCTCTTGGGCTGACGTTGGCTCTCTCGTTCTTCTCGAAACCGAACAGGAAGAACCAGAGATTACCTGAGCCCACCTCTCGCGATCCGTAGCTTTTCCCAATACCACTATAGCGCAGCGACGGAAAATCTCTGGAGGGGTTGCCAAGAGACGTAGCGCGGGGACAGGCCCCCGCGGGTGTATGTCCGGCTCAGAGGTCAAGCGATGCTCAGGGCCGCGGCGGCTCCGGCCAGCGGAGGAAGAAGCCGTTCATCCAGGCGAGATCCTGCTTGGTCTCTCCGCTGGGGAAGCTGTCGACGTCATACCGGTCTCCAGAGAACGCGCCGTCGCTTCCCGCGCTGCGCAGCGCCATCACGTGGGGAGCGTTCGGGTCCTGGGTGTTGAGCTGGTACTCGTAGGGATGCCCCCAGGGGTTTTTCTCCGGGATCGACCGGATGTACTTGGGAACCAGGATCTTGGCGAGCTCGTCGCGAGAGAGAGAGCCGTTTAGCCCCAATACCGTTCGCTTTGCGTCGGAAGTCGGTCTTGCGCCCGCTGGGAGCGCCGGCATCCTTGCCGGCCCACGCTCTCCGCGACCAGGGCGGTCGGGCCTTCGGCCCATTTTTTTGATGGAGCCGGCAAGGATGCCGGCGCTCCCAGCCACAGCTAACTGAACAGCATTGCGTTTAGCCCCGGCGGGTTCAGGTCCTCGCCACGGGGGCTTCGGAGACCAACGCGTTCAAGCAGCCGGGACCATCGGCTGGATTTCCCGCTCGATCTCTGCAGCAAGAGCCCGCTTCGTCTCTTCGAGATCGAAGTCGATCTGCAATCCCAACCAAAAGCGCTCCGAGGTTCCGAAATAGCGCGCCAGGCGGAGGGCCGTCTCGGGCGTGACCGACCTCTTCTCGAGCACGAGTTCATTGACCCGACGCGGCGAGACCTTGATCTCGCGTGCCAGCTTGTTCTGGCTGATTCCAAGAGGCTTCAAGAACTCCTCGCGGAGGATCTCTCCAGGGTGGATGTTGGGGAGCTTCTCTCGCATCGCCTAATCCCGGTGGCGGCTGCAAGGAATTCGGACACCCGTCAGCTCGGCCTTCCCGTCGACGCCATGATAGCATACCGGCCGGACAAAACGCGGGAGCAGAGAACAAGCGCCGCGGTCTTACTCCGGAAACGACGACTCGCAGGAGGCTGACCATGGAGATGCTCAGCGAGGACGACCTCAACCTCAAAGAGATGACGCCGGAGGAACTCGACCGCGCCTGGGATCTCTGGTTTGACCTCGCCCAGGC
>DASPXX010000118.1:0-31561 GCA_035637095.1 Thermoanaerobaculia bacterium
TCTCCTCATGTACCAGGAGGAGCACTTCGACGAGGCCCGGTCCCTGCTCGATCAGGCCCTGAGAGGCGTCAGCGATGAACAGACGCGCGGGCGTCTGCTGCTCAAGAAAGCGACTGCCCTGGAAATCGCGGGCGAGTACGAGGCTGCCCTCGAGGTGCTGGACCAAGCTGAGCCGCGGATCGACGGGGAGCGTGAGCCTCGGCTGTTCCTGGTGCACCGCTTCAATCGATTGGTCAACTTCCTGCACCTGGACCGCTACGAGGCCGCTGAGCCTCTGGTGTCGCTGGTCGAGACGTTGTCGATGGATCTCGGCAACGAGCTGGACAGGGTGCGGTCCCGCTGGCTCCTCGGTCGGTGCTGGGCTGGGCTCGGGCGGCGGGAGGAGGCCCTCGCGGCCTTATCGGAGGTGCGCCGGTACTTCCGGACCGAGGAGATCGCCTACGACTTTGCCCTGGTGAGCCTGGAGGTGGCGGTGCTTCATTTGGAGCAGGGCCAGACCCGGCTGGTGCGGGACTTGGCCGAGGAGATGCTGTGGATCTTCAAGAGCCAGAAGGTCCACAACGAGGCTCTGGCGGCGCTGGCGCTCTTCCGCCGCGCCGCCGGGAAGGAAGAGGCTCGGGCCGAGTGGACCCGGCGGCTGATCAAGTATCTCTACCGGGCGCAACACAATCCGCGGCTGCGCTTCGAGGCGTGACGCCCCCTGCTAGAGCGGCTTGACCCTGAAAAAGACATCCCACGTCAAGATGGGCCGCACACCGCCTCCTCTGCGCTCCTGCCATGCATGGCCCAGGTACCTGAATTCGTTGCCGTAACGGTCCACGCGGTGGCTGGTTCTGTACTGTAGTCCGATCCGCAGGATGCCCGCCTGTTCAAACGTCTGCAACTCCCCGGGTTTCGATGTCCCGGAGTGGTCCGTATCCGTCCACAGCAGTAAGGTGCCGAACGCGGCGTCGGTGGCATCGATCACGCCATCACCGTTGCCGCCGAAGAGCCACGAGTCGAGCTCTGCCAACGCCAGGTATCCGTTCGCCGCGCGAGTGCCGTCGGCGAGAAGGGTGGCGTCGCCGAACAGCTCGCCACCGTCGTCGATGGCGCCGTTCCCATTGCGGTCCAGCGCCAACATTCCCTCGCCTCGGTTTGTCCACGACATGAGATCCATATCGCCATCCGCGTCGATGTCGAACCATACGGGATCATCGAGCCCGGTCAGCTGGAATCCGTCGTTCTCCAGATCGACGAGAATCGGCGAGCAACCATAGGCTTCACAGTAGGGATCGTTGGTTTCGCCCTCCTGCGAGGTCGTCCATTGGGCGTCGGCCACTGCGCAATCGTCGGCATAGACGGTCCGCGTGCCTCCCGCATAACGACGCCCCATGATATGGCCTATGCAGGAGCTATCCGGGACATCAGCCAACAAGAGGACATGACCGAGTTCATGGGCAAGTGTATCGGTCAGCGGAGCACAACTGTCCCCGTCGCTTTCGGTCGTCCAGATGGTGATCTCTACGCTGCTGACAGTCCGCCCAACGGTAGTACCAGGATAGGTCGTTCGACCGCAGCCTCCCTCCGGAGAGGTCGAATTGCCTTCGACCTTTGTGATAGTGACAGGAATACCACCGGTGCCTCCAAGCTGAAAGGTAGGGATCTCGTTGCTATAGCCTGCACAACTCCAATAGTTGGCTGAGGTCTGAATTTCCGTGGCGGCGAAACCCGTGGAGGTAATATTAAAGGTGTTTCCAAAAGAAGTGGCGAACCGGCTGTCTGCCACGGAGCAATCGACGGCGGCCGAGCTCCGGGAGAAGGCCATAAAGATCATTGCGGACAGAAGGACCGCCTGATGAAACCGTATCCGGTGAGTCATCGAGCACCTCCCCGTGAATCGAGTGCGGTGCCGGACCGGAGGAGACCGACGACCTCGTCCAGGCTGCGGACTGCTTTCAGATCTGGGGCGTCTTTAAGGCGGGATGGAAGGATAAGTACGCCGCTCTGGTCCTCGAAGAAGAGCTGGTCAAAGCGGGGAACGTAGAGTGAATTATTTCGATCCACCGGCCCCGCGTAGTCGAACAGAAGGACCTCGTCACCCGGCCTGGGTTCGAAGCCCGTGTTCAAATTGCAGAATGTAAGAGGGCCGACCCGGAAATGGGCTATGGGGTAGTCAATGAAGAACGGCGACTTGGGGCCGGGGCCCTCGAGGACCTCCAAGACCACCACCTCCAACAGGGAGCCCGGCTCACCAAAGGAAAAACCTGGCTCCACGGCGCGGATCGCGCCGCGAACAATCGATTGGGAATAGGCTGCCAGATCTTCTAAAGTAGCGCTTGGGTTATCTCCTCCTCGATGGTCTGATGATCCCATTGTCGATTTGCATTCTGACCGTGAAATTGTGGCAATGGGTGGTTTCGCGCCAGCCCAGGACTTCTCAGTCACAATCCGGGCCCCAAGATCCTGCCGCTGCTTCTCGACATGGGAACGGAGTGAATTGCTGCCGATGAGATCCAGATTGAGGATCTTCTTTTCATCCGCAACCGCCTCAGCCGAGATCCAGAGAGGTGGGCCTTGGTGCCGCTCGACCTTGGGCTCGATGATGGAAGGCGCTTGTGCCGCGAGCGGAACTCGCGGCAACAGGAATACTGCGCTCAGGACGACGAACCAGCGGGTGAGCTTCATCAGACACTCCTTTCTCGGTTGCTTTTGGATTCCTGGAGCTTGCCAAGGTTGACGCTTAGAAGCCGGCCAATCACGTCGTCCAGGGTGCGTGCTGTTTTCACCTCCGGCGTATCCTTGAGGGGGGACGGAAGGAAGAGGGTGCCGTCCTGGCCCTGGAAGAGCATCTGATCGAGCCGCGGAGCATAGAGGATTTCATCCCGGTCCACCGTGCCTGAGTAGGCGAACAGGAGGATCTCGTCTCCGGGGCGCGGCTCGAAGCCCTTCTCCAGGTTGCAAAAGGAGAAGGGGCCGATCCTGAAGCGCGCCACGGGATAATCCACATAGAACGGAGACTTCGGAGCGGAACCTTTGAGCACTTCGGAGACCTCGACTCCCAACAGGGAAATCGGAGCTCCGAAGCCAAACCCCACATCGACGGTGCGGATGGTGCCGCGCACGATCATCTGGGAGTAGGTTGCCAGATGCGCCAGCGTGTCGCCGGATCCGAGACTTCCCCGGTCATCCACGTTCATCGACCTGGACTTGCATTCCGCGTCAGGGATGGTCGCGACGATCGGCTTTCCGCCCGCTCTGGTCTTCGCCGCCTCAGCCGGGAGACGGTCTCCAAGAGCTTGGCGTTGCTTCTCTACCCGCCTGCGGACGGCGTCGCTGCCGATGAGGTCGAGGTCGATGATCTTCTCTTCGTTCGCGGCCGCTTCCGCCGAGACCCAGCGATGTCCGCCGCCAGGAAAGTCGCCCGCCGTCTCGAGGATGGACGGTGCCTGGGCCCACCAGAGGCATTGCCCGAAGAAGACCTGCTGTGGAGAAGACAGTCAACCAGTGAGTCAACCTCATCAGAAACTCCTTTCTCGGTTGCTTTCGGATTGCCGGAGACCGAGACGGTCAGCTCATGCTCCCATTTCAAGCATACAAGCTGTTTCGTTCTGGCTCAAGGAGTGGATTCGCCGCTCTCGCGGAGAGATCACGCCTCCAGCCGCGACCGCAATCTCTCCAGCTTCTCCTTGAGATCCCAGGCGGTGGCGGGGCGGCGGGCGGGATTCTTGTGCAGGGCCGTGCGGAAGAGCTCGGCCAGCCCCTCGTCGGCGTCGGGCAGGACCTGCGACAGCTCCGGAACCCGGCCCTGTTTGATGCGCGCCATGACCTGCTTGGCCTCGCCGCCGAACACCTTGCGGCCCAGCACGCATTCGTAGAGCACGATCGCCAGGCTCCACAGGTCGAACGACGGCGCGGGGGTCTCACCGGCCAGCGCCTCCGGTGAGAGATACGAGAGCGTCCCCACCAACTGCTTCGACAAGGAGAGAGAGGTCGGGCTGCGCTGCCAGATCGAGGTCGGCGGCAGCAGCGAATCGTCGTCCTCCCCTTCGAACGAGCTGCCCGGATGGTCGCGCCGCAGGTCGAAGGTGACCCGCGCAATGCCGAAGTCCATCAGCTTGGGGATGCCGTCGCGGGTGAAGCCGATGTTGCTCGGCTTGATGTCGCGATGGAGGATGTCCGCCCGGTGGAGCTGCGCCAGCGCTTCGGCCACGGCGATCCCCACCTCGACGGTTTCGAGCGAGGCCATCGGACCGCGCTCGAGGCGCTGGGCCAGCGTCCCGCCTTCGAGCAGCTCCAGGACGAGCATGGGCGTCCCCTGCCAGGTCTCCAGGCCATAGACAGGCGCCAGGTGACGGTGCGACACGGCGGCGGCCGTCCGCGCCTCCCGCCGCAGGCGCATGGCGTCTTCCGGTGAGACGCGGCGTAGGGTCTTGACCGCTACCGGCCGGCCCAGGGAGAGATCGGCCCCGCGGTAGACGACGCCCATGCCGCCCGAGCCGATCCGGCGCTCGAAGCGGAATTTGCCGGGCAGCACGTAGGGGACGTGCGAGAGCTCGAGGCGGCGGCTGCAGTGGCTGCAGAGGACCGTGTAGGAGGGGAAGAGAGCACCGCAGAGGGGGCATTCCTTGGCGGGCTCGGCCGCCACCGCGGGCTCCGTCTCCTCGATCAGCTCGGCGTCGCGGCTGCCGGCCCGCCGCGATCCGGTCGAGCCCATCGAGCCCATGGACTGGGCCTGCGCCAGCTCCAGGACCCAGGCCGCGCTGCTCGCCACGGCGCGCAGGAGCTGCCGGTCTTCGCGCAGGAAGGGAAGCGCGCTCTTCTTCTCGCCGAGGCCGATCAGCCCGAGGAGCGACCCGTCGCGCTGCAGGATCGGCACCACCAGCTTGAAGCCGCTGTCCACCAGCCAGTGGCGCTCCTTGTCCGGCAGCTTGGAGACCGGCGAGCGGGGACCTTCGAGATCGGTGGAGAGGGGCTCGCTGGCATTGGCGATGAGGAGCGCCAGAGGCGAGGAGGCGTCGAGCCGCTGCGTCCGCCGGCGGGGGTCGGCGAGCATTCCGGAGCGGAAGTCGAGGACCAGGAGAGCGATCCCCTCGAGGTGGAGCGCCAGATCGATCTCCCGGGCGATGAGGCTCGCCAGGCTCGCCGCATCGCCGGTGGCGCGGATGCGGTCCACCAGGAGCGTCAGGATCTGCCGGGCGTCGTACTGCTCCCGGAAGAAGCGGCGGTCGATCGCTTCGAGCAGCGGACGGCGGTAGCGCAGCGCCGCCCCGCCCGCCAGGACGGCGGTCAGGAGGAGCAGCAGGCGGCTGCCGGAGAAGAGCTCCGCCAGCCTGTGCTCCCGGTTCTCGTAGAGATAGACGACCAGCGCGAACAGAGGCGCCGTCGCCAGCGCGATCGCCGAGGCGCGCGCCAGCGTGTACTGCATGGCCCGCCGGGCGAGGAGCTTGACGTCGAGCACCCGGTGCACGAGCACAGCGTAGGTCGTGCCGAACGGCACGGCGAGGGTGCAGAGGCCGAAGATCAGGAGAATCCACAGCCGGAATCCCGCGTGACTGCGGCTATAGGCCCTATAGGGAGGGACGAAGAGCTCCGCGAGCACATCGAGCAGCATGGGACCGAGCCCGATTGCGATCCCCAGGAGAAAGACCCGCACGCGGCGGAACTCGTCGTCCGCGAGGGAACGTCCCTTCCATACCAGATAGGGGATGGCGGGCGCGATCAGCAACATCACCACGCTGTAGTACAGGCCCGTGCCGCGCATCGGCACCAGATCCGCGAGGACGTCCTTCACCGTTCTGGGAAGCAAGGAGCCAGCCGCGAGACCCCCGATCAGATTCAGCCCGAACAGGGCGAGACCAGCGCCGGCGCTGATCCTGACCAGGCCGTCGGCCCAGCGCTTCGCCGGTGGCCTTGTCGGGACCGGAAATTCGCGGACGAAGCTCCACAGGAAGAAGGCCATCAGGCAGTCGAGCTCGAGAGAGTCCGCCAGGTGGAAGAGCCCGCCCGCGGTCCCTCCGAACATCCGTGTGGCGAGCAAGAGGGGACGGTTGCACCAGGCAGTGATCCCCATCAGGAAGAAGCTCCCGAGGGCGACGGCGCGCGGATCTCCCCGGCCCCCGAAGAGCAGGAGCGCGGCCGGGATGCCGAACTCGATGATGAAGACGAGAAAGAGGATATAGGGGAAGGTGGGGTCCTTCCCCGCGGCGGTCCTGTAGGTCAAAGAGAACGCGACCAGTCCCGATGCCAGCTTGAAGAGAGCCAGGCACAGAACCAGTCGCGTCCAGAAGAACGACTTCACGATCGGACCGGGACCGGGAACACGGTCAATAGCCGTCGGGAGGACACCAGCTGGTGAGCGACTCGCGCTCGACGGTCGGCATCGCGGCGTTCACGTCGTCCTCCGAGATCACGGTGCTGCCGCGCTCTGTGGCCTTGAAGGCCGCCACCTTGCCGATCGCGCGGATCCGTTCCAGCACCTGAACCGCCTGCTCTCCCCATTCGCTGACATATTTCGGGATCTCTTCATAGTACCTGGCCTGGAGCGCCAGCACCGCCTTCTGGGAGGTGCGGGTCAACCCGGTCCCCTGGCCGAACGCGACCCAGATCTGGGCCATGATTCCTTCCTGCGTGTACGGAGCGTCCTCACTGAGCGGCTGCATATTACATTCCCTCCTTGATTCGGGACGCGGTCTGCGTCTCGATGTGCTCGCGCCAGGAAAAAAGGATCAAATGTATTTCAGTGTGGACTAACAATAAGCGAAATGCGGGCCGGAGTCAAGAAACCCTCACCCCCGGCCCCTCTCCCGCGAGCGGGAGAGGGTGAAAAGCAGGAGGCGGGCGCGGGAGGGATCAGTACTTGATGCTGCAGCCGTACGGCTTGGTGGTCGCCGGATCGACCGCCTTGTGGGTCATCTCGGAGGAGAGGCCGCCGTCCACGTAGTTGACGCGCTCCGCCCTGGCCTTGCGGCCGCTCGGGTCGTCGTCGATCGCGCCGTTGTAGACGATCTTGCCGTTTCCGTCGATGATGAACATGTGCGGCGTGGTCTTGGCGTCGTACGCCCTGCCGACCTGGCCGGTCTCGTCATAGAGGACGGGATAGGTGATGCCGTTCTTCTGGTCGTAGGCGAGCTGCTCGGCCGGCTGCATGTAGTCCCGGCTGTTCGGGTTGGTGCTGTTGATGCCGAGCCAGACCACCTGGCCGTACTTCTTGTTCAGCTCGGACATCGTCTTCTCGCGGGCGTGACGGTCGGAGAAGGGGCAGTTCGGGTTGACCCACTCGAGGACCACCACCTTGCCCTTGGCGCCGGCGAGCGAGTAGGTCTTGCCGTCGACTCCCTTGAGCGAAAAGGCGGGGGCGGTCTCGCCGACCGCGGCGGCAAAGGCGGGGAGAGCGGCCAGCCCGAGGACGGCCAGGAGCAGGAGCATGGCGGACTTCGTACGGTTGTTGCGCATCGATTCCTCCTGGGTTGAGAGAATGTGGCCGATCAGCCGGTTGCGGTCGGCCAGCCAGGGAACGGCGAGGGCAGAGGCCAGGAGGCCCAGCCCCAGGACGAGACGGAGCGTACGCCGGCCTGCCGCCTTGCGGTAGAGCCAGGCGCAGAGAGACATTCCCAGCAGGGCCAGCTCGATCCAGGCCAGCCCCTCGAAGCTGACCTGCCGGGAGAGAAAATAGAGCAGGCCCAGGACCGCCGCCAGGGCCGCGAACCCCAGGGCTTCGCGGCCGGGTCGGGCGGTCCCCTCGCCTGCCGTCTCCCGGAGATCGAGCACCCCCCACAGCCACAGGGCCAGGAGAGCGGCGCCGACCGCGAGCAGGGCGGCGAGGACGGGGCTGGCGGCCGGCTCGGGCAGGGCCTCCGCGGCGGCTGCACGTTGAGGCACCGTCTGCCGTGCCTCCAGGCTCAACGGGCGCCCGTCGTGGACCAGGTGCGTGACGGTCCAGGCGAAACCGGTCTCCCGCGGCAGGGCGCGGCCGGCCACCTTCGGGCGGAGCGGCACGCGGAAGACGACGCCGCCGTCCGTCGTGCGCATCTCGGGCCTGCCGGTGTCGAAGGCCTCGTGCGTCTCCAGGAACAGGCCGGGGCGCTCAGCGCCGGACTGGACGCCGTCGACGCGGACCTCCAGGAGCGGTCCCGCGGCGCCGCCGGCGATCAGCGCCCCTGCGGTCGTAACGCCGGCCACGGCTGTCGCGGGGACCGGCAGGCGGTCCCACCAGGCGGTGACCAGCGGCTCGATCGCCGGATCGGGCTCCGCCGGTCGTCCCGGAGGCGCCAGCGGCTGATCGAGGGTCAGGGTGTAGCGATAAGGGACGCAGTCGACCTCGCAGACGAGGTAGTCGACGTCCGCGGAGAGCTTCAGGACGTCTCCGGGCACCTGGCTCAGCCGGGCGCGGACCGGATAGACGACCTCGTTCGCGTAGCCGAAGGCCACCAGGTTCCCGGGCAGCTCGAAGCGCGCCGGAGCCGGCCAGAGGAGCTCGGGCTCACTCAGCCCCTCGGTTTTGCCGAAGACCACGATGGGGGGGAAGCCGGCGTCGCCGCTGTTCTTCCAGTAGACGTGCCAGCGGGGAGCGAGCTTGAAATGAATGCCGAGGCGGATCTCGCCGGTGCGCGGCGCGGTGCTGTAGGGGGAGATCAGGCGCAGCCGCGACTGCTCGTTCACCGCCCACCCGCCGGCTGCGCCCCATGCCGGAGCCGAAAAGAGGAGTAGGGCGATCGCCAGAAGAGGTCCGCGCATATGCCAGTTTCGGAAAACGAGCAACGGGCCGGCTAGAATTCCCGGGTGCGCGTTCATTTGACGAATCTCGGTTGCAAGCTGAACCAGGCGGAGGTCGAGCGGCTCGGGCGCGAGCTCCTGGCCGCCGGCCATCAGGTGGTGGAGTCTCTCGACGAAGCCGACCTCCACGTGGTCAACACCTGCACCGTCACCCACCTGGCGGCGCGCGACTCGCGGAAGGCCGCGGGGCGCGGTGCGCGCGTCCGCCCGGGCCTGCGCACGGTCGTGACCGGCTGCTGGGCCACCGAGCAGCCCGCCGAGGCGGCGCGCATCGCCGGGGTCGACCTGGTGGTGCCGAACGCCGACAAGCACCTTCTCCTGGAGAAGATCTACGCCGCCTTTCCCGAATCCGCCCCACCGGTCGAGGCGGATGTCCCCTATCTGCCCGTTCCCCTGGGACACACGCGCGCGCTGGTCAAGGTCGAGGACGGCTGCAACATGCGCTGCGCCTTCTGCATCATCCCTTCGACCCGCGGCCGGCAGCGCAGCCGCCCGCTGGAGGAGGTGGTGGCCGAGGCGCGCTCCCTGGCGGAGTCGGACTTCGCCGAAATCGTGCTCACCGGCGTGCAGATCTCGGCGTACCGCGATGCCGGCGGCCGGCGTCTGGTCGATCTGGTGCGGGCTGTGCTGCGGGAGACCGCGGTGCCCCGCCTGCGGCTCACCTCGATCGCGCCCTGGGACCTGGACGAGCGCCTCCTGTCTCTCTGGACAGACTCCCGCCTCTGCCGGCATCTCCATCTGTCCCTCCAGAGCGGCGCGACCGCGACGCTGCGCCGCATGCGCCGGCCGTATACGGCTGAAGGCTACGGCCGGCTCCTGGAGCGGGTGCGGGCGGCCGTGCCGGGGGTGGGGATCACCACCGACGTGATCGCCGGATTTCCAGGGGAGACGGAGGCCGAATTTGCCGAGAGCCTCGCCTTCGTCGAGTCCGCCGGTTTCGCCAAGGTGCACGCCTTCCCCTTCTCGCCGCGGGAGGGGACCGAGGCCGCGGGTCTGCCGGATCAGAACCCGCCCGAGGTCAGGAAGGAGCGGATGGCCCGTCTGCTCGCCGCCGCGGAGGCCGGGGAGATCGCCTTCCGGCAGGCCCAGCTGGGCTCGCGGGCCATGGTCCTCTGGGAGCGCCCGCGCTCCGGGATGGGGCACGGCCTGACCGACAACTACCTGCGGGTGTTCAGCGAAGCCGCGGCCGGGCTCTCCCGCCAGCTCACCACGGTCGAGCTCGTCGCGCTGACCGAGGGCGGGGTGATGGGGAGGCTGGCGTAGAGGACGCAGGCCGAAGACCAGATCGACTGGCCCAAAGGCTGACTCTCCTGGCCCGGGGGCCCGGTCAACCTGCCCCAGGGCCATGCCAACCCGCCCGTGGGCCATGCCAACCCGCCCGCGGGCCATGCCGCCCCGCCCGTGGGCCGAGCCAACCCGCCCGTGGGCCGAATCATCCGGCCCACGGGCGGAGTCGTTCAGCCCTCGGGCCGACCTGCTCGGCAGGCTGCCGGGTCATCCAGCCCATGGGCCAGGTCGTCCCGCCCACGGGCCAGGTCATTCGGCCCTCGGGCGGCTTCCTTCGGCCCTTGGGCCAGGTCATCCCGCCCTCGGGCCGGCTGGCTCGGCAAGGCTGCCGGGTCATCCCGCCCATGGGCCAGATTATCCCAGTCCGCGAAATTCATCAGCCCGCGGTCCACACCGAGGTAGGGCACCAGGACTGAAAATCACGGTGTCGGTGGGGCAGTCCCGTCTCTGGGCACCACGCAACTCACTCCTGCGCTATAGTGTAGAGACCTGAGGTGGCTGGCCCTTGGCACGGCCCAGAGGCCTGGGGCCGCACAGGGGCCTCACGGGGATGGTGGGCGACGCCATAGGGGCGGGTGTCGAGAGGCCAGGGGACGACGGGGACGGAGAATTCCGACTAGCTGTCCGTCCTTTTTAGTGGTTCGGGGAGCGGGCGTAAACAACACGTCAATGCGAGAGAGTCGCGTCCACCCACTCACGCGCCTGACGCTCGTTGGTGAGCATCCGTACAGGCTGCATCATGCACGCGCCGAAGACGACCCGAATGTCGTCGATATGGGGATGGGGATGAAGAGGATCAATGAAGAAGATGACAACGTCGATCAGGCCCAGCATGATCTCAGTGGCGATCTCAATGTCGCCACCCTTCGGGCCGGAGTGGTAGGCGTAGACTTTGCCGGCGAGCTTTCGAGAGGCTTCCTTGATACGGCTGCCTGTCGTGCTGGTGGTGACGATCTTGCTAAAATTTTTGTCCAGCTCGCTCTCGTAATCGATAGTGAATTCGATCATCCGCTCCTTCATATGATCATGAGCGATGAGGGCGAGCCTACGTTCGGGGCCCCTTCTCTGACGCCTTTCATCTGGCCTCGGGATAGCAATCCGCCACGAACCATCTTGCCCCGTGGGCAAGCTGAATATACCGTCCGTGCCGCTGATCGAATCGAAGGTGATCGGGCGTAGCGGCCAATCCTGTTGATTCCGCCTGATGTCGGCGACGGACTGCTCTGGAAACCACTCCCGTATCGATTGGGCATTCAGCAGACGGTTCACATGCCAGTGATCACAAAGTCGAATCAGCGCCACATTCTCTGGTTGTAACCAGTGGGAGGTGACCGGCGAAAGGAATGACCAGATGATGCTGATCCGCCGGTGGACCACGAGGTAGGCCAGCAGGACCACTCCACCGTTTCTGTGTTGGGGTAGGCGAATGACTCCGCATTTCTCCAGCAGAAACTTTCGGGTGGGCTCGGCGACACCCGATTTATGCCTACAGTTCTCCGGAGGATTCTTGCCGAACAGCAGCCGCCGGTAAGTTCCGCCAGTGAAAACGAAGGCGAAGGGCTCCAGCTCGTCGGCGGGACGATCATGGACCAAGGTGTCGAGAAGCTCGACCAGCTCGTCGTGCCGGCGTTCGTCTTCGTGGCTGGCAAGTACGCCGATCAGGGTCTTCTTATCCCTAGCTGTGACAGCCGTCATACAGGTTATTCCTTGCCGCACTTACGGCCAATTTTCCCGTAGAGTTAGTTAGCCGCGCATGCCAGAGAGCCCACGGTCCGGCGATGGCGTGAGCCGACAGACAGAAGCCTAGCGCGAGGCGTTAGACTTTTCTCGATAACGACTCACCCACGCCCGGATTCCCCCAAGATGGGGGACCCGCCCCTCGCCGCTCGTGTACAGCTGCGGCGCGGGGCGGCCCTCGCGGCCGGGAGTGTCAGTGGAAACCTCCGAGAAGGAGATCCCGGCCTGCTGCAGCAGCGTCCTGGCCGCCTGGCTTTCCAAACCCTCATCTATCAACAGGACAACACTGGGGTTTGCCATATCTATCTCCTTCTCGTCTCGTAGATTCGTGTAAAGCTCGGGCGGCTGGGAGTGCCGCGCTGGCGGTCTATTCCATTCCATGCTCGGGGCCGTGGTATCGTACCCGCAGGACTCGGTGGCTCGACCGTGCGTGCACCACCCAGCCAAGTGCTTGCAAAATACAAGCCGGGCAGGCCATTGGGCTCTCACCTGGGCCACACGCCCACAAGGGCAAGAGCGATGCGCAAAAACTTGCACAACTCCTTCTTTCGCGAGGAAGAACCTCAACACAGAGAGTGTGGGAGGTGTCCATTCCCATGATTGAGAGATAACCCTACGCCCGGGTTTCCGTTCTGTCAAGCTATCCCTCCGGGCCGGCGGGCGCGGTGGCTGGAGGTCGAGAGTAGCTCTTGCCCCCGCAAAGGGTGCCAGGCACTTATTCCGGGGCACTTATTCCGGCAGGGTTCTGTTCGAGGCGCTCCAGATCCTGGCGCAATCCTTGGCCAACGTAGGCGCGGATCAGGGGCTGATAACCAGAGAAGCCGAGCAACGGAGCGACATGCTTCAGTAGTACGACAACATCTTCAGGCATGCGAAGGCTGATGGTCGTCATCGGGCGGTCACCGCGGAGGCGTTCACGAAGGTCATTCATCTTCATAGGCACTCCTCTCCGGACCGGTCGCGGCCGGGTTGACCCGCCAGCTCCGCTGGTGGCGCTGACCGAGGGGGAGGCTGAAAGACCGGTTGGTTCATGCGAACATCAGCCTTCCACGAGGCTCGGGAATGGCACGGCCGAGCTCCCGCGCCGTCTCGATCCACTCTTCAATAATCCCTTGAACGTTGATCAGGGCCTCCTGGTGGGTGGCACCGAACCGAACAGGTGCCAGCCAAAAGAGCAGAGTTCGCTAAAGATCGGTGCCGGCAGGACACCGGCCCAAAGCTCGTATCCGCGCTGACAGCATTGGAGGAGCCATCGGGCGGCCTCGATCTCCGGCCCGGCGACGGCGTAGGGGTCCGTGGCGGACCAGGCGACCTCCAGAGGCGCCAGCTCTTCGGCCAGGGCTTGGCAGTCGATGCGCATGGTGTCGCGCCACGGTCCTCTGGGAGCGCCCGCACGGAGGCCTGGGCCACGGCCTGACTGACAACTACCGGCGGGTATTCAGCGAAGCCGCGGCTGTGCCCTGCAACCGGCTCACCGAGGTCGAGCTGACCGCGGGCGGGGTGCGCACTGAATTCCCATCCGGCCCAAAGGGTCGGGAGAACATAGCCCAGGGCCGAGGCCGAATGGCCGACGCCCTGGGTCATAGGGGTTGATCTACCCCGCGGCCTGAAAGGCCGCGAGAGGTCTGTTCGAGACTGCTCCGCTCCTGGTGAAGGCTCCCGCGGCCTTTCAGGCCGCATGATCGTGGCGGCCGTTGAATCCCAGGGAATCGGCCTGCGGCCTCATCCCCGGGCTGGGATCTCCCGGCCCTTTGGGCCGGATAGGACGGGCCATCAAGCTGCGCGAGCTTCGATCCGCTCCAGAGCCTTCGCCAAGTCGGCGAGGGCCTCAAGGATCCTCTTGCTTGGCCGCTTGGCCATGGGCCTGGTAGAAGCTGCGGACGCGGACCCAGCGGCCCCGGGCCAACTCGTCGTCGCGCCGGCGGGCTTCGTTTTCGGGAGGCGGCCAGCCGTGCATCGCGCCGAACAGGTCCATCAACTCCAAGGCTCCGCGGATGGCCGTAGCAGAGTCAGGCCCCGCTTGACGGCGTTCCTCTCGCTCCTGCCTTTCAACGGCCTGCCACCCCGCCACCATGCGGCGCACGTCCTCCGGGTTTCCTGGAGATGTGGGTTGAAGAACGCTCTTCATCACAATGATCGAAGCATACCATTACCCTGCCGTGGCGCTCCGCGGCTCGAGAGCCGGTGCGAAGGCCAGGCCGGTGGCCGTCGGCTGCGGAGCCCCGACCCGGTCGAGGATCTGGTAGAGCCCGAACTTCGGGAAGCGGAGGAAGCCGAACCAGGCGGCTGCGGCGAGAGTCCCTTCGGCCAGCCACTCGCGGATCCAGAACCCGGCGTAGTCGGGGTGCCGCTGCTTGAGACCGCCGCCGTTCTCGATCGCCCAGCGCCGGTTGTAGAGCTCGTGGTGCCCCACCGGCGGCGTCAGCACGAGGGGGATTCCGAGCGCGGCGAAGAAGGTCATCTCGCTCGGCTTGGTCCAGAGGATGTCGGTCTCGGCGAGGAGCTGATTGAAGAGCGGGAAGTAGGTGTCGAGCGAGTCCGCGACCAGGACGCTGACGCCCGCCCGGTCCACCGGACCGAGATGGCTTTCGAGGCGGGCCTCGGCGATCCACTCGTGGAACTTGTCGGCGATCTCCTGCCGCACGCCGGCCATCAGGCAGAGGCGCAACCGCCCCTCCGCGAGGAGCGGCTTCAGGCTGCGCAGCAGGTTGCGCGCGAGATCGGCCTGGGCGCCCGCGCCGCCCACGCTGAAGGTGGCGAGAGGGGGCCGGCCTTCCTGGTCTTGCGGCAGGCTGCCCAGGAAGTGCTGGATCTCGTTGCGCGCCTGGCTGCGGAAGACCTTCTTGCGGTCGAGGCGGACCAGCCGCGCGGCGAGGTTCTTCTTGAGCGCCGGCAGGTCGGGGCCGCCGAGCAGCTCGTGAGGGAGCGGGAAACCGGTCAGCTCGATCTGCTCGCGCGCCACGCCGTAGGCGCGCAGGCGCTTGACCGCCCGCCGCGTGGGCGCGAAATAGACGATTCGCGAGCGCTCCGGGTGGACCGGCACCCAGATCCGGTGGATGTCGGAATCGGTGACCACGCAATAGACGGAGGAGCAGCCGTAGTGGTCGGCGCTGATCGCCGAGGCGTAAAAGGTGGTGAGGAGAGGCCGGCAGGTCTCCTGGAGGTGCGCGGCCAGGCCGCGGCCCAGCCCCTTGCGGATCACCCGCTCCAGAGACATGGCCTCCAGGGTGGCGTCCGACAGGTCGCGGTACGGATAGAGGTGGGGGATGCGCGTCAGGGCGTCGAGGAAGACGCGCAACGGGGCGCCGACCACCGGGAGCTGCGAGGCGCGGGAGGTCATTTCGTAGAAGCGCCGCGAGCCCTGCCACAGGCGCTGCTCCTCCGGCGGCGCGATCGGCGGCCGGTCCACGTGGACCGTCTCCAGGCCGAGGGCGCTCGCGATGGCGTGAGCGGCGCGGAGATGACCATAGCCCATCGCCACGGCGGCGACGACGGGAAGCGACGAGGTGGGCGGCTCGGGCCGCGACAGGCTCATGCGGAGCGGGGGGTGCAAAGGACAGGCCGGGCTCAACCTGCGACGCCGAGAATGGCGTATCCGAGCAGAGAGAGCAAGGGGAGCCCGGCGATGAGGAGGCGTGCCAGGATGCCGGCGGCCACCCCTACGACCACCCCCGCGGCTACGTCGAGGGGATAGTGGGCTCCGAGATAGACCCGCGAGACCGCAATGCCGGCGGCCAGGGCGAGGACGAGCCCGCCCAGCCAGTCCCCCTCGCCCGCCAGCACCACGGCGATCGCGAACGACGCCGCGGTATGGCCGGAGGGGAAGGAGAACGCGTCCGGGTTCTCGACCAGGGCCGCGAAGCCGCCGATGCCTGAGCTCGGCCGCGTCCGGCAGCAGATCCGCTTGAGGATCTGCGAGGCGGTCACGGCCAGCGAGGCGCCGCCGCCGAGGAGCGCCGCGTAGTGCGGTCCCGGCCCTCCGGCCGCGATCAGCGCCAAGCCGACGATCACCCAGGTGGAGGTGTCGCCCAGGCGGGTGAGCGTCCGCATGACCCGGGTCATGGTCGCCGATTCGAGCCGGCGGACGGAGAGGAGGATCGCTTGGTCGAGCGAGACCACCCGTTGCCAGACGGGGCTCATGCGACCTCCCGGCTCTCGATCGCGGGCAGGACGGCCGCCGGAGCGACGCCGGCCTCGACCGGCGAGAGCCGGCTCCCGGGTCCGACGCGCAGCCGGTGGCCGCGCCAGCAGATGGTGGAGCGGAACGCACCGATCACCCAGATGCCGGCGATCAGGAGGTCCTTGACCGGGACCCAGAGGAGGTCGCGCAGGAAGCCGTCCGCACCGCGCAGGAGGCGGATGAGCGCGGCGTCGAGGAGGAGCTTCAAGGCGATGCCGGCGAGCGCCGCGCTGCCGAGCAGGGAGGCGCCGAGCCCGAAGGGGGCGACGCCGGCCGCGGCGAGAGCCAGGACGGCCAGCAGGAAGGGCACCGGATTGAGCAGCGGCTCGCCGAAGTAGGCGGGAGAGAGGCGGCGCCGCATCTGCGCCCACCGCAGGTGGCGTTCAATGAACGCCGCGACCGGCCGGCGCTCGTGGACCACCGGCAGGGCGTGCCGCGACAGGGCCACCCGGAAGCCGGCCGCGGCGAAGCGCTGGCCCAGGACGTAGTCCTCGGCCAGGATGTCGCGGACCGCTTCCCAGCCTCCCAGCGACTCCAGATCGGAGCGGCGGAAGAGCATGGACTTGCCGACCACGCAAGGGTGCCGGACGAGGTGGGCGCTGCAGATCGAGGCGGCGACGAACGAGTTGAGATGCAGGTTCTCGAGCCGGGCGCCCAGGCTCCGGTCCCCGACGCCGGCCAGCACGTTGGTGACCAGCCCGGCACCCGGCAACTCGTCCGCGAGGGCGCGCAGATAGCCGGGCCGGGCGCGGACGTTCGAGTCGGAGATCAGCCAGTGCTCGTGGCGGGCGGACCGCGCGAGCGAGGCCAGGTTGGTCACCTTGGGGTTCCAGCCGAGAGCGGGCGCGCCGGCCACGATGCGGATCGGCACTTCGGGGAAGTCCCGCCGCAGGCGCTGGGCCACCGCGAGGGCGGGGTCGGCGGGGTCCTCGGTGCCGAGGATCAGCTCGAATCGGGGGTAGTCCTGCCCGGCGAGCGAGGCGAGATTCTCGTACAGCCCTTCGTCGATCCCCTTGAGCGGCTTGAGGATCGAGATCGGGGGGAGCTCCCCGGAGCCCCGGTGCGCGGCTTTCGCCGGGCGCAGCAGGAAGAGCAGGGCGCCGCCGGCCGTGAGGACGGTGACCGCGAGCGAGAGGGCCGCGAGCAGGACGAGAGATTGGGTGAACAGCTCCAAAGCCTTTTCCTTCCGCTGTCAGGATGGGCTCCGGGCGTGACGCTGCCGTGGCGTCCCGGTCACAGGGTGGTCAGAGATGACCTCTGATGTGCTAGAAAGAGGCCCATCATGTTCCTTGCCGCCGTCATCCAGCTCAACTGTACCTCAGACGAGGCCGCCAACTGGGAGAGCGCCCGCTCGCTGGTCGAGCGCGCCGCCGGGTATGGCGCCAAGCTCGTCGCCACGCCGGAGAACACCAACTACCTGGGACCCCATGAGGAGAAGGTCCGCCGCGCCGAGCCGCTGGACGGACCCACCTGCACCCGCTTCGCCGATCTCGCGCGCCGTCACGGGATCTGGCTCCTCCTGGGATCGTACAACGAAAAGAGCGACGAGCCCAGGCGTTGCTTCAACACCAGCGTCCTCTTCTCTCCCGAAGGGAAGATCGTCGCCACCTATCGCAAGATGCACCTCTTCGACGTGGACGTGCCCGGAGGGGTCCGGTTCGCCGAGTCGGACACCTGCAAGCCCGGAGGGGACGTGGTGGTGGCCGACACGCCGCTGGGCCGGATCGGGCTGTCGATCTGCTACGACATGCGGTTCGCCGAGCTCTATCGCCGGATGGTGGACCAGGGGGCGCAGATCCTGACGGTCCCGTCGGCGTTCACCCTGATGACCGGCAAGGATCACTGGGAGACGCTGCTGCGCGCCCGCGCCATCGAAAACCAGGCGTACGTGCTGGCTCCCGCCCAGCACGGCGAGCACGACGACGCCGGGCTCAAGGCGAGCTACGGGCACGCCCTGATCGTGGACCCCTGGGGGCTGGCGGTCGCCAGGGCCTCGGACGGACCGGGAGTTGCCCTGGCCGAGATCGACCTGGAGCGGGCGGAGCGCATCCGACGGGCGATTCCGGTGCAGCAGCATCGAAGACTCTGATCCGATCCGCCTTCCCGAGGCTCGGGTCTTGCACGGACCGTGAAGAGGATGAGCGACGACCCGATCCATATCATGGCGTACCGGGGCTTCGGGACCTCCCGCAAGCTGGCGGTCACCGGCCGGGTCCTGCAGGACGAGCCGGTCGCCGCGGCCAAGGAGCACGACTCGATCTGGAAGAACCTGGGGAACACCTGGAAGCGCTTCAAGGCCGACGAGGTCCCCCACGCCCGCCTGCGGATCTCCTTCGGCGAACGGGCCTCCGAGACCACGACCGACGAGGAGGGCTACTTCCGCTGCGAGATCGAGCCGGCCGCGCCCCTCGATCCGTCCGCCGCCTGGCACCCGGTCGACCTGGAGCTGCTCGATCCGCCGCATCCGGTCCACGCCACCGGCGCCGTCCTCGTACCGCCCCCCGAGGCCGAGTACGGGATCATCAGCGACATCGACGACACGGTGGTCGAGACCGGGGTGACCCGCCGGCTCGCCATGGCGCGCACCGTCTTCCTGGGCAACGCCCGGACGCGCCTGCCGTTCGCGGGAGTGGCGGCCTTCTATGACGCCCTCCATCAGGGGGTGAAAGCCGGGGGGACGAACCCTGTCTTCTTCGTGTCCGGCAGCCCGTGGAACCTCTACGACCTCTTGGTGGAATTCATGGACCTCCATGCCATCCCGCCGGGGCCTCTCCTCCTGCGTGACGTGGGCGCCGGCCGGCGCAAGCTCTTCCGGCGGCCGAGCCTCCATCACAAGCTCGGCTGCATCCGGCCGATCCTCGACAGCTACCCGGAGCTCCCGTTCGTGCTGATCGGCGACAGCGGCGAGCGGGATCCGGAGATCTACCGCCAGGTCGTCCGCGAGTACCCGGGGCGGATCCGGGCCGTCTACATCCGGCGCATCACCGTGCCGGGGCGCGACGAGCAGGTCCTGGAGATCGCCCGGGAGGTGCGGGAGGAAGGGGTGCCGATGCTCCTCGTCCCCGACACCGAGGCCGCCGCGGTGCACGCCGCCGGGCTGGGCCTGATCCGCTGGCGCCGCCTCCCCGACGTCCACGAGGAGAAGGTGAAGGACGAGACCGCCCCCAGCCCGGTCGAGGTCGCGCTCGACCTGGCGTAGAGCCGCCGCCGCGGATGCGATAGGCTCTCAGGGTGCAGTCGGATTACCAGATCTTCAAGCTCGGCTGGCTCGCCGTCCTCCCCCTGACCAAGGACGCCATCCACATCTATATCGGCTTCCTCTGCTTCCTGGTCGCCCTGATCCTCTTCCGGCGCAGCCTGACCTCGTACGCGGCGCTGATCCCCGGCCTCCTCGTCTCCATCGCGATGGAGGTCTTCGACCTGCGCGACGGCTACGGCTGGCTGGCCAGCCTCAAGGACATCGTCAACACGAACCTGATCCCGTTCGTGCTCGTCCTCCTCGCCCGCTGGAAGACTTTCAACGTTTCGTAGAGGGCGTTCCCCCTCTCCCGGGGGGTGTGAGTGCGTGTGGGAGAGGGGGCCAGGGGGTGAGGGTTCTAGTGCTCGGTGAGGGTTCTAGTGCTCGTTCGGCTCGTCTTTGAGCGGGTTGTCGCTGCCGGCCAGCGGGCCGACGCCGGTCTTGCCGGGGTGGTCCGGAATGGTGACCAGCACCTCGCCGACGTTGTTCGTGTAATCCGACTCGGCGAAGTTGTGGCAGAGGCCGGTCGCCGTATCGAGCGCGCGGCACGGCTCCTGGTTCTTCGGCTTGAACGGCGGATTGGCCGTGATCCGGATGACGTAGTCACCGGGCGGCACGGGGTCCTGGCCGTCGCCGCCGTCGAGGACGAAGTACTGGCCGCCGAGGAAGAAGCGGTAGGTGTCCGACCAGCCGTGCGAGATCCCCTGATTGCCCGAGTGGGTCAGGTCGCCGCAGCTCCGGTAGGTGGGGTTCTTCGGCGGATCGCCGCCCACAGACGTCGGGTTGGGATCGGTGTCGAGCATGCAGAAGCCCGCCTTGGCAGCCTTCCAGACCTTGCCGGTGTGCGGATCGATGAGCTGATACAGGGCGTAGTTGCGGAAGTGGAAGTGCTGGTGGCAGGTGGCGAACTCGTAAAGGCCGTCGTTGGCGTCGAAGTGCGCCCGCGGATCGCCGATGTTGATGTCTTCGTCGCCGACGTTGGCGGTCATCACCGTGAAGCGCACCAGCCGGCGCAGGCCGGGGGTGACGCCCCCTTCGATGACGCTGCAGAAATTGGCGTCGAGCTTCTCGTCGCGGACGACCCACTGGCGCTCCAGGATGTCGGTGCGGACGATCATGTCGGGCAGCGCCGCCGCGGGTCGCGGCGCGGCCAGGCTCCCGAGCGCCAGGGCACCCAAGGTAAGACAGACTGCGGATGTGAGGTGTTTGGACACTCTTCTCTCCTCCAATAGAAGTCCCCGACCCGAACCTGGATCGGGGATGGGACACACTCCTGACACAGAGGATTCCCTAATCAACAAGGTGCAGGAGGGGGACCAAACCGCGCCCCCCTGTTGGTCTCACGACCGGGTCCGGCGCCGCAGCATCCCGGCGCCGCCGAGAGCGAGGAGCAGGGCGAGCAGGGCGAGCCCAGCCTCGTTCAAGGCCGGGATCTCGACGACCGGCTGGGATTCCACCACGAAGGTCGTGGGATCGGCCCCTCCGCTCGCCGCCGGATCGTCGGTCGGGGCGGAGGCGTCGTTGGTGCCGTCGCCGTTGCTGTCGTAGGCCACGCTGCCCTGGTTGCTGATCACCGTCCCCCTGGGTGTATCGGGCTTGACGGTGGCCTGGATGGTGATGGTCACCGAGCCGCCGGCCGGGATCGCGCCGTTCCAGGTGACGGTGTTGGTCGCCGGGGTGGCGGCCGCCGTCCCGGAGGTCGCAGTGGAGCTCACCAGGGTGAGCTGCGACGGCAGGACGTCGGTGAGCTCGTTGCCCGGGTTGTCCGCCTGGGCATGGGGCGAGGTGTTGGTCAGGACCACCGTGTAGGTCACGCTGCCGCCGGGGAAGAGCTGGCCGCTGACCGTCTTGGTGGCCGAGACCGCGGCGCCGTTGGCCACCGTGGTGTCCACGCTGGCGCTCTCATTGCCCGGGTTCGGATCGGCCGTCGTCGAGGTGACCGTCGCGGTGTTGGTGAGCACCGTGCCGTTGGCCACCGTAGAGCCCACGGCGACCGTGAGCGTGAACACCGCGCTCCCCGGTGCGAAGGAGGCGTTCGAGCAGCCGATCGCGCCCGGGCTGTCGACGGCCGGCGTTCCGCAGCTCCAGCCGGCCGGCGCGGAGAGCGACTGGAAGGTGGTGCCCGCCGGCAGCGGATCGTCGAGGACGACGCTGCCGGCGTAATTCGGGCCGGCGTTCGTCACCGTGACGGTGTAGGTCAGGTTGGTCCCCGCCGAGACCGGATCTGGGGTGTCCCCCTTGGTCACCGACAGATCGGCCGACGACGAGACGGTCGTCGTGGCGACGCCGATCTCGTCCTCGGGATTCGGGTCGGGGGTGTCTGAGGACGCCCCGGCCGTGTTGGTGATCTCCCCCGCGGTCACCGCCGGATCGACCGCGACGACGAGGGTGAAGACCGCGCTGCCCACCGCGAACGAGGCGGTGGAGCACGAGACCGTGCCGCCGGCCCCCACCGCCGGCATGGAGCAGCTCCAGCCGCCCGGCGAGGCCAGCGATACGAAGGTCGTCTCCGCGGGCAGCGTGTCGCTCCAGAAGGCGTTGTCCGCCGGGTCCGGACCGTTGTTGGTCACCGTGATGGTGTAGGTCAGGTTTCCCCCCGGAGCCACCGGATCGGGGCTGTCCGCCTTGGTCACCACAAGGTCGGCCGACTGGGCCGCCGCGAGGGCCGGCAGGAGCACTGCCAGCCCGAGGACGGACAGAAAGATACGGAACGGCTTCGGCTCGATCATTCGAAGTAGCCCAGGACGTCGAGCACCACGTGGACCGTTCCGCTGCCAGCCACCGAAGCCTGCACCGCGACCTCCCCGGCGGCGTCCTGGGACAGGGGGACGACGACGAACAGCGACCGTGCGCCGATCACCGGGAACTGCATCGTGGGGAAGGCGGGCGCTGCGGCATCGCCGGCGTAGATCGTCAGATCGCCGCTCCCGGTGGGCGCCACGATCGTGACGTTGAGCACGACGACCTTCGCGGTCGGCGGGATGCCGCAGACGCCGTGCAGAGCGAACGTCCGTGGCACTCCATCCTGGAGCGGTGTGCTCGCCCGCGTGTCCACGGCCCGGCACGGCGTGACCGTGAAGGAGTCGCCGAGGTTGCTGACCGTGTCGGAATCGGTCGCCGAGTTGTTGCCCGGGCTCGGATCGGTCACTCCGCCCGGAGCCGCAACCGTCGCCGTATTGCTCAGCGTGCCGGTGGCGGCGGCAGAGACCGTGCAGCTCGCCGTATAGGTGACGCTGCCGCCGGCCGGCAGGTTGACGGTGTCATTGATGTTGCCCGAGCCGGAGGCCGTGCAGGTGCCGCCACCCGCGCCCGCGCAGGTCCAGTTGCAGGTGAGATCGGCCGGGAAGGTGTCCGCCACCGTCGAGCCCGCCGCATCGCTCGGACCGGAGCTCGACGCCGTGATCGTGTAGGTCACCGAGCCGCCGGGGTCGACGGTCGTCACCCCGTCCGTCTTGGTGATGGCGAGGTCGGCCTGCGGTGTCAGCGTGTCGGTGTCGGTGGCGCTGTTGTTGGCCGGGTTGGGGTCGCCCGCCGCTCCGCCCGAGACCGTCGCGGTGTTGGCGAGCGTTCCGGTCGCTGACGCCGAGATCGAGCAGCTCGCCGTGTAGGTGACGCTGCCGCCGGCCGGCAGGTTGACGGTGTCGTTGAGGTTGCCCGAGCCGGAGGCCGTGCAGGTGCCGCCGCCCGCGCCCACGCAGGTCCACGTGCAGGTGAGGACCGCCGGGAAGGTGTCGGCGACGGTGCCGCCCGTCACCGGGTCCGGACCCGCGTTCGACGCGGTGATCGTGTAGGTGACCGAGCCGCCGGGCACCGCCGTCGTCACGCCGTCCGTCTTGGTGATCGCGACGTCGGCGACCTGGAACAGGCCGACCAGCACGGGGTCGTGGTCGGAGGCCCGGTAGGGCGTCCCGGGCTGGAAGACGACGCGCGGCGGCGCCAGAGCGGAACCGTCCGGCTTCTCCTCGAAGGTGGCCTCACCCGGGCTGTCGCGGATCTCGTCGTTGTAGTCGAAGAGGTCGACCTCGTCGGCGTTGATGTGCCAGGCGTCGGCGCCGGTGACCTGCGGCAGCAGAGAGGAGCTGGCGAAGCCGTAGTCGAGGTGGCCCAACTGGCCGTCGAAGAGATAGGAGTAGGTGCTCGCCCCGTGGAAGAGGGTCTCGAGGTCCGTGTACCCGCCGGCGATCAGCGTGTTGATCGGGTCCTCCTTGGCGTAGGAGTTGAAATCGCCGAGGAGCAGGACGTCCGGGTCACCCGCGGCGGGGATGACGGTGCCGGTGATCCAGGTGAGGAGGCGGTTGGCCTGCGCCGTCCGTGTGGCATTGGAGGCACCGGCGCCATCTCCGATGTCGGCGTCGCCCGGCAGGCCGGCGCTCGAGCCCTTCGACTTGAAGTGGTTGATGATCACCGTGAAGCGCTGCCCGAAGGCCGGGTTGGTCGCGTCGACGACGTCATAGGTCTGGGCCGTCGGCGGCCGGCTGTGGATCGGATCGAGGTCGGAGAGTGGAGAGCCGACCGGCGACACGATGCCCGTGCGGTAGATCTGCTGCACCCGGATGGCGTCGGTGCCGAGCGTGCCGCCGGTATTCACGAAGGCGTACGGATGCGCCCCGCCGCAGAGGGCGTTGACGGCCCCCAGCAGGTCGGTGATCGAGTCGCTCGGCGTGGTGTTCTCGAGTTCCGCGAAGCCGTAGACATCGGCGTTCAGCGTGCAGATGACGAGCGCCGCCCGCGCGCGCTGGCGGTTGAGCTCGGCGACGCTGTCGGCGCCGCGGCAGTCCAGGGTGCCGCCCGGGGCGCAGGGACCAGTGCTGTTGCTGGCGGTGGTGTCGATCGTCGTGAAGTAGTTGAGGAGGTTCATGCCAACGGCCCGGATGGCGCCGCCCACCGCCGGCGGCGTCGCCGGGCGTGGGTTGGCGACCGTGAAGGTCGCCGGCTCAGCGGCGGTGGGCCGGATGCGCCAGGCGTCGGTGCCGGCCTGGCCCGCGAACGACCAGTGCAGGACCCCGGTGAGCCCGTTGACCAGGTCGCCGCCGCGGAAGAAGTCGGTCCCCTGGGTGCCGATCGAGAAGCCGCCATTGGCGCGCGGGTGGTAGACGTACTGGAGGCCGTCGGCCGGTCCGGCCGGCGACGACGACGTCAGGTACCACTCCTGGGAGTTGTTGTCGTCGTCGAGAATGACCTTCCGGCGCGAGAGGCCGTCGGCCCAGGCGGTGTTCCCCGCGACGCTCGGCGGGTTCGCCTCGGTGAACTGGCGCGGCCGGCCGCCTTCATAGAGGATGATCTGGCCATAGCGCCCGAGCTCGAAGTACTCCGACACCGTGAGCGTGTCGACGAAGGTCACCTTCATCCCTTCACGCTGTTCATAGAAGTCGTTGACGACGCCGGCGATGGGCAGATCGATCGGCGACGGCGTGACCTGGGCGAGGTTGTTGCCGGCGTTGGTGATGACGACCGAGCCGGCGGCGCTCGCCGTGATCTCGGTCAGGTTGTTGAACTCCGACACGCTGCCGGTGGCCTGCACCCGCTGCCCCTCGGCGACCGGGGTCGGGCAGCTGCTGCAGAAGATGAAGATGCCTTCCGAGGTCGCCGGATCGGCATCGGCGTCAGTGTCCTCTTCCTGGAGGAAGAAGCCCTGGATGTTGGTCCCCTGGAAGTCGGCGGTGACGATGCCCTCGACGGTGACGGTGACGCCTGGAATGGGGGTCGCGGCGCCGTTCCCCTGCACGTCGTGGATGCGGAAGAGGTCGTCGTTGACGATCGTCCCCTGCCCCTGGCCGTCGGCTATGACGGCATTAGAGGCGTTCGTCACATTCACGAAGAAGGTCTCATCCAGCTCCGGGGTGGTGTCGCCATTGACCAGTACGTCGAAGGTGTAGGTCGAGCTCCCGGCCGGGATCGTCTGGCTGGTGAGCGACTTCTGCGTGTAGTCGCCCGGCTGCGTCGCCGTGTTGTCCGCGGTCGCGATGTCGAAGGTCACGCCGCCGGCCCCGGCCGGAGCCGAGAGGCTGACGGTAAAGGTGAAGGTCGTGGTGCCGGCGTTCCCCTCGGAGAGCGAGACATCGTTGATGCTCAGGCTCAGCGGCGGGGGCACGTCCTCGCCGACGGTCCAATCCGAGAAGGCGCTGATTCCAGACACGGTACCTGTGTGCGTTCCTGCGTTCACCGTGCTGCCCGGGAAAGACGTGGGAATTCCGCCGCTGACCCGGAACACCTTGTAGACGGCCTCATTGCCCACGACATCGCCGGCGAGGTAGGCGAACGTGAGATCGGCGGTGATGCCCGGGGTCGCCGCGAGCGACCAGTAGCGCTGGATCGAGGTGGCAGGATTCATGTTGGGCTGCGTGCCTTGCACCGCGGCGCAGGTGATGTTTCCCGGTGTACCCGCCGTGACATTGGCGGTGAACGGCGAATAGCCGTTGGCGGTTCCGACTTCGAAGACCTTGCTGCCGTTGGCCGAGAAGTCCTTTCGCAGATTGCCGATGACGTGACCGCTCGTGCGGTTGACGCTCGCACCGGAACCGATGATGAGCGTATTGGCGCCAGTGGTGATGTTGCCGCTGGAGAGTTGCAGCGTGCCGGCGCCGAACGTCACGTCGCTGCCCAGCGTGATGCCGTTCGCGTTGTTGACGTTGATCGTCGAGTTGGCACCGAAGGTGAGTGTCCCCGCGCTCGCGATCGACTGCGCGGCAGGACCGTTGAGATTCACCGTGCCGGCCGACGCGGGGCTGAAGCTGAGCGTCGCCCCGGCGGCGACCGAGACGTTACCCCGGATCGAGTGACCGGGCGTGCCGGTCATGTTGAAGTTGAGCGTTCCCAGGGTGACCGTGAGGTTGTCCATCACGACGGCGCTGCCACCTGTCGGCGTGATCGTCGACGCGACGTTCTGCTCGTAGTTGGCATACGTACGGCCGCTGAAGGAGGGCGTGTTCGAGCTCTGATGACGATAGAGACTCCCCGTCTGGAACACGACGACGGAGGTGGGGGCCGCCGCACCGAACGGATTGGAGCCGGCGAGGAACACGAAGGTGGATCCGGCGGCGAAGACGACGGAGCTCAAGCTCGTGGTACCGAAAGGATTGCCGCTGAAATTCGTCCCCTCCGTAAACGTCGAGCCGCTCTGAAACGTGATGCCGCTCGCGCTGGCGGCAGTCAGCCGGTGCGCAACCGAAGCGGTTCCACTGAGCGTCATCGAACCGCCGATACTACCGGTCGCTCCCGCGGCGAGCGCCATGGTGATGGCGTTTGCGGTTCCGGTGAAGTTCAGCTGCGAGCCGACATCGACTTGCAGGTCGGTGCCCGTGCCGCCGTTGATGGTCAAGGTGACCGCGCCTGCGCTCTGCAAGGTCACGTTCGTGTTGCTGGAAGCCAACAGCTGCCCGATCGTCTGCGTCGGCACACCCGTGACGGTCGTCGTCGCGCCGTTGTTGAAGACGAGGATGTCGTTGACGGCCGGCGTGGTGCGGGTCGGCGTCCAATTCGTGGCGGTGGCGTACGACGCCGTGCCGGTCTGATTCCAGGTGTACGTCGTCTGCGCCGTCACGCATGTCGGGACCAGCGCCAAGACCAAGCCAATGGGCAGCAGAGCACGAAGCGATTTGAGCATGAGCGAATCTCCTCAGACAGACGGAACCCGGCGCGAACAGCGACCGGGGGGACGAACGGGTTTGCCGGGGAAGTGTACTCGGGTTTGGGTCGATTTGGGTGACGCGATCGTGACACGGGCACCGATCTTGCCTTTGGTGGTCTCCGGGAGCGGCTTCACGGCGGATTCGGTGTAGCCTGGAGGGCCGAAGAGGAGGGGGCGCGTGAAGGCAGGACAGACGATCGACGACCTGGAGCTGCTGCTGGCCGTGATGCCCGACCGCGTCTGCCAGGCGATCGAGGCGCGGCCGGACCGCAGCTCGATCATCGAGATCGTGCTCGACCTGGGGCGGACGCCGGAGATCCGCTTCGCCGACCGCGGCGAGATGATCGACGACCGGCCGGTGGAGCGCGGGGACCTCGACCATGTGGTCGAGCGCATCGCCCGCTTCGGCAAGGACAACCGGGCCGGCATCGCGCGCACCCTCCACCGCATCTCCGCCCTGCGCAACCGCATCGGCGACGTGGTCGGCCTGACCTGCCGGGTCGGCCGCGCCGTCTATGGCACGGTCGACATCCTGCGCGACGTCATCGAGTCGGGCCGCTCGATCCTCCTCCTGGGCCGGCCCGGCGTGGGCAAGACGACGCTCCTGCGCGAGGCGGCGCGCGTCCTCGCCGACGACCTCGGCAAACGGGTGATCGTGGTCGACACCTCGAACGAGATCGCCGGCGACGGCGACATCCCGCACCCGGCGATCGGCCACGCCCGGCGGATGCAGGTGCCGTCGCCCGAGCAGCAGCACGCCACGATGATCGAGGCGGTCGAGAACCACATGCCGCAGGTGATCGTGATCGACGAGATCGGCACCGCGGCCGAGGCCATGGCCGCCCGCACCATCGCCGAAAGAGGCGTGCAGCTGATCGCGACCGCGCACGGCAACACCCTCGACAACCTGCTGCAGAACCCGACGCTCTCCGACCTGGTCGGGGGCATCCAGGCGGTGACCTTGTCGGATGAGGAAGCGCGCCGCCGCGGCACCCAGAAGACGGTCCTCGAGCGCCGCGCCCCGCCGACCTTCGACATCCTCATCGAGATCCAGGACAAGGACCGCCTGGCCGTGCACCGCGAGGTGGCCGAGGTGGTGGACCTGTTCCTGCGCGACGTTCCATCCCGGCCGGAGCTGCGCACCCGCAAGGAGGACGGCGGAGTCGAGATTCAGGCCGCCCCGCGCCCGGAGTCCCGCCACGCCCCCGCCGCTCACCGCCGGAACGGCCCCGAGCCGAGGCGAGGCGAGCCCCGGAAGCGCCAAGCCGGCCGCAAGGGGAAAGGAGGCGCTTCCCCCTGGTGGGAAGAGCCGCTCACCGTCCCCTCCCCCACCCCGGAGCCCGCCCACGACGAGCCGCCGACCCAGTCGCAGCGCCCGCCGCGCGGCAAGATCGCGAGGATCTACGCCTACGCGGTCAGCCGCGACAAGATGGAGCGCGCCCTGCGCAAGATGCGAGTCCCCGCCTTCCTGGTGGACGACCTCGACGAAGCCGACATGGTGGTGACGCTCAAAGCCCAGGAGCGCCGCCAGCCGCGCCGCCTGAAAGACGCCGCGGAGAAGGGCCTGCCGATCCACATCATCAAGAGCAACACCCTCGCCCAGATGGAGACCTTCGTGCGCTCCCACTTCGGCGTCATCGACGTCCGCGCCCAGGACGAGGACGCCCTCCGCGAGGTGGAAGAGGCGATCGACGAGGCCCTCGACCAGGGCAGGCCGGTCGAGCTCCCGCCCCGCAACAACTATCTAAGAAGGCTGCAACACCAGGTGATCGAGCGCTACGGCCTCACCTCGGAGAGCAAGGGGGACGAGCCATACCGGCGGGTGGTGATTTATCCGGGGTGACCGCGCCGCTCAGCCCGTGGCGGAGGATCAGGCGGCGGCTGAAACGCCGGAGGCGGAGTTTTCCCCCGCCCAAAGACCCTCACCCCCTGGCCCCCTCTCCCACCCGCACTCCCACCCTCCGGGAGAGGGGGAACCCCCAACGCTCGCTTTTTCAATGTTTTGGGCGGTGGCGCCCCCTCTCCCGGGTGGGAGTGAGTGCGGGTGGGAGAGGGGGAAGGGGGGTGAGGGATGGGCGGGCGGAGGCACCCGCTACGATGACTTTGACGGGACCCTGTTACCATCCCGCGGGCCGCCTTGCCCGGTGGGTCGCGGTGTACTACGCTCGTTGCAGCAGCGCGAACCAAAGGAGACCCTGGACATGAGGTGCGACCTTCGCAACCGTTGTGCGGCGAGCTTCCTGGCGGCGGTCCTGATGGCGGTGCCTGCGGCTGCCAAGGACAATCCTGCCAAGCAGACGGCGGACCGGCTCCCCAACATCTGCGCGGACCTCCAGAAGCAGGGTTGGGGAGTGCCGGCGGATGAGCTCAAGATGAATCCCGACACTCAGGCGGAGACGCGCATCGGCAAGCGGCTCTACATGTGCACCCTCGAGCGCCAGCTTGCCGGCAAGGGGCCCGGCCGAGCGCCCGACCTCGGTGTGCTGTTGGCCAGCAGCGCCGGCGAACCGCACCTGGTCTTTTCGGTCAACGTCTGGTGCGCGGCCGACCGGGAGCCGGCGATCGAGGCGCTGGCCAAGGAGTTGGAGCGCGTCCTCACCGGTTCCAAGATCCCCATCCCGGCGAACGTGCTGGAAGCCGTCCGCGCCTCCCGGGAGCATGACTCCACCGCCGAAGGGGTGCGCTATCGAGTCGAGCCCATCGAAGTCGACGCCGGAGCCTGCGCCCAGGTCAAACCCGGGGAGCTCGGCCCCGTGCTGATGAAGATGGACGTAGCGGTCGAGCCCGTGCCTTAGGGCTTGCCACGTAATACCTAGGCACTGGTGAAGGCTCCCGCGGCCCTTCAGGCCGCATGATCGTGGCGGCCGTTGGATCCCAGGGAATCGGCCTGCGGCCTCATCCCTGGGCTATGTTCTCCCGGCCCGTTGGGCCGGATAGGACGGCCATCAACATTTCAAGCTGCGAGAGAAGAGGATCATCTTGGCAGATTTTATTTCGTAGCAGGCCCTTAGAGCCTTCGCTGCCACCCGGCCTCCCGGCGATCCGAGAATTTTTTCGTGCCGCAAAAAGGCAGTGGGTACCCCTCCGCACCGAAAAATCTGCCGCCTGTACCTGACAACTTGCGGCAGGTTCCTCTCTCGGATGCCCCCGCTCCTGGCAATTTGCGGCACACTCCCTGATATTTGCGGCGTGTTCCCTAGTTGTTGCGGCGCATTCCGTCCAGCGCGCCGCAAATTTCTTCCGGGTTGCGGCGTGGAGCTGTCGCGATGCCGCAAGTTGTCAGGGGGCGCTGAGCGCCCTCTGGAAATGTGCCGCAAATTGTCTCGGGGCTGCGGCGTTCCCTCTTGGGGATGAGGTCATCCCCGACCGATTTGCGGCACGAATCCGCTAGCCGGTCTCCCCTCTCCCGCTCTGCGGGGGAGGGGCTAGAGGAGGGGGCTGGGCCACCAGCGGGAGCGTGGCGGTGGTGTCCAGGTCGTCCTTGAACTCCTGACTGTAGATGTCGAGGAGAGAGAGGAAGAGGGCGGCCAGCATGGGACCGAGGATGAAGCCGGTGGCGCCGAAGAGGCCGATCCCTCCCAGGGTCGAGAAGAAGACCATCAGGTCGTGCATCCCGGTCTCCTGGCCGACCAGCCGCGGGCGCAGCAGGTTGTCGACGTTGACGATCACGATCACGGTCGCCAGGAGGATGCCGATCGCCTGCCAGTAGTTCCCCTGGAGCGCCTGGACGGCGGCCGCCGGATAGAGGACCAGCCAGGCCCCCACCAGCGGGATGATCGACAGGAGGGTCGCGACCACGCCCCAGAGGAACGGCGAGCCGACGCCGAAGATCCACAGGGTGAGCCCCGAGAGACTCCCCTGGACCAGCGCGATGAGGAGCGTCCCCTTGACCGTGGCGCGTGCCACCGCGGTGAAGCGGGCGAGGATCGCGTTCTTGTATTCGCGGTCGAGCGGGATCAGGAAGCGCAGCCGGCGCACCATGGTCCGGCCGTCGCGGAAGAAGTAGAACATCGTGAAGAGGGTGATGAAGAGCAGCACCACAAACTCCAGGGTGCTGCGCGACGTCCGGTTGATCAGGCCGGCCATGAAGGCCGCGATACCCGCCGCCGCTTTCTGCAGGTCCTCCTGCAGGTTGATCTGCTCGAACGGGAGATTGCTCAGCCAGGGGATGCTCTTGATCCGCCGGATCAGGTCGACGTTCCCCCCTTGGACGAGGCGGGTGACGTCGCCTTGGATCGAGCGGTAGAAATTGATCGCCTCGACGGTCACCAGGTGGCCCACGCCATAGAGAGGCAGGACCAGGCCCAGGAACAGCACGAAGCAGGAGAAGAAGGCCGCGAGGGAGCGGCGTCCGCGGAAGGTGCGCAGGAATCCCTGGTAGAGCGGATCGAAGATCGTCGCGAAGACGGCCGCGAGCGCGATCGGCACCAGGAACGCCTGCATCATCCGGAAGAACAGGATGGTGGTGAGCACCAGGGCGGCGATGAAGAACCACCGGCTGAGCTTTTTCTCTTCGGTCACCACTCCATTGTTTCATGGCTCCACTCGAGATCCCCAGGTCCTTCTCATGCCGGCGTTCCCCCGCCCGACCTCACCCCCGACCCCTCTCCCATCTCCCACCCCTCCAACCGGGAGAGGGGCGCCACCGCCCGCTCTCTCTTTGGTTTTTGTCGACTCCCCCCTCTCCCGGGGGCTGGGTGGGAGATGGGAGAGGGGGGCCGGGGGGGTGAGGTCGGGC
>DASPXX010000119.1:0-5834 GCA_035637095.1 Thermoanaerobaculia bacterium
ACCGGCTGGCCGTTCGGCGAGACGGTGAAGGCTTCGATGCCGGGCTTGGTGTGGAAGGCTGTATGCTGGAACACGTCGTACGGCGCCGCCAGCTCGGTGTTGTAGATACCGTCGACCACCAGGAAGCCGGCCCGTAGCGGCCTATCCTGGGGCAGGCTCGCGGCGGGAGAGGCGGCTTCGGGAGCCGGTGCCATGTCCGTCCCCAGGTCGCTCGTCGCGGGCGCGGGTGCGGTAGGCAGAGACGCCTGCGGAGTGGGTGCGGGCGCCGGGGCCGCGGTGGTGGAAGGCGCGGTCTCCCCTTCGGGCTCCGAGGGGCGGCAGGCGCCGATCAGCAGGATCGGAAGGGCGAGGGTCAGCGGAAACAGGGCGGCTCGTGGACGCGTCATTGTCATCTCCCTCTCGCTCGCGGGAAGTTGGACACCGGCAGGCCGGTTCCTGTATAGCAAGAACCCAGCCAGGCGCCATCGCGGCGCCGTGGCGTAGAATCATGGATCTCGAAGCAAGGAGGTGCGAACGTGCCCTACAGTGAGATGCTGGTCAGACCGATGCGTGAAGAGCTGACGAGCGTTGGTGTCAAGGAGCTCCGGACCGCCCAGGACGTGGATGCCTTCATGGCCGAGAAGAGCGGGACGGCGATGCTGGTGGTCAACTCGGTCTGCGGCTGTGCCGCGGGCATGGCGCGGCCGGGCATCCGCCAGGCGCTCTCGCATGGCAGGGTGCCCGACCGGGTGGCCACGGTCTTCGCCGGACAGGACCTGGAGGCGACGGCGCGCGCCCGTTCCTATTTCCAGGACATCCCGCCGTCCAGCCCGTCGATCGCCTTCTTGAAGGATGGCGAGCTGGTGTATTTCCTGCCGCGCCACCGCATCGAGGGGCGTACCGCCGACGCCGTGGCCGGCGATCTGGTGAGCGTCTTCGAGGAGCACTGCGCGGTCACGGCGGCCTCCTGAGATGGGGACCTTCCACCAGGGCAAGGGTCCGCTCCACGGCATCACCGTGGTCGTGGACACCACGGGGCCGGAGATCGTCATCGGCCGCTGCGACGACGAGGACGACCGCGGCATCTTCCTGCACGACGCGGACGTCCATCGCGAAGGAGAGGGGGGCCGCTCGAAGGACGCCTGGGTCCAGCGGGCGGCCATGGTCGGCGTCTGGAAGAAGCACGACCATCTCTTCATCCCGCGCGACAAGATCTCCTCGGTGCGGCGCCTCGGGGACATATGACCCCCAACTGGATCTTTCTCGGCGCCCTCCTGGGCGCCGTGGCCGTGATCGCGGGCGCTTTCGGGGCGCACGGCCTGGCGTCGCGGCTGGACGCTCACTCTCTGGCTCTCTGGGAGACCGCGGCGCGCTATCTCATGTACGGGGCCTTCGCCCTCGCCCTGGTCGGCCTCCTCGGCCGGCAGGGGGCGGTGCGGGGTGTGGCCGCCGCCGGCTGGTGCCTGCTCTTGGGCAGCCTCGTCTTCAGCGGCACGGTGGCGGTCCTCGCCCTCGGAGGACCCCGCTGGCTCGGAGCCGTCACCCCGCTCGGCGGCCTCCTCCTGATCGCCGGCTTCCTCCTCTTCGCCTGGGCGGCTCTCAAGAGCTGACCTTGCGATACGATGGGCGCATGTCAAATGCGATCTTTCCCCTCGCGGCTCCGGCCAACGAGCCCGTCCGCTCGTACGGTCCGGGATCGGCGGAGAAGAAGTCCCTGAAGAAGCGCCTCGACGAGATGTCGTCGGAGCAGATCGAGATCCCGCTCATCATCGGCGGCCGGGAGGTGCGCACCGGGAACACGGCCAAGGCGGTCTGCCCGCACGACCATGGCCACGTCCTCGCCACCTATCACCAGGCCGGCGCCGCCGAGGTGGCGAGCGCCGCCGAAGCTGCCAAGGACGCCTGGCACGAGTGGTCCGAGCTCCCCTGGGAGGAGCGCGCCGCCGTGCTGCTGCGCGCCGCCGACCTCCTCGCCGGCCCCTGGCGCGACAGCCTGAACGGGGCGACCATGCTCAACCAGTCGAAGACGGTCTTCCAGGCCGAGATCGACTCCGCCGCCGAGCTGATCGACTTCTGGCGGCTCAATCCCTACTACATGTGCCGGATCTACGCCGACCAGCCCTGGTCGCCGGCCGCCACCTGGAACCGCACCGAGTACCGGGCGCTCGAGGGGTTCGTCTTCGCGGTCACGCCGTTCAACTTCACCTCGATCGGCGGCAACCTGCCGACTGCGCCGGCCCTGATGGGCAACACGGTGCTCTGGAAGCCCGCCTCGACCGCCGTTTACTCCGGCTATCACATCATGAAGATCCTGCAGGCGGCGGGACTCCCCGACGGCGTGATCAACTTCCTGCCGGGCAAGGCGAGCCAGGTGGGCGATCCGGTCCTCGCCCATCCCGGCTTCGCGGGCATCCACTTCACCGGCTCGACCCCGGTCTTCCATTCCATGTGGAAGACGATCGGCGACAACATCTCGATCTACCGCACCTATCCGCGGATCGTGGGTGAGACGGGCGGCAAGAACTTCGTCTTCGCGCACCCCTCGGCCGACGTGACCGCCTATGCGACGGCGCTCGTCCGCGGCTCCTTCGAATATCAGGGGCAGAAGTGCTCGGCGGGCTCGCGCGCCTACATCCCGCGCTCGCTCTGGCCGCGGGTCAAGGAGGAGCTCCTCGACCAGCTCGAGCAGGTCGAGATGGGCACGCCGCTCGACTTCCGCAACTTCGTGGCCGCGGTGATCGACGAGCCGTCGTTCGACCGCATCATGGGCTACGTCGATTTCGCGAAGAATTCGACCGAGGCCGAGATTCTGGCCGGCGGCAACGGCGACAAGAGCAAGGGCTATTTCATCGAGCCCACCGTGGTCCTGACCACGAACCCGCGCTTCAAGCTGATGGAGGAGGAGATCTTCGGCCCGGTGCTCACGGTCTACGTCTATGACGACGCGGCGCTCGAGGAGACGCTCGACCTGGTCGACACGACGAGCCCGTACGCCCTGACCGGCGGCATCTTCGCCGAGGACCGCAAAGTCATCGAGCACCTGTCGCGGCGGCTGCGCCATGCGGCCGGGAACTTCTACATCAACGACAAGCCGACCGGCGCGGTGGTGGGCCAGCAGCCGTTCGGCGGCGCCCGCGCCTCGGGCACCAACGACAAGGCGGGCTCGATGATCAACCTGCTGCGCTGGACCTCGCAGCGGGCGATCAAGGAGAACTTCGTGCCGCCCAGGAGCTTCCGCTACCCGTTCATGGACGAAAAGTAGGGAGGGGACCCTCACCCCGGCCCCTCTCCCACAAGTGGGAGAGGGGTGTAGGTTACGGGAGGATCAGAGGGGATCTACCGCTGGGGCGGCTTCTGCTGCTCGGTCTGCGCCTGGCCTTCGCCCTGGGCCGGAGGCGTGCTCTCGGGGGCGGGTGCAGCCTGCGGCTCGGCCTTGAGCAGCTCGACCTCGAAGATGAGCAGCGAGTTCGGACCGATCTCCTGGCCTGCGCCGTTCTCGCCGTAGGCCAGGGCCGGCGGAACGAAGAGCTTGAACTTCGAGCCGACCTTCATGAGCTGGAGCGCCTCGACCCAACCCGGGATCACCTGCCCGACGGTGAAGGTGGCCGGCTCGTTGCGGTCATAGGAGCTGTCGAAGACCTTCCCGTTCAGGAGTGTGCCCTTGTAGTTCACCGTCACGTTGTCGGTCGCCTTGGGGAGAGGGCCGTTCCCCTCCTGCAGGACCTGGTACTGCAGACCGCTGGCCGTGGTGACCACGCCCGGCTTGGTCTTGTTGGCCGCCAGAAACTCGTCGGCCTCTTTCTTGTTCTTGTCGCCGACGACCTTCATCTTCTCCTGCTGCTTGGCCATCATCTGCTGCTGGAACTCGGTCATCGCGGCCTGGATCTCCTCATTGGTGAGGAGCCCCGCAGCGCCGCCGAGGCCGTCGCGCAATCCCTTGACGATGAGGTCGCTGTTGACCGGGATCTCCTGCTGCTTGAGATTGGAGCCCAGATTGAAGCCGATGATGTAGCTGGCCTTGTCCTCCAGGGACTGAGGCTTGTCGCCGGAAGCCGCCTGGGGCTGGGCCGGCTTCGGGGCAGGCTGTTGGGCGCTCGGCTGCTGCTCGGCGCGTACCGCGACGGTGGCCGTGAGGAGCAGCAGGGCGGCCAGTGAGGTGAGCTTCTTCATGTTCTTTCTCCGAAAAGGGTCGGTGTCCTGGCGCGGGGCAACGCGTCGGCCGCCGCGACCGCGGGATTCTACCGTTTAAGGGAGGAAACGGGGGCGGAAATTCCACTTCTCCTAGAATGAGCCCACCTCATGACCCTCTACACCGGCCGCATCCTCCCCCATCTCGTGCACTGGACGCTCTCCGGCGGCGCCTTCCAAGAGCTCCGCCAGGAATGCGTCCGGGGGCTCTCCGGGACGGTCCTGGAGGTCGGCTTCGGATCGGGGCTGAACCTCCCCTGGTATCCCTCAGAGGTCGGGAAGCTCTGGTTCATCGAGCCCGCGGCGGAGGCGAGGAGGATGGCGCAGAAGGCGATCGCGGCGGCTCCGTTCCCGGTCGAGTCTCTCTGCGAGACGGCGGAGTCCATTCCCCTGCCGGACGGCGGAGTGGATGCGGTCGTCTCCACGTGGACGCTGTGCACCATTCCGGACGTGGAGCGGGCGCTCCGGGAGATGCGGCGGGTGCTCCGGCCCGGCGGCCAGTTTCGCTTCGTCGAGCACGGCCGCTCGCCGGACCCCCGCATCGCCCGCTGGCAGGACCGCCTGACGCCGCTCCAGAAGAGGCTCGCCGGCGGCTGCCACCTGAACCGTCCGATCGACCGCCTGATCGAAGGGGCCGGCTTCCGGCTCGACCGGATCGAGCAGGGCTATCTCCGGGGGCCGAAGATCGGGACGTACATGTATGCCGGGACGGCGATTTCGCGGGCGGTGGCGCCCCCTCTCCCGGGGGAAGGGTGTGCGATGGGAGAGGGGGACGGGGGGTGAGGTTCCGGGGTGGGTGGGAAGGCGCCCCGGGGTGGGCTCACGAACCCACCGTCCGGGTGGTTGCAGGCGCGTCCGTCTGTGCGACTCTGGGGCTGTCATGAGACCGGAGGAGAAACGGATGATGAGGACGGTGAACCGGCTGACGGTGCGCGACCTGATGACCGAGGGTGTGTTCGCGGTCGCGGTGGATGACAACCTGGAGACGATCCGTACCCTGATGCAGGAGAGAAACATCCGCCACGCTCCAGTGGTGGGAAATGGCGGCGTTCTCCTGGGTCTCGTCACCCACCGCGATCTGCTGCGCAACACTCTCAAGTCGGAGGCGTTGCCACCGCAGGCGCAGGCCGAGGCCATGCAGATGACGACGGCGGGCGAGGTCATGACTCTCAACCCGGCGACCGCGGATCCTGATCTGGACATCCGCGACGCCGCGCGGGTCATGCTCGACAAAAAATACGGCTGTTTACCAGTCGTGGAGGGTGCCCGCCTGATCGGCATCGTGACCGAGTCCGATTTCGTCCGCTTCCTCGCCGCTGGCGACTGAGCTGTCCCTACGGGGTCCCCCCCTCCTCGGGGGATGGCTCGGCGCCAGCGGCGGGGCTCCGGTCGCAGGCAAGCGCGGTGGTGCTCCAATGAAGCTCTCGCGAAGAATCCCGCTTCTCGGTCTGCTTGCCATTCCGTTTCTTCTGAGCGCCGCCCAGCCGGCCTCGGACCTCCCATCGACCACTGCCCTGGTCCTGCGGGCCCGGATCTCGGGCGCGGCACCCATCCTCCACCTGGAAGGGGCCGCCTGGCGGGCATCCGATCAGCTGGCCTGTTTTTACGAGAGGCGGAATTTCTCCCCCGGCTGGAGCGATGAGCACGGGCTGCAGGCCGGCGCCGAT
>DASPXX010000120.1:0-32531 GCA_035637095.1 Thermoanaerobaculia bacterium
TGCTCGCCGCGGGCGGCCTCCTCGCGCCGGGAGCCATCGCCCTGGCGCTCTTCGTGGCGGGGCTGGGCGTCGTGGTGGAGGCCCTGCTCTTCCGCTCGTTTTTCGACCTCGGGAGCCAGCTCGGCCTCGGCCGCCAGCGGGTCGGGGCGATCGGCATGCTGATCGCCGTCATCGCTCTCTTCCTGCTGCTCGATCTGCCGATCATCCGCGGCGCGCTGCGCCTGGGGCGGCATCTCGAAGCGCGGTTGCGCATGGCGTTCCTGCGCAAGATCCCGCGGCTCGGCGATCGCTATTTCCAGAGCCGTCTGACCTCCGACATGGCGGACCGCAGCCACAGCGTCCACCGGCTGCGCCTGGTGCCCGACGTGGGGGAATGGTCGGTGCGCACGGTCAGCGAGCTTCTCTTCACCCTCGGCGGCATCGTCTGGCTCGACCCGGGAAGCACGCCGCTGGTGCTTCTCGCCGGCGCCTTGACCCTCGGCGTGCCGTTCCTCCTCCTGCCCCGCCTGCAGGAGTGGGATCTGCGGGTGCGCAACCACGCGGGCGCGCTCTCCCGGTTCTATCTCGACGCCCTCCTCGGCCTCTTTCCGATCCGCACGCACGGGGCGCAAAAGGCGGTGCGCCGCCAGCACGAAAGCCTTCTCGTGGAATGGTCGCGCGCCTATTTGCGCCTGCGCGGAGTGGAGGTGGTGGCCGACACGACGGTGCAGATCGCGATGGTGTCGCTCACGATCTACCTGCTCTTCGACCATCTCGCGCGCCACGGGCTCGACGGCGGCGTGCTGCTGCTCGTCTACTGGGCGCTCAAGGTGATGACGCTGGGGCACATGCTGATCCTGTCGATCGCCACCCAGATCCCCTCGCACCGCAACGTCGCCCTGCGCCTGCTCGAGCCGCTGGGCGCGCCGGAGGAGGGGTTCCCCCCTCTCCCGGAGGCAGGGGGGGCGATGGGAGAGGGGGGCCAGGGGGGTGAGGTCCGGGCGGGGGAGACTTCCGGCTTCGCTCTCGCCTGGGAGAACGTCAGCGTGCGTGCGGCCGGGCACGTCATTCTGGAAGAGGTCGGCCTGGAGATCGCGCCGGGGAGCCAGGTGGCGATCGTGGGCCCTTCCGGAGCCGGCAAGTCGACCCTGGTCGGCACTCTCCTCGGCTGGCACCGGCCAGCTGCCGGCCGCGTGCTGGTCGATGGCGAGCCTCTCACCGGCGAGCGGCTCGAGGGGCTGCGCCGTGCGACCGCCTGGATCGATCCGGCCGTGCAGATCTGGAACCGGTCGCTGCTCGAAAACCTGCGCTATGGCGCGAGTGTCGGGGGCGATGGCCTCGCCCTGCCGATCGACCAGGCGGTCCGGCAGGCGGACCTCGTGGCCGTCCTGCGCAAGCTCCCGGAGGGGTTGCAGACGCCGCTCGGCGAGGGCGGGGGTCTCGTCTCCGGTGGAGAAGGGCAGAGGGTTCGTTTTGCCCGCGGTCTGCTGCGTCCCGGGGTGCGCCTGGCGCTCCTCGACGAGCCGTTCCGCGGCCTCGATCGCGAGCAGCGGCGGGAGCTGCTGGCCCGCGCCCGGAGGCTGTGGCAGGGGGCCACGCTCCTCTGCGTCACCCACGACGTCGGCGAGACGCTCGACTTCGAGCGGGTGCTGGTGATCGAGAACGGCCGCGTGGTCGAGGACGCGCCTCCCGCGGTCCTGGCGGAGCGAGCCGATTCGCGCTACCGGTCTCTCCTGGAGGCGGAGCGCGATGTGCGGGAGGGGTTGTGGGGGAGCGCGGTCTGGCGCCGCCTGATCATGGAGCGCGGCCGGCTGGCCGAGGAAGGGCCGAAGCGATGAGGCGGACGGCGGATCTCGACGCGCTCGCCTGGCCGGCCAGCCGGCTCGGCGAGGCTCTCTCGGCCCTGGCGCGGCGGAGCGGTCTCGATCCCGCGAAGCTCGATCTTCCGGAACCGGAGGACGCCGCGTCTCCGGATGACCTGGACCGCTGGATCGCCGCCGCGGCGTCGGCCATGGAGCTCGAAGCCGAGCCGGTCGAGGCCTCCTATGGAGAGGTCGAAGCTCTCGTCCAGCGGTCCGCCCCGGCACTCCTGCGCCTGCCTGGAGACCGTCCGCGCTTCCTCCTCCTGCTCGACGCGAAACGGAGCACGGCGCACATCCTCGCGTCGGATCATCAGGTGCGGCGAGCGCCGCTCGCGAGCCTGCGCGACGCCCTGCGCGGCGAGCACGACGCGCGCCTCGGACCCGAAGTGGACCGCCTCCTCGCCGAGGCGGAGGTACCGGCGCGGCGGCGGGCGCGAGCCCGCGCCGCGATCCTCGCCGAACGTCTGACCGCCGCGCGGATCGGTGGGTTCTGGCTCCTCGACCTCCCGCCGGGCGGCAGCTCCTGGATGGCGGCGCGCCGCGCCCACCTGCCGGTCCGCGCCACTGTCCTGGTCGGCGCGCACATGGTGCAGCACACACTCCTTCTGCTCTCCTGGTGGGTATTGGGCCTGGGCGTGCTCCAGGGGCGGCTCGATCGCGGGTGGCTGTTCGCCTGGGCGCTGCTGCAGCTCACGTTCATTCCCTTCCGGTCCTTGGAGCTGTGGTCCGCGGGGGTGTTGATGTCTCGCGCCGGCCGTCTGTTCAAGCGCCGGCTGATGATGGGCGCTCTGAAGATCGAGCCCGAGGAGATCCGCCATCAGGGAGCGGGCCAGCTCCTCTCCCGCATCCTGAACGCCGAAGCGATCGAATTTCTGGCGCTCACCGGCGCGCACGTCGGCGCGATCACCCTCTCTGAGATCGTCCTCGTGCTCCCGGTGCTGGTCCTGGGCGCCGCCGGCTGGCCGCATGCTCTTCTGCTCCTCGCCTGGGTGGCCGTGGCGCTCTGGCTCTGCTGGCGCTACTTCCAGCAGCGGCGGGCATGGACCGCGACCCGGCTGGAGATGACCCACGACCTCGTCGAGCAGATGGTCGGCCACCGCACCCGCCTCGCGCAGCAGAGCGCCGACCGCTGGCACGAGCAGGAGGACCGCGACCTCGAGCGCTATCTCGACCTCTCGGCCGCGCTCGACCGCCGGGCGACGCAGCTCCGCGTCCTCATCCCACGCGGCTGGCTGCTGATCAGCCTGCTCGCCCTCGCGGTGCCATTCGTCTCCGGTGAAGCCTCCGCGGGCAGCCTGGCGGTCTCCCTGGGAGGCGCCCTCTTCGCCTACTGGTCGTTCTGGAAGATGGTCCGCGGGCTCGCCGATCTCGCCGAGGCGGCGATCGCCTGGCGCCAGGTGGCGCCGATCTTCCATGCCGCCGGCCGTGTCGAGAAGGTGGCGCCCGAAGCGGCCTTGCTCGCCGCCGAGCAAATGCCTGGTGAGTCGGTCGTCGTCGAGGCGCACGAACTGGTCTTCCGCTATGGCGAGCGGTCCGACCCCGCGCTCGCCGGCTGTACGCTCACCGTGCGCGCGGGCGAGCGGCTCCTCCTGGAAGGACCTTCGGGCGGCGGCAAGTCGACGCTGGGGTCTCTCCTCGCCGGCCTGCGCGTGCCGCAATCCGGGCTGCTCCTCCTCGCCGGCCTCGACCGGCACTCTCTCGGTCTCGATGGATGGCGGCGGCGGGCCGTGGCGGCGCCGCAGTTCCAGGAGAACCACGTCCTCACCGACACCTTCGCCTTCAATCTCCTGATGGGCCGCGAGTGGCCGCCGCGGCCCGGCGACTTCGAAGCGGCCGAGGCGGTCTGCCGGGAGCTGGGCTTGGGCGAGCTTCTCGACCGCATGCCCGCCGGTCTCCTCCAGATGGTCGGCGAATCGGGCTGGCAGCTCTCGCACGGCGAGAAGAGCCGGCTCTACATCGCCCGCGCCCTGCTGCAGCGCGCCGAGCTGGTCGTCCTCGACGAAAGCTTCGCCGCGCTCGATCCCGAGAGCCTCCGCCGGGCGCTCCGCTGCGTCCTCGCGCGCGCCCGGACGCTCCTGGTGATTGCGCATCCGTGACAGAATAGAAGCTGCGAAAGGGGGCCCCTCGTGGGCGATGCTCCTCCAGCCGGCGTAACCCAGCTCCTCGTGGATTGGCAGGCCGGCGACGACCGCGCGCTCGAACAGCTCATGCCTCTCGTCTACGGCGAGCTGCGCCGGCTCGCCGGACGGTACCTCAACCGCGAGCGGGAAGGCCACACCCTCGACACGCACGACCTGATCCACGAGGCCTTCCTGCGCCTGATCGACCAGCGGCAGGTGGACTGGCAGAGCCGCGCCCATTTCTTCGCCATCGCTGCGCAGAGCATGCGGCGCATCCTCGTCGATCACGCCCGCCGCCGCGGCGCGCGACGGCACGGCGGCGACGTCCGCCAGCTCCTGCTCGATGACGTGCCGGATTTCGCCGTGGAGCGCGACGATGGCCTCGTGGCCCTCGACGAGGCGCTGACCGAGCTCGCCCGGGAAGACGAATCGCTCGCCCGCATCGTCGAGCTGCGCTTCTTCGGCGGTTTCGAGCACGACGAGATCGCCGCCCTCCTCGGCGTGTCCAACCCCACCGTCCGCCGCCGCTGGCGCCTGGCCAAGGCCTGGCTCTACCGGCGGCTCTCGGGGAGCGAGGTCCCTCTCGGTGGCGACTGACCGCTGGCGCCGGATCGAAGAGATCTTCGACGAGGTCCTGGCGCTGCCCGAGGGCGAGCGGGAAGCGCGCCTCGCTGAGCTGTGTGGCGGCGACGCGGTGCTGCGGAGCGAGGTCGCTTCCCTTCTCGCCGCCGATGCCGGAGCCAGCGACTTCCTCGAGCATCCTCCCATAGCTCCTGCGGACGTGGCGCTTCCGCCCCCTTCGGCGGTGGGACGGCGCCTCGGCCCGTGGCGCGTCGAGAGCAAGCTGGGCGAAGGGGGCATGGCCACCGTCTACCTCGGCGTGCGCGATGACGGAGAGTTCCGCCAGCAGGTCGCCATCAAGATCTTCGGCTACGGCGCGGACCGCTCCGATCTCCTCGAGCGCTTCCGCGCCGAACGGCAGATCCTCGCCTCTCTCGATCACCCCAACATCGCCCGCCTCCTCGATGGCGGCACCACCGAGGACGGCCTGCCCTACCTGGTCATGGAGCACATCGACGGCATCCCCATCGACCGCTACTGCGACGAGCGGGAGCTGGGGATCGACGCCCGCATCGACCTCTTCCGCCAGGTTTGCTCGGCGGTGCAGTACGCCCACCAGCACCTGGTGGTCCACCGCGACATCAAGCCGTCCAACATCCTGGTGACTCCGGAGGGCCGGCCGCACCTGCTCGACTTCGGAATCGCCAAGCTCCTGGAGGGCTCCGCTTTCTCCCCCATGCTTACGATGACCGGCCAGCGCTTGATGACGCCGCACTACGCCAGCCCCGAGCAGGTGGAGGGCAAGGTGGTGACCACCGCGAGCGACGTCTACTCCCTGGGCGTCCTGCTCTACGTTCTGCTGACCGGCCGCCTGCCCTATCGCGTGGATCCCGACCGTATGGGCGCGGTCGAGCAGGCGGTGTTGGAGCAGGAGCCCGAGCGGCCGAGCACGGCGGTCGGCCGCTCCTCCCCCGGAAACGGCAGCATCGCGCCAGTGACCGCGGAGCGCGATCGCCGGCTCGTCCGCCGACTGGCCGGCGATCTCGACAACATCGTCCTGATGGCATTGCGCAAAGAGCCGCTGCGGCGCTACGCCTCGGTCGAGCTCCTCTCCGAGGACCTGCGGCTCGATCGCGAGGGAATGCCGGTGCGGGCCCGGCCGGCGACCCTCGGCTACCGCGCGGCCAAGTTCGTGGGACGCCACCCTATGGGGGTAGGGCTCGCCGGAGGCACTTTCCTCCTCGTCCTCGCCCTGGCCATCGTAATGACCTTCCAGGCGGTGCGCCTGGCCCGGCAGCGTGACGAGATCCGCCACGAGAGGGACAAGGCCGTGGCCGTGGTGCGTCTGCTGGAGGACGTCTTTTCGGTCTCCGATCCGGGGGAAGCGCGGGGCGAGTCGATCACCGCGCGGGAGCTTCTCGACCAGGGCGCGGCTCGGGTGCAGGCCGAGCTCAAGGATCAGCCGGAGGTCCAGGCGGCTCTCGCCACCACCATCGGCAAGGCCTACCGCGGCCTCGGGCTGAACGACCGGTCGCTCCCCCTTCTCGAAAAGTCGCTGGCCCTGCGCCGGCAGATCCACGGCGAGGAGCACCCCGAGGTGGCCGAGAGCCTGGAGGCCCTCGGGACCCTCACTCAGGCCCGCGGCGACCTCGACCGCGCCGAGACCTTGCACCGGCAGGCGCTCGCCATGCGGCGGAAGCTCTTCGGTCCGGACGATCCCGCGGTGGCCGAGACGCTCAACTCGCTCGCCATCGATCTCCTGACTCGGGCGGATTTCGCCGCCGCCGAGCCGCTGTTCCGGGAAGCGCTCGCCATCAACCGGGGGCACTTCGGCAACGACCACGAGGAGGTCGCGACCAATCTCGCCAACCTGGGGGTCCTCGAAAAGCAGCGGGGGCATGCCGCGGAGGCCGAAGCGTTATACCGCGAAGCACTCGCCATCATGCGCAGGATCTTCGGGCCGGCCCATCCGATGATCGCCACCCAGCTCAACAACCTGGCGGCGCTTCAAATGGAGCGTGGCGACCTCGCCGGGGCGGAAACGAGCTCCCGCGAAGCCCTCGCGGTGTCGCACCGGCTCTACGGTGAAGAGCATGCCGAGATCGCCCTGGAGCTCAACAACCTGGCAGCCTTGCTCACGTTGCGTGGCGACAACGTCGCGGCCGAGGCCCTGCTGCGCCGCTCGCTGGCCATGCGCCGCAAGCTGCTCGGCCCCGAGCACGAGCAGGTGGCCATGGGGCTCAACAACCTCGCTCGGGTGCTGGAGGACGAAGGCAAGCTGGCCGCGGCCCGGCCCCTCTACGAAGAGTCCCTGCGCATCACACGCAAGGCGCTCGGCGAGGAGCACCCCCGGGTGGCTGCGACCCTCGCCAACCTGGCGACGCTCTCGGCTGCCCAGGGTGACCTGGCGGTGGCCGAGCCGCTGGCGGAGCAGGCGCTGGCCATTCGCCGGAAGACGCTCGGCGAGGCGCATCCGGATGTCGGGGCCTCGCTGGTCTCCCTGGGAAGTCTGCGTCTCGCCCGCGGCAGCCCGGCCGCCGCCGAGCCGCTGCTGCGCCAAGGTCTCGAGATCCTGCGCGCGGCGCTGCCCGCCGGCCACTGGCGGATCGCGGATGCCGAGAGCCAGCTCGGCGCCTGTCTCGCGGCGCGCGGCCGGCCCACCGAGGCGGGTCCGCTCCTCGCCGCCGGGTATGAGGCCCTCGCCCGCGGCCGCGGGCCGTCCCACCCCAAGACGATGGCCGCCTGCGAGCGGCTGAGCGCCTTCCGGAAGGAGCACGGCGGCGGGCCGGCCGTGCCCTGCCGCGCCTCCCGCCCCCCGGCCTGAAAAAGATCCCGTCCGAGACGTGATCGCTTTTGCCGCCGCTTTACGCGTTAAGAGTGAACGAGGCTGCTCACAGGAGCGCCAAACCAAAGGAGACCTACCATGAGAGTCAAGGCGAACGTGAAGGCTGGCGGCGTCATACTGGGCGACTAGTTCCGGATCAACCGAGATAGGCAGTCCCTAGAAGGAAAGCACAAACTCGCAAACCAAAGGAGATGAACCATGAAAGTCAAGGCGACTGTGAAGGCCGGCGGCTTCGTGCTGGCCTCCTAGACTAGGTCGGTACCACCCCCGGCCCATCTCGTCCGACCACCCTTCCCTGACGGGGGACGCCGCCCGGCGCCTCCCTGTCCATGCTCTGTCCTCCTGCCCGCGCCTCGCTCGTCGGCCAAAACGAGATTCACTCCGGGCGCGTATAAGATCAAGGAGTCCCGGATGGACCGGGCCTTCGAGCTTGGAGGTTTTCAATGAAGATCAAGAGCAAGGTCAAGGCCGGCGGTATCACTGCATCGGGCGCAGACTAGATTGTCACCACTCTCGGATCCATGAGGAGAGAAACGATGAAGACCAAGAGCAATGTCAAGGCCGGTGGCGTCCTGATCTCCGATTAGGACCAGGCTCCAGGCGGCGGGGCCGGGGACTCCCCGGTCTCGCCGCTCGGCTCTCGCCTCCACGCCATCCGCAGCACCTGCGCCAGATGCAGCGCTTGCCGCTGCGTCCCTTGCGCGATCTGCTCGCGGCAGCTGAAGCCGTCGGCGATGATCAAGGTGTCCTCTGGCGCGTTCCGCACGGCGGGCAGGAGCACCCGCTCGCCGCAGCGGACCGAGACGTCGTAGGGATCTCCCTTTTCGAAGCCGAACGAGCCGGCCATGCCGCAGCAGCCGGAGTCGGGGATCTCGAAGTCCAGCCCGAGCCGCGACAGGACCTCCTCTTCGCCTTCCATCTCGAAGAGCGCCCTGTGGTGGCAGTGGCCGTGGACCACGGCCTTGCGGTGGAGCTTGGGGAAGCGCTCGTCCGGGAGCTCGCGGGCCAGGAAATCGGCGAGAGGGAAAGTCTGGGCGGCGAGACGGTGGGCGTCCTCGTCGTCGGGAAAAAAGTTGATCAGCTCGTCCCGGAAGACCGCCACACAGCTCGGCTCGAGGCCGATGACCGGCGTGCCCGCCCGGATCTCGTCCTTGAGCACCTTCAGAATCCGCCGCAGGAGACGCTGCGCCAGGCCGAGCATCCCGTAGTCGTAGAGCGGCCGGCCGCAGCAGAGGACGGCCGTCGGGATCTCGACCCGGAAGCCGGCGTTCTCCAGAACCTCGACCGCTGCCTGCGCCACGTCCGGATGGAAATAATTGTTGAACGTGTCCGGCCAGAGCAGGACCTTGCGCCCGCCGGGATGGCTTGGCTTGCCGCGCCGGGCGAACCAGGTGCGGAAGGTGGTCCGCGCGAATCGCGGGATCTCACGCTGCGGAGCCATCCCCGCCGCTCGCTTGGCCAGGCCGCGCAGGCCCGGCGCATGCGTCACGAAATTGACGAGTCCCGGCGCATGCGATGCCAGGCGCGCCCACCAGTGGATCAGGCCGAAGGCGTAGGCCGAGCGCGGCCGGAGATGCCCTCGATAATAATGCGAGAGGAACTCGGCCTTGTATGTGGCCATGTCCACCCGCACCGGGCAATCCCCTTTGCATCCCTTGCAGGACAGGCAAAGATGGAGAGCCTCCTTGACCGCCTCGTCGCGCCAGCCGTGACGTCCGATCACCTCCCGCTCGAGCATCTCGAAGAGCAGGCGGGCACGGCCGCGCGTCGAGTGCTTCTCCTCGCGGGTCACCATGAAGCTCGGGCACATGGTGCCGCTGTGGGTTCGCCGGCAGAGGCCCACGCCCACACAGCGCAGGCCCGCCGCGTTGAGGAAGCTGCCTTCGTCCTCGGGATAACGGAAGCGCGTCTCCGGACGCCACGGCGACCAGCCGGCGCCCAGGCGGAGGTTGGCGGTGGGCTGATTCGCATCGATCACTTTTCCCGGATTCATCTTCCACTCCGGGTCCCAGATCGATTTGAACTCGCGGAACGCCTCGATGAGCTCGGGGCCGAACATCTTTTCGAGCAGCGCGCCGCGCGCCTGGCCGTCTCCGTGCTCGCCGGAGAGCGAGCCGCCGTAGCCCACGACGAGATCGGCGGCTTCGTCCAAAAAGCGGCGGAACTTCTCGATCCCTTCGCGGCTCTGCAGATCGAAATCGATGCTCACGTGCACGCAGCCGTGGCCGAAGTGACCGTAGAGCGAGCCGTCGTAGCCGAACTTGTCGAACAGCGCTCGCAGGTCGCGCAGATAGCCGCCGAGCTTCTCGGGAGGGACCGCCGAGTCCTCCCAGCCGGGCCAGGTCGGCGCCATCCCGGGCACATGCGCGGTGGCGCCCAGGCCGGCCTCGCGGATCTCCCAGATCTTTCTCTGCTGTTTGCGGTCTTCGATCAGCGCCATGGCGGGCGCGCCAGGGTGTTTCTTCAGGGCGTCCATGGCCGCGCGGGCCCGGTCGCGGGCCTCGTCCGGACTGTCGGCGCCGAATTCCACCAGGAGCCAGCCGTTCCCCTCGGGCAACAGGTCCAGATACTCCTCATGGATGTGCTGGATCCGGATGTAGCGCACCAGGAGGTCGTCGATTCCTTCGAGACCGACCGGACCGTGCGTCATCATCTCCGGAACGTGATCGCCCGCGGTATAGACGTCCGGATAACCGAGGACCAGGAGGACGCGGGAGGGCGGGCTCTCCACCAGGCGCACCGTGGCTTCGAGGACGGTGACGCAGGTGGATTCGGAGCCCACCAGCGCCCGGGCCACGTGGAAGCCGTTCTCCGGGAGGAGCGCGTCGAGGTTGTACCCCGAGACGCGGCGCGGGATCTGCGGATAGCGGGCGCGGATCAGATCGGCGTAGCGATCGCGCAGATCGCGCAGGCGGCGGTAGATCTCGCCGCGCCGGCCGCCGGATCGGATGATCCGCGCGAGCTCCTCGTCGCCGGCCGGCCCGACGCGCAGACGGAGGCCGTCGTAGGTGAGGACCTCGAGCTCCTCGACGTTGTCCACGGTCTTGCCGGCCATGATCGAATGGACGCCGCACGAGTTGTTGCCGATCATGCCGCCGAGCGTGCAGCGGCTGTGCGTCGCGGGATCGGGGCCGTAGGTGAGGTGGTGCCGCTCGGCCGCGTCGCGCAGGTCATCGAGGATCAGGCCGGGCTCGACGCGCGCCCGCCGCCCCTCGGGATCGAGCTCGACGATCCGGTTCAGATACTTGGAAAAATCGATCACCACGGCGACGTTGCAGCACTGGCCGCCCAGGCTGGTGCCGCCCCCGCGGGAGAGCACCGGCACGCCGTGACGGCGACAGGTGGAAATGGTTTCGATCACGTCCTCCACCGAGCGGGGGACGACGACGCCCACCGGCACCTGGCGGTAGTTCGACGCATCCGTCGCATAGAGGGCGCGGCTGCCATCGTCGAAACGGACCTCGCCGGAGATCCGGCCGCACAGCTCATCGGCCAGGGCGCGGGCATCCGGCGGCAGAGACATTCCTCATTCCTCAGTCGGCGGCGAACGCGATCGTGCTCAGCAAGGCGTTCTCCGCCTGCCGCGAGTCGAGCCGGGTGTGCTGCGCGACGATCGGCACGTCGGATTCGATCACGCTGGAGAAGTCGGTGTCGTGGGGGATGGGCTCGGGATCGCTCAGATCGTTGAAGCGGACATGCCGGGTGCGCCGGGCCGGCACGGTGACCGGGTAGGGGCCGGCCGGCTCGCGGTCGGCGAAGAAGATCGTGATCTCGACATGAGCGTCCCGGTCCGTCGCGTTGAGCAGACAGACCGTCTCGTGGCTCACCATCTGGGGCTCCGGGCCGTGGCTCCAGCCCGGGATGTAGCCTTCCGCGATGGCCCAGCGCGTGCGCCCGATCGAGCGGCCGACAGGAGGACCGAGGACGGATGGATCATTCATAGTTTCTCTCGCAATCTCCCCCTCTCCCGGGGGTCGGGTGGGAGATGGGAGAGGGGGCCGGGGGGTGAGGGGCTCATTCGACTCTCCAGCGCTCGGCGTCGGCCCGCTTGAAATCGAGACCGAGGCCGGGACGCGAACGGTCGGGGAAAAACTTTCCATCGCGCGGCGCGAGAGCACCGTCGAACAACATCCGCTCGATGCGCGCGTGGTCGTGGAAATACTCGACGTGAACGGCCGGCGCCAGGACGCAGCACGGGTGCGCGTGGATCGACGGCGCCGTGTGGGCCGAGAGCGGGACGTTCCAGGCCGCACAGAGGGCGCCCACGCGCAGAAACTCGGTGATCCCGGCGCAGCGCGTCGCATCCGCCTGGAGCACGTCGACCGCGTCGGCGGCGAGCATCCGCCGGAAATAGAAGAGGTCGTAGCCGTACTCGCCCGCGGCGATGTCCATTCCCGCCGGACCGCGGTCGCGGAGCAGGCGCAGCCCTTCGAGATCGTCGGAGGAGACCGGCTCCTCGAACCAGGTCACGCCCTGCTCGGCGAAACGCTCGGCCAGCGCCAGGGCCTGCTTGCGGGTGCAGGCGCCGTTGGCGTCGACGAACAGCCCCGCGTCCGGCCCGATCGCCTCGCGGGCGGCGCGCACGCGTTGCGGATCGGCCTGCGGCTCGCGCCCGACCTTCATCTTGACGCGCCGGATGCCGTCCGCCGCCCAGCCGCCGAGCTGTGCCCGCAGCTGGTCGAGGGAGTACGACGTGAAACCGCCGCTGCCGTAGACCGGGATCGCGTCCCGCACCGCGCCGAGGAGCGACACCAGGGGGAGATCGAGGAGGCGCCCCTTGAGGTCCCAGAGCGCGGCATCGACCGCTGCGATGGCCGTGGATGCCACCCCCGGCCGGCCGAGATTGCGCACGGTCCGGACCATCGATTCCCAGGCGGCCGGAATATCCAAAGCGTCGTGTCCGCAGACCACACCGGCGAGCTGATCGCGAATCAGCCGCGCGCTCGTCGTCCCCGCATACGTAAAGCCGATCCCGGTTCGGCCGGCCGCTGAGGCCTCGACCAGCACCATCGTCGTCGAATCCCAGGCGAACGTCCCGTCCGACTCCGGAAAATCCGTCGGAATCGTATAGGCCGCCACCCGGAGATCCTGAACCGCGGCCTCCGCGGCTTTCCGCAAGTTTCCCCCTCTCCCGGGGGCTGTGTGGGCGATGGGAGAGGGGGCCAGGGGGTGAGGTCTCACACCAGCTCCCTCACCTTCTCGGTGAAGATCTTCTTGATGATCTTGCCGCGGTCCTTCTCTCCCTTGGCCAAGGCCTCGGCGAACTTGATCGCCTGCTCCCGGGTGGCCTTGGCGGGCATCGGAGGAATGAGCGGATCGACCACCGCCTCGATCACCGCCGGACCCGGCGCCGCGAGCGCTTCGTCGAGGATCGAGCCGCACAGCTTGGGATCCTCGATCGTGAAGCCGTGGGCGCCCACCGCGCGGGCATAGGCGGCAAAATCGATCGGTTGGAGGTCGCAGCCGAACTCCGGATTGCCCAGGAAGACGATCTGCTCCCACTTGATTTGGCCGAGCGTGTTGTTCTTGACCACCACGATCTTGATCGGGAGCTGGTACTTGACTGCCGTGGCAAGCTCTCCCATCAGCATAGTGAAGCCGCCGTCGCCGACGAAGCCCACGCACTGCCGGTTCGGGTGCGCGATCTGGGCGGCGATGGTGTAGGGGAGGCCGTTGGCCATGCTGGCGAGGGTCCCGGAAAGCGAGAACATCTGGCCGCGCCGGGCGGGGATCAGGCGCGCGAACCAGGTGGCGATGGTCCCCGAGTCGCACGACACGATCGCGTCGTCGCGCAGGCGCTTGCCGAGCTCCCAGGCCACCACTTGCGGCTTCATCGGCTCGTCCTCCCAGGTGCCCTGCTCTTCCATGAGCTGCCACCAGTCCCGCATGTTGTCCTGCGCCTTCTCGAGGAAGCTGCGGTCCTCGTTGCGGATCAGGAGAGGCAGGAGCTTCTGGAGCGTGGCTCTGCTGTCGCCGAGGAGCCCGACCTCGACAGGATAGCGCAGGCCGATGCGCACGGGATCGAGATCGATCTGGACGGCGCGCGCCTTGCCCGGCTCGGGGAGGAACTCCATATAGGGGAACGACGTGCCGACCATGATCAGCGTGTCGCAATCTTCCATCGCCTCCTGTGTGGGCTTCGTGCCGAGGAGGCCGATGCCGCCGGTGGTGTAGGGGCTGTCGTCAGGGACGCAGGCCTTGCCGAGGAGGGCCTTGGCGATCGGAGCGCCCAGGCGCTCGGCGAGCTGCTCGAGCTCGTCGCCGGCATGCAGGGCGCCGCGGCCGGCGAGGATGACGATCTTCTTACCGGCGTTGATCACCTCGGCGGCACGGAAGAGATCCTCTTCGGCCGGAAGAGCGGCGCGGCGGCCGAGCACCGAGCTTTCGCGGCCGGCCTTGGCGCGCTTGGAAGGCTCGCCCCCTTCCTGCTCCTGGAGATCCACCGGAAAGTTGATGTGGGCCACACCGCGGTAGGAGAGCGCCGTGCGGCAGGCGAGGTGCGCGACATTCTCCACGTGGGAGACGCCCATCACGCGGGTGTTGTAGAGGGCCACGTCCTCGAATACGCGGTCGAGGTCCACGTCCTGCTGAGCGAAGGTGTCGATGAGGTCGTGATAGTGGTGGCCGGTGATCGCCAGGACCGGCTGGCCGTCCATCTTGGCGTCATAGAGGCCGTTCAGGAGATGGATGCCGCCGGGGCCGGAGGTGGCCAGGCAGACGCCGAGCTTGCCGGTGTACTTGGCATAGCCGCAGGCCATGAAAGCGGCGGCCTCCTCATGGCGCACCTGGATGAAACGGATCTTGTCCTGACGCGTCCGGAGCGCCTCCATGATGCCGTTGATCCCATCGCCAGGAAGCCCGAAGACGGTGTCGACGCCCCACTCGACGAGGGTGTCCATCAGGATGTCGGCTGCGGTGTGGGCCATGCGGTGCCTCCTTTCCAAGGAAGAGAATCCCGAGTCGCTGCGGAAGCAGGGGACCGCCGGTGCCGGGCCAGGGCGGCCCCTCCGAGGAAAGGTGCAAGGCGGATGCCCGGTCGAGACCGGGCCGGTGGCTAGAGGCGCGGCTCTGGCCGGACCACAAGCCAGAGGAGGAGGCTGATCGGCCAGTTCAGAAGGAAGACGAGGAGAGCGACGAGGTATCCTGGCTTTCCCCGTGCCTCGGCATCGCTGTAGACCCAGACCAGGCTCCAGATCATCAGCGCGAGGACGATGGTGCCAAAGAAAATCCCCACGAGATTCCACGCTCCGGAGAGCAGGACGAAAGGAACGATGTCGAACATGGGTTTGTACCTCCAAGAACGGCGCTCGCGCGCACTATTCTACAACCCTTAGTGACCTGCTGCCGGATTCCATTTCGCGGCGAGCCATTTAGTGTTAGCTCTTCCCGATGTCCGATAGGAACGATCGTTGCAGGGGAAGCGTTCCATGGAAAATACGACGCGCTCTGACGCCATTCTCCCCTCGGATGTCCCCAAAGCGCCCGTTACGGTCCTCTTGCTGAACCTGTTCTTCGTCTGTGTCGGCAAGAACGGCCACGCGATAGGGCAGTGGACGTTCGTCAAGCGGCATCTGTAGGCGGGTTGGAATGCCGGTGCTCATCGGGACATCCGGCTGGCAGTACCCGCACTGGGACGGGAAGTTCTATCCGGCTGACTTGGCGAAGTCTTCGCAACTCGCCTGGTACGCGGCGCGGTTCCGCATCGTCGAGGTCAACCTCACCTTCTACCGGCTGCCTGAGGCCACGGTGTTCCGGAGCTGGGCCGAGCAGACTCCCGCGGACTTCGTGATGGACGTCAAGGCGAGCCGGTTGTGCTTACACCCCAAGGGTCTGGAATGGATTCCGGCCACGGACCCTCGCGTCTCCCACTACCTTCCACGCCCCGGAGACGAGTGGAAGCTGACCATTACATACAAAAACGACTCGGCCGACGACACCTGATAGCCGGTCGCGGACGCGCATTGGGTGCTCAAACGCCGGTCAGGAGAAAGTCGATGGCGGCAATGATCTCAAAGCGGTACTGCTCGACTCGGGTGACTGGAGCTCCCAACTCGCCCTTGGGGATTCCTGCCAACTGGGGTGTCAGCATGACGAAGCGCTCCCCCTCGATATCGAGAACAGGCATCAATGTCCGCAGAGTCTTGCCCTTCATCAAGGCCAGTGGGCAGAGGGGCACCACGCCCCGAGTTTCCAGATCATCGAGCAGGTCATTTTGAATATCGAGCAGAAAGGGTACGGCCGAGGAGGTCTGAGGATTCTTGTTCCGGCAGACCATGAATTGGGCCATCAAAATCCCCGCAAGCCGGTGCTGAACACGCCATGTTGCGCGACGTGCTCGTTGTAGGCCTCGATCGCCTCTCGATTTTCCTCCAGCCAGGTCTCGCGCTGTCTCCTCTGGACCTCCAACGCCAGCGCATCTTCGAGGGTGGCGGCGAGGTCGACACCAAGCTCACGGGCTTTTTCCAAGAGGTCGCTGTTCACATGGAGGCTCGTGGGCTGCTTGGCGGCCTCCCGGTCGTAAAGCACATGGCTGGTCGCTGTTTTGTGGCCTTCCATCTTCCTAGTATACGGTAAGTCATGCCGTTTCCGGCTCCTGAGACGTCCCGTTAGCGGCGACATGCAGCCAGGCTCCCGAGCGCGCCATTTGTGGTTGGCTGTCAGAGGGTCGTCCCGGAAATGGGAACCGCCCGCGCGCGGGCCGGTTGTGCCCTGCGCGACGCGGATCTGGTTCGTGCAGGCGGTCGAGCGGAAGAATCTTGCTGCGAGTCGTGTCCCACGCCTGGCGGAAACTCCTGTGGGATGAGGTGGACCTGGTGAATCAAGCGCTCGGCGGTGTGAATTTTGCTGCCACACGATCTCGAAAACCAGCTTTGGCGCTTTATCTCACGGCAGATCACGCGGTTAATGCTGCGTATGTGGTCTCGAAAGGCTGAGATCTTCTGATCCTTGTCCCTCCTGGAGTCTTTTAAGCTGCCAATATTACAAGTTTTTGCATCAATATTATTAAGGTATGGAGCTTTTTAAGCTTAAGAAGCCGGAACATAGACGTCAAAAGCTGGAATAGCTACTAAGAATGGCAGCTTTTCAAGCTTATACTTCGCCCTGACCTGAGATCAAGGGCATCACGGGAGAGAAGTGGTGCGCGAATCAGCAGGAATGGCTGGAATTTCGACTTAAAATGCTGCATAATGCGGCTGCACGACAAGGAGGGCTCGATGAGTGGAGACTCGGTCGGGGAGCTCCTGGCGCGGCTGGATGGCCAGATTGCCTACCACCGCGAGCGGGAGGCGTTCCATGCCCAGCAGGAGGCGTTTCACGGTGAGCAGCGGTCGGCCCACGCGGCAGAGCTCGAGAAGCTCGGCCGGCATCGCGAAGCCCTGGGTGCTGCCGTATCGGCGGCTGCGGCGCTGGCTCGTCAACCGCGGCCGGCGTCCCCGGGCGTGGGAGATCACATCGGGCCGAGCGGGAAGCCCAAGCTGGCGCGGATGGTCGCGCGGATAGTCGCCGACAGGTCGCCGACCGAGCCGTTCGGAGCGGCGGCTGTGGCACGGGAGATCGAGTATCGTTTCCAGGCCGATCTGAAGAAGCCGGTAGACTCCCGTCTCGTCTCCATCGAGCTGCGCCGGCTGGCCGACCGCGGCCACCTGCATCTCGCTCGCCGCGGCCGGCCGCACGCCGAAGCGCTGTACGTCCGGCAGCGGCCCGGGAGTGGTTGAGGTCGACAGGGAAAGGAGGAACGACGATGCATCAGCGGCTCCTTGGTAGCATGCCTGACAAGACCGAGGCGAACGTCAAGCAGGCCGTGCCATTTTTCCGGGTGTCGAACATCGACGAGTCCATCCGCTATTACGTCGATGGGCTCGGATTCGAGATGACCCACAAATGGATCGATGAGGGGAAGCTCCGCTGGTGCTGGCTGCAGAACGGGGGCGCGGCCCTGATGCTGCAGGAGCCTCGCAAGGAAGGGCACGATTCCTGGGTGCCCACCGGGAAGGTGGGGGAGGGCGTGTCGATCTGCTTCATCTGCAACGACGCTCTGGCGATCTACCGAGAGGTCACTCGACGAGGGATCCAAGCCTCGAAACCCTTCGTGGGGAACGGCATGTGGGTCACATCGCTCGCGGACCCGGACGGCTACAGGATCGACTTCGAGAGCGTCACGGACGTGCCGGAGGGGACGGAATTTTCGGAGTGAACGGGAACACCTGTTTCCAGTCCCGGACGAGGATCTCGCTGGCCTCTCCTCTTTGGCGGATGAAGGCCACGACGGCATGTTTTCCCCGCCTGGCGAGGCGGGGAGAGCCGGCGTCGGGCTCCACGACCAACGGAGCGCCCCAGCCGTTTCCCGCAGGAGACTTGAGACGCGCCTCCACCTGGTGGGCTCGCGGCTCGCGGAAGACCTCGTAGAGGACTGCGATCCGCCCATCCGGCAGAATGCCGATCTCTGGAGCGAGGGCATTGTGGACATCGCTTCCCAGGGTGATCACCGGCTGCCGTGGTCCGAACGTCGCGCCGCCGTCCCGGGAGACCGCCGCGTAGACCCCTGGCGATGTGCCGGTGAACCAGGCGGCCCAGAGAGAGCCGTCCCGGGCTTGCGCCAGGCGCGGCCCGCGGTCCGGGCAGCCCTCGAGCTTCCAGCCGTCATCGGAAACCGGGTGCGGCGGACCGAAGCTGGCGCCGCCGTCGCGGCTGGCAGCGAGATGGATATCCCGGGTATCGGCTTCGCTGACGTCGCGGTAGGCGAGCCAGACCTCCCCGGCGCGGCCGGCGAGGAGCGCGGTGCCGCAGCATTCGCACGTCTTTTCGTCCACGGCGAGGTCCGGCTCGAATCGGGAGCCATCAGGGGTCCGCGCGGCGTGCAGGCCCCGCACGCCCTGGCGGCTCTCCAGCCAAGCGAACACCAGCGGACCGCCGGAGACCGCGGCCGCCGAAAACTGGTCCTGTGAGCCCGGGTCGCCTCCATTCGGGAGTGCTTGCGGCGTGCCCCAGGTGGCGCCTCCATCGGTGGAGCGCTGGACGACGATCTGGTTGCGCCATTGTCCCGGCAACGGCACGGTGTAGGCCGCCAGCAAGGAACCGTCCGGCAAGGCCTGGAGGACCGGGGGCGTCTCGCCGCCGGCGTTGGTCGTCACGCCCGGAGGGGAAACGGCCACCGGCTCGCGACCGGGCCTGTCCAGCCGGCGGTAGACCACGCGGGCACCCCCGGCGCCATCCTCGACATAAATGGCATGAAGCACGCCCCGGGCGTCCCAGGCCATGCTGATGTCCCGGCCCGGGAAGACCAGGTCTCCGCGGGCCGCAGAGGTGGGATGTTGAGCCCGGCAGCCGGCGAGGAGAAGGAAAGGCAGGAAGACGAGACAGGTTGTCTTCATGGTCTTTTCTCACTGGCCGCGGGGGGATGCAGCAACGCGTCCCGATCGAGAATCTCGCCGTTCAGGACGACCATGTGGATCTTCTCGAGGTTTCCGATGTCCTGGACGGGGTTCTGGTCGAGCACCAGGAGATCCGCGTTGTAACCGGACTTCACCTGGCCCACCTGGCTCCAGCCGAACAGCTCGCCGAAGTTGCTGGTCGCCGAGGCCAGCGCCTGGCGTGGGGTCAGCCCGATGCGCGTCAACAGCTGGAGCTCGGTGTGGAGAGAAATCCCGGGCATCGTGCCGAAGGCATCGGCTCCACTGCCGGCCACGAATTTCGCTCCCGCTTTTCGATATTGCTCATCGATCCTCAGCATCGCCTCGGCCACGCCGGGCGGGAAACCGTCCATGGGATTGGCGGTCGGATCGGGATTGTCGCGCTCGCCGGTCGCCGGGTTGGCGGGGAGATGGATGTCCTTGGGATCGAGAATCGCCGCGATCGGTTCCTTCCAGGGATTTGCATGGCCTGGCAGATCCAGGTAGTTGAGGCTCGCCGTGGGAATGAGGCCCACGTGGCCCGAGGCGAGCACCGCGGCCTGCCGTTGCAGGGCCGGATCGTTCGGGCCGAGGCTGACCAGATATTTGTAGTATTTGATCCGGGGAGGACCGAAGGGCTGCTCGGCCACCTCCTTGCGGAGATCGGGAGGGGCCACATCCAGCGAATAGCGGCTGGTGTGGACGAACGCGTTCACGCCGGCCTGGATGGCCTCGGAGTAGGTGGCCAATCCGAGCTCGCCGATCGTGGCGATCCCGAGCTCGCGTGCGTGGCGGGCAGCCACCCGCACCTGCGCGGGGGACATCCCATAGTGGAGAAGCAGCACCTTGACGCCGGCCTGGGCCAGAGCATCGATCTTTTTGATCAATTCGGCCTCGGGCGTCGAAGCTTCAGGGCTCCATTCCCAATCCAGCCTGTAGATCCGGGGGCTGGGGTTGGCGTCGAGGTAAAGAGGGCCGCGCCGTCCGCCGGGCGGCTCGCCGAGCCCGACGATCGAGGTCACGCCCATGTACAGATGGGCGTTGGCCTGGGCCTGATTGTTCAGGGCGGAGAAGGCATCGTTCAGGCCGGGGACGATATACTTGCCGGAGACATCGATCACCTGGGCACCGGCCGGAATCTTCACCGCGCTCCGCGGACCGGCGGCGGCGATCTTGCCATCGCGGATGACGACGACCGAGTCCTTGATGTCGGCTGTCGAGTTGCCGAAGCTCGAGACGTCGATGAGGGTGGCGCCGGTGAGAACCAGGGGGCGTGGTGGCTCGCCGCTGGCCGGCACGAGCGGGGAGAGAGCAACGGCGAGGGCTCCGAACACCATGGGCGCGAGTCGTATTCTCATCGAGGGCCTCCTCCTGGTCGGCGCTACCGCACCATCATAGCCGACGCACCCCTCTCACCGATCTCCTCGGCATCGCTGGCGGGGTTGCCGGAAGGTCTGTGACGGTGCTGGTCAGCGGGTGCTGTTCGCAGTGATTGTCGCCGACGGGTGAGCCAACCGCTCCCTCCGCCGCCGCATCGACCAGGCGCGCACGATCGCGATGAGCCCCGCGATCCAGTACGGCTTTTCCAGCACCGGCTGGGTGATCATCCGGAGAAACTCTCTTTCCCTGGGCGAGAGAGCCGGCCCTCGGAGGAAGACCATGCGGTGCTGCATGCCGGGGTATTCCGCTTCCAGGAAGCGGTAGAGCTTGATGCCGCCGCCGTCCGCCAGGTGCAGATCGCAGATGATCGCGTCGAGCTCTCCGCCGTTGCGCGCCAACGCGGCGACGGCATCGCGCACCGAGACCGCCGTCGACACGTCGAGCCCGAACGGATCGAGCTGCCGTGCCCCTTCGCCGACGAAAAGGATCCGGCTCACCGAGCCTCCATGGCGACGGGCGCCTTCACTTCGAGCTCGGCGACCCGCCGCCTCAGCTCGTCGATCTCGACCCGCTGCTCCTGATCGGCCTTGGAGCTGAAATCGGGATTGCGTAGCCACCAGTCCATGCCCATCTCCCGCGCCTTGTCCACGGAGGCGATGAGGAGGCGCACCTGGATGGTCAGCAGCTCGATGTCCACGAGCTTGATCTTGATGTCGCCTGCGATGACGATGCCTTTGTCGAGGACCCGCTCCAGGATGTCGGCAAGATTGCTGGTTTCGGTCGAGTGCACGAGCCTTTGTGGGGGCCGGTTCATGATCTGATGGCTCCTTTGTCGAGAAGGTCCCCCAGCGGACCGAGGTCGATGTTCAAATCGTCGATCTGGAAGTGCTCTTTGAGCGCAGTCATCTGCTGCTCCAAACGCATCAGAGTGGTTCCGAGCTGCTCCACCTGCTGGAAGGTGAGGCTTCCTCCCTCGATGCGGCGGAGCGCCTGCTTTTCCAGGAGCTGGCGGATGAGCTCGATGATCGAGAGGACCAGCTGGACGAGCCCGCGTTCGAGCTTCTCCGGATCGAGGTTGACCCGGCGCGGCAGCTGCGGCAGCGGCGCTTCGGCGATCTCGGCGAAGGCCTCGAAGTCCTCCGCCCTTCCGCGGACCTCGCCGTATCTCATCGCGACACCTCCGCCTCGCCGGTCCAGTTGCGCATGGTCTCGACCGACGTCAACATGAGATTCACGCCGAGGTAGAGAAGCTCGACGTCGGCGATCGAGATGATGACGTCACCGGCGATCACCGCGCCCTTGTTGAGAACGCGGTCGAGCGTCTCGCAGAGACTCACGCGGTGCTGGCGGGAGGCGAGAGTCCCGCGGATCGCCGCCGGCTTCATCGGCCCCTCTGCTTCTTGCGTTCCTCGATCGCGCCGAGCCTCTCCACGAGCTCGGCTTCGCGTACGCCGAACTCCTCCTCACTCAGAGAGCCGGCCTCCAACATCTTGTAGATCTCGGTGAGCTGAGCCATGACCGCCTCCTCATCGTACATCTCCTCCTCCGCCCGCTCGGCGACCTCTTCGAAGATGCTCAGCAAGCCTCGGAAGGGTAGCGTCAAAAGACCCATACGCACCTCATCCTGCAGCATTCCGCAGGTCCAGCTCGGTGAAGTTGAACGGGGCCCAGGGACCGCCGTAATCGAAAAGGTACTGCGCCGGGAACGTGCCGGCGACCTGGTTGACGCGCTCCTCGAAATCCTTGGTGCGCTCGCGCTCCACGAGAAACGCAATATCCATGACACCTTTCTGGTTCTTCGGCGGATTCACCGTGACCTCGCTGAAGCAGGAGCGGAACGCCTCGACGACCCGCTCGGTCTGTTCCTCGCGCTCCCTTTCGAGGCACTCCTCGAACCTGCGCCCGAGCTCGATCATCTCGGCCTGCGAGGGGGCGTGGGAGCGTCCGAAGAGCTGATCGCGCAAGGCCGCGAGCTCCTGGTCCGTCGCGACGAAGTACTCGAAGATGTTGTCGACATCCCAGTTCACCTTGAGGCCCATCTCGACCTTGCCATCGACGCGGTCGAGCTCCGTGCGAATCTCGTCGAGGTTCCGGCGCAGCGTCCGGACCACCTCGTCCTCGCTCTTGGCGACGTGACCGAAGGTCATGGGAATGATGGTCGTGCTCATCATCGCCTCGCGGATCACCCGGTGGTGAGGATCGAGGTTCTTGCGCAGGGGCAGGACTTTCTGGCGCACCGGGTATTCGCTCACCACCGCGGCGACGGCACCTGCGCGGACAGTGAAGACCCGCCCCGGCCCACCGTCGTGCTCGAGGCCGATGCAGCCGTAGTCTTTGTCCTCGTTGGCTCGGATGAGCCCATAGATGTAACGCCCCGTGGTCGGCATCGCTCACTTCCTCTCTCTACGAGACTCGGATGGCCGGCGCCTGCGGCTCCGGCATCCCGGCTTCGATAGGCTGCGGTGTCAAGGTGCTGAGGCGCATGGACTGGAGCTTTCCCTCATGCAGCGTGACCTCGAGGACGCCGCGGCAGCCCCAGCAGCGGATTTCACCTTCGTAGTCCTCGTAGGCGTCGCCGAGCTCCATCGGATGCCCGCAGGCGAGACAGTTCACTTTGATCTTCACGGATTTCTCCTGTTTTCAGTAGCGCAGGACGCGGCGTTTCTCGGGCGTCGAGTTTTCGCTCCCTTGTGCCCGCGGCCGCTCGTGATCGGTTCCATTCTGACTGGTCACACCGAGGGCTTCTTGATGCTTGCGGATGAGCTCTTCGATCTCGGCGAGCCGCGCGTCGATGGTCGCGACCCGCCGCAGGGCTGCCTGTTTCTCGCGTCCCCGCCGCGTACGCTCGAGCTCGAGCGACGCCAGCTGGAATTGATGCACGTGCCGTTCGTTGGAATGAGTCCCGCTCTTGAGGATCGAGGAGTGGGTCCTGATTTCCCGGACCTGTCGCTGCTGGATGCCCATGACCTAGGCTCCTTCCTCGACGGCCGGAACAGCGGTGGGCCGCGGCTCATCCTGCGTGGGCAGGCGACAGGCTTTCGCGAGATGCCGGGCGACCACCTCGTCGACCGTGACCTGAAGCTCCTGGTGGCCCTCCCGGACGACCTTGGCCGAGAGACCTGCCAGGACGTCCCGGCAGATTTCAGGGAACATCGGATCGCCCTGGCGTGCCTGCGCGCCCTGCTGGGCTGTCACGCGCGCAATCATGATCGATGCGCGCAGGCTCGGCCCCTGCTTGGTCAGGCCGCCGGCGCGGAGGTCCCGCACGATATCCGCGATCACCCGAGCCTGGTCGAGCGGGAGGCCGGATTTGGTCCGTGTGATCTCCACCTCCGCCTCGCGATCGTAATAGTCGACCCGGATCGTGATCAGCCGGTCCATCAGAGCGTCCTGGGTCCGGTGTACTCCCGCGTACTCCTCCGGATTGGAGGTGAAGATGGCGCGGAAGTCCGGGTGCACCTCGAGGAAGCCGTCTCCTTGCGGCCGGCGCTTCGGCAGCGTGAGCAGTCTCTCCTCGAGAACCGAGAGGAGAGCATTGTTGGCCTCGGGCCGGGAGCGGGTGAACTCGTCATAGACCAGGGTGTCGCCGTTCTTGCACGCGAGCGTGAGCCGGTTGTCGGCCCACAAGGTGTTCATGGTCTCTTCGGTCTTGACGACCGAGTGGATGAAGTTGTCGATGAGCTTGCTTTTCCGGTACCCGTAGTCGCCGCCGACGAGATCGCTGGAGCCGAACTCGTCGTCTCCATGCATCAGGGTGACGGGACGGCCGCGCAGAGCCGCGACGTGCAGGGCGAGCGTCGTCTTCCCGGTTCCCGCGGGCCCGGAGAAATGGACGGGGTAACCCGCCTTGAGATAGGCCAGTGCCCGGCTCGCCATCCGCAGCACCTGTGGGGCCAGCACGAAATGATCGCTCGCCTCGACAGCGACACTCGCGGCGACGGGAGATTCCGGGACGAGCGCGAGGCTTTGCCCATTGCTCATAGATCACCTATCCGTGCCGCTTCTTGCTGTGATCCGGCCTCTCCGAGGTCGTGTGTCGCGGCCTGGCGGCGGCGCTCTCCGGGCTCGCCGGCGCCGTCTCGGCAGGCTGCTGGCTGGGGCTGGGAGGCTGTGCTGCCGGTCGCGCGGCGCGTCGCGCGGTGGGTGCCGCGTGGTGGGCGGGCCGGTTGCGAAATGCCTCGCGGGTGGCGCGCAGCTCGCCGGCCATCTGCTGGAAGTCCGTCGCCACGTCGCGCCGGGCGAGCGCGAACCGGTTGCGCAGCGCATGGACTTCGGAGCGCAGCTCGCTGGTGAACAGCTTGCGGGCATCGGCCTCCTGCGCGGCGAGCTGACGGCGGTCGGCTTCCGCTTCCCGGCGCAGCCGGCGGGCGGACTCCAACAAGGAGGACGTGTAGGACCGGGTCATCTCGATGAGCTCCCGGCGTTGTTGACGCTCGGCCGCGAGCTCCTGCCCGAAGGCGCGCATCGTGTCGGACGTAAAACCGCTGAAATGAGCTTGCATGACGTTGTCTCCTCTCTTCTCGGTTGATCAATCGGAACCACTCCCCGGGGGCGGCACGTTCGGGCCGTTCCCCGAGGAGAGGAACTATCACTCGCAGACCGCTCTACGCGGTGGGCGCGGCCGCGGTCGCGGTCAAGCCGATTGCTTCCGCATACTTCAGATAGGTCTCGACCGACGCGATGACGACACGGGCTTCGATGGAAAGCAGCTCAATACCGACCAGGGAAACCTTCGCCCACGCGTCGATGACGATGCCTTTGTCGAGGATCCGGTCCACCACTTCCGCCAGGCTCGACGAGTCTGTCGACTTCATGACTTTTGCCATTTGTTCTCACCTCCCTTCGTTTGTATTTCAGAAATGTCCAACCTGATTATATAGCAAGGGCGATGCCAGCCTGGCGATAAATTCGATCTTCGCGAAAGCTCCGCGTAAAACATTGATTTTCAAAGGCTTCCGAGCGCGCATGCCAGCTCTGCTAATCGGACGGCGCGCGACCGGGAAACCGTGTCCGGGCGCCGCCTCCCTGCCTGAGGAAATCATCCCCTGTTTCCCACGACCGCACGCCGTCTTCGATGGTACAGATCATGATGTCATTGTTGAATGGCTTGTCCAGATAGGCGAACAACTTCTCGTCCGCCGCACGCTGCCGCAAGGAGGCGCTGCCGTAGGAGGTCATCAGGATCGCGCGCAATCTGGGCAGGCGCTCCCGCATCTTGGTGATGAGCGCGATCCCACCCAGGTCGGGAAGACGGTAATCCACGACGGCGACCTGGCAATCGAAATCCACGATTGCCGCGAGAGCTCCCGAGCCGTCATGCGCGGTCCGCACCTCGTGCCCTCGTTCCGAGAGAAGCTTCGAGAGGACCCAGCACATGTTCGGCTGGTCGTCTACCACCAAGATCCGGCCTGCCGGTAGCTGTTCCATCGTGATCGGGACCTCAAACGATCACGGCTGGCGTCTGTTCCTCTTCCGTGACGAGCCGCGGATCGAGCCCATATCTCCGCAGCTTGGTCCGCAGGGTCTTGGGATCGACCCCCAGGGTTTTCGCCATCTGGGCGCCGCTCATCCGCCTGCGCCGGACCAGCACCTGGAGGAGAGACTTCTCGGCCAGCTCGGCCGCCTGTGCTCCCAGAGCCTTCAAGTCGATCTCGGAAGCCCCGATCTCCACCTCGATCTCGAAGTGCAGCCGTTTGTCGCCATCCTTGTTTTCTGATCCTTCGCTCGTCACCGTCCCGGAGCTCGCGTTGCCGCCGATCTCCGCGGGCAGATCTCCGGGAGACAGCAGGTCGGTCGCCATCACGACTCCCGATTTCACCGCGTTCTCGAGCTCGCGGACGTTGCCCGGCCAGGAGTACCTCTCGAGCAGCTCCAGGGTGCTTTCGGCAAAGCCGCGGACGCTCGATCCGAAGTCCCGCGCATACAACCCGATGAGGTGTTCCGCGATGCGGCGGACGTCCCCCGCCCGTTCGCGAAGCGGCGGCAGGCAGATGGTCATCCCCTGCAGGCGGTAGTAGAGGTCCTGCCGGAAGCTCCCGGCATGGATCGCTTCCTTCAGGTTCACATTGGTCGCCGACACCACGCGCACGTCGAGGTGGATGGATTTGCGGCCACCGACCCGTTCCATGCACCTTTCCTGCAGCACCCGCAGGAGCTTCGCCTGGAACTCGACCGGAAGGTTGCCGATCTCGTCGAGGAACAGCGTGCCTCCCTGCGCGAGCTCGAGACGGCCGATCCGCGCGGTCGTCGCGCCGGTGAAGGCGCCCTTCTCGTGGCCGAACAGCTCGCTCTCGATCAGGTTCTCGGCGAGCATCGAGCAGTCGACCGCGACGAACGGACCGTTCCTGCGCTTGCTGGCGGCATGGATGCTCCGGGCGAAGAGCTCCTTGCCGGTCCCCGTCTCGCCGATCAGCAACACGTTGATGTCGGGCACGGCGAACTTGAGCGCCAGGCCGATCGCCTTGCGGAAGGCGGGGCTCTCGCCAATGAGAGCGGGCGCTTCGCCGCGCGTTTCACGCTGCATGGCGAGGAGCGTCTCGATGCTGGCGAGCAGCACCTGGTTGTTGAACGGCTTGCTGATGAAGTCGGTCGCGCCGAGCCTCATCGCCTTGACCGCGGCCTGCACATTGCTGAAGGCGGTCATCATCACGATCGGCGCGCCCGGCGCGCTGCCGCGCAGCCCGTGGAGCGTCTCGAATCCGTCGATCCCGTCGAGGTGGAGATCGAGGAGGACCAGGTCCGGCGGGTGCTCGGCGGCCGCTTGCAGGGCAGCCTCCCCGGAGTAGACGCACTGGGCGCAGTGACCCCGCTCGCGCAGCAGGGTGGCGATCAGATCGCACAGCTCGCGTTCATTCTCGACGATCAGGATCTGCGCCACGGTCTATTCCTCTCTCTGCTCCAACGGCAAGGTCAGCGTGAAGCGCACTGCGTTGGGCACGTTCTCGACCTCGAGCTGGCCGCCGTGGTCCTCGGCGATCTGCCGCGAAAGGTAGAGACCGAGCCCGGTGCCCCCGTCCTTGGTCGTGAAGAAGGGGCGAAACAGGTACGGCAGGACGTCGGCGGGGATGGCGACGCCGCTGTTTTCGACCTCGATGACCGCCGTCCCTTGCGAGCCCATGCGAGTGCGCAGGCGGAGCGTGCTTTCGCCTGCGTTCTCCTCGCCCTGGGTGATCGCGTCGAGCGCGTTCTTCACCAGGTTGAGGACGATCTGCTTGACGCCGCCGGGATCCACCAACGCCGGCGGCAGAAACGGGTCGAAGGAGACCTCGACGGAGATGCCGCGTTGCGCGCACTCCGGCGAGGTGAAGCGCAGGACCTCGGAGATCGCCTCCTTGAGATCGACATGCTCGTAGCGGGGCTTCTTGACCCCGGCGAAATCGAGCATGCTCCCGAGCAACCCGCGCATGCGCTCGACGTTGTGGAGAGCGGTCATGGTGAAATCGCTGGCAGGGTCGTTCGTCTCCGCCAGCCGCTTGTGCAGGTACTGCAGGCTCGAGCTGATGATCGAGAGCGGATTGCCGAGCTCGTGGGCGAAGCCGGCCCCGAGCTGCCCGAGAGCCACCAGCCTCTCGGCCTGGAACATCGGCGTGAAGATCGGATCCGTGTGGTGGGCCGTAGAGATGCCGGAGCCGGATGGGTGTTCGCTCTCCGTCTGGGAGATCAACCACGGAGGGCAGTGGGGAAGGGTCATCTTGGCGCTGATCACGGCGCTCGAGCTGTCGAGGATCGAGAGGAGCGCGCGAGCCGAGACGCCGGCGAGCCGGAAAGCGCTGATCACGCTCGCTACGGCCCCCCCGCGGGCCAGCGCCGTCAGCATCTCGTCGTAGGCGCGCGGGACCTTCGCCTTGGCGACGCCTTTGAGCGGCAAGGGGGATTCGATCCAGGCCACGACGGGGCTGCCGACGGCGGACGTCTCGAGCAGCGCCGCCCGGATGACCTCGATCGTGCTCGCCCAGGCCTGATCGCTCTTCGGGTTGATGACGGGGAAGTCGACCGGCCGGAAGCTCAGGAGAGGCAGCAGGGCGGCGTCGATCCGGCACACCGCCTGGCGCGTCGCTTCACAGACTGCCTGCGAGCTCAGGAAGGCGAGGCGCGCATCGCGCTCCTGACAGCCGCGGGCCAGCGAGGCCAGCGCCTGCGCCCGCTCCGCCTCGTCGTGATAGCTCATCCAGATCATCGCCCGTTCTTGCTCCGTGGCGGCGCCGAGCTCCCGCCGTCCGGTTCTGCGATGGCGGCCAGCAGCTTGTCGCGCGTCACCTTGAAACTCGAGATATCTATCGTGCGCCCCGCGCTCTGATTGATGAGCTCGCGCACTCCCAGCAAGGCGGCCCGGTGGCACACCTGCTCGATCTCGGCGCCGGAGAACCCTTCCGTGCGCTCTGCCAGCTCGGCGATCTCGACGTCGTCGCCGGCCGGTTTGCCCTGGAGATGGATGCGGAAGATCTGCTCGCGCTCGGCCGTGTCGGGCAGTGGCAGCTCGAGCAGGAGGTCGAAGCGCCCCGGGCGCAGCAGCGCGGGGTCGAGCATGTCCTTGCGGTTTGTCGCGGCGACGATGAGGACGTTCTTGAGCTCCTCGATGCCGTCCATCTCGGTCAGCAGCTGGCTGATCACGCGCCGTGACACGCCCGAGTCGCCGGACTCTCCGCTGCGCACGGGCGCGAGCGCGTCGATCTCGTCGAAGAAGAGGATGCAGGGAGCCGCCTGGCGCGCTTTCTTGAACACCTCGCGGATCCCCTTCTCGCTCTCGCCGACGTACATGGAGAGGAGGGCGGGCCCCTTGACCGAGATGAAGTTGACCCCGCTCTGTGACGCGACCGCCTTGGCGAGCAGCGTCTTTCCGGTTCCGGGGGTGCCGTGGAGGAGGATTCCCTTGGTGGGGCGCAGCCCTGCGTGGCGCAGGAGCTCGGCGTGCTTGAGCGGCCACTCGACCGCGTCCTTGAGCTCGCGCTTGATGCCGGCGAGCCCGCCCACCGCTTCCCACTCGACATCGGGGACCTCGACGAAGACCTCGCGGATCGCCGACGGCTCGACCTCCGCCAGGGCGGACAGGAAGTCGTCCATCGACACGGTGAGCGCGAGGATCACGTCATACGGCAGCTCCTCGCTCGCGAAGTCGACCTCGGGCATCACGCCGCGCAGCGTCGTCATCGCCGCTTCCCGGCAGAGCGCCTCGAGATCGGCCCCGACGAAGCCATGGGTGATGGCGGCGAGCTTCGCCAGATCGACGTCCTCGCCGAGCGGCATGCCGCGCGTGTGGATCTCCAGAATCTCCCGGCGGGACGTCGCATCGGGGATGCCGATTTCGATCTCGCGGTCGAAACGGCCGGGGCGGCGCAGCGCCGGGTCGAGCAGGTTCGGCAGGTTGGTGGCCCCGATGACGATGATCTGGCCGCGCGCCTCCAGGCCGTCCATGAGCGCGAGGAGCTGGGCGACGACGCGCTTCTCGACCTCGCCCTGCACGTTCTCGCGCTTCGGCGCGATGGCATCGAGCTCGTCGAGGAAGATGATGCAGGGCGCGCTCTTGCGGGCCTGCTCGAAGATCCCGCGCAGCTTGGCCTCGCTCTCGCCGTAGAACTTGTGGATCACCTCGGGGCCGCTCACCGAGATGAACGCCGCCTCGGTCTCGTGCGCGACCGCCCGGGCGAGAAGGGTCTTGCCGGTACCGGGCGGCCCATGCAGCAGCACGCCCTTCGGAGCGTCGATCCCGAGCCGCTCGAAGAGCTGCGGGTAGCGCAGCGGCAGCTCGATCATCTCGCGCACGCGGCGGATCTCCTTGCGCAGACCGCCGATCTCCTCGTACGAGATCCCCGAAGGGGCGGTTCCTTTCTTGGCCTCGGCCTCGACGGCGAGCTGGGTCCGTGGATGGACCACCACGCACCCTTTCGGCTGGGTCGAGACGACCTCGAAGTCCTGGTAGCGCGAGGCGAAGAGCGTGGCCCGCACGCGGTCCCCCTCGAGGAGAGGCAGCCCCTCCAGCAACCGGGTCACATAGCGCGAATCGCCGCTCTTCTGGAGGGCTGGAAGCGTTCCCACCGGGCGGAGCACGATCTTCGTGGCCGGGGCTCCGGCGATCTTCGACACCTTCACCCGCTGGTCGAGGCCGGCTTTGGCGTTGCCGCGCGTGACCCCGTCGATCTGGAGCACCCCCTTGCCGCGGCTCTCGCTGTAGGCGGGCATGGCCTTGGCGACGGTCGTCCGCTCGCCGGCGATCGCGAGGATGTCGCCGACCTCCGCGCCCAAGTGCGCGAGGTCTTTCGGGTCGAGGCGGGCGATGCCGCGCCCGACGTCTTTGCCGAGGGCCTCCGCGATGCGGAGGGACACCGGTGCCGCCGTGGCCTCACGCGCCGGCGTCTCAATCTTTCTCGGTTCGCTCATCACCGCGCTCCTTGAGCCTCCGCCAGGGGTCGGCCCCGAACGGCAGGCTGTGGATCAGTTGTCGAACGTCGAACTTTCCATCGAGAAGCGCGTCTACGCGATGAAGCAACCCGAGGAAAAGGATCCCGGTCTCACCTTCTTCGAGGGTGGTTTCGATGCGACGAGCGATGAAGGCATCGCGCCCGCGCAGGATTTCCTCGCCTTCTCTCTTGAGCTCCTCGGCGGCCGCGTCGGGCTCGCGCTGTTGCGCGGTCCGGACCAGGCTCTGGATGCGCCGGTATTCAGCCACCATGAGCTCCGGGTCCTCCGTGCCCATGAGCGTGGCACCGCGTTCCATCAGCTCGGCGAGCAGCTGGTAGTTGCGGCTCCCCCCGGCGGCCAGGTCGCGCACGATCTCGGTCTCGCGGCCACAGACGGGCAGCCCATCCTGGTAGAGGCGGGTGCGCCGCCATTCCAGCGGCAGCGCGAAGAGCTTGGTGCGGAGCCCCGCCCACATCGCCTCGACCGAGGCATATTTGCGCTCCCACTCCTCGTTCCCGAAAGCTTCCTGGAAGCGCCGCCGCACCTCCCCGCCCATGCTTCCCAGGTCGACCTCCGAGTGGACGATGGGGACATAGATCAATGCACGCACACATTGGCCCTCCGCTTCGGAAGGCGGCTCTCCAGTCCCTCGCGCAGGACGGACTTCAGGAAGTCCAGGTTGAAAGGCTTCGTGATGTAGTCGTAGGCGCCGAGCGTCATCGCCTCGCGCGCGCCCTGGAGCGTCCCCTGCGCGGTGAGCAGGATGACGGTGCCCTGGTGTCCCCGCGTCCGCAGATCGCGGAGAATCCCCAATCCGTCGAGGTGGGGCATCACGGAGTCGAGGAGGATGATGTCCGGCCGCGTCTCCATGGCCATCAACAGAGCCCGCGCGCCGTTCGTCGCCGAGACAGCCCGGTAACCCTCCTTGGACAGGATCTCTTCAAAGAGCTGGCAGACGCGTAATTCGTGGTGTACGACCATGACAGTGGCATGGGACTCGATGCTCATGGCAAATCCTTTTCCCTTTCAAAAGATGGTCCACTCACAAGGCGGGCCAGCAACCCACTCCAGCGCAGCGCGTCCCAAGTCACACTACATTAGATAGAGCAGTTGATTCTGCACATCTGTTTCTAGAATGCAACCCCCCTCACCACGCCAGGCCGCAGAGGTGCGTCGCAGAAGCTGTAGGGCGCCCAGGGACCGCTGCCGAGAAGCGGCAGGCCGGGGGAGGAGCTGCGGATGGCTTCGACCGCCCGCCAGAAGTCCTCGATGGCGGGCCGCGAAATCAGGTAGCAGCCCGCGAAGACCTTGCCCTGCCGGCTCCGGCCCAGCCGTTCGCAGCGGTCGGCCGGTTGCGGGGCGAGCGCGCGGACGCGGTCGAGACCGGCGGGCAGGCAGAACGGTTGATCCGCGGCCGCGAGCCCTACTTTGAGGCCCATCTCCACCCGTCCGCGGAAACGCCCGAGCTGCTCGGCGAGCTGCCCGGCGTTGCGGCTCACCACGGCGTGGAGCTCGGTCGCGGACGCGAAATCCGTCCCCAGCCGGAAGGGGATGACCGACGAGCAGCTCTCGAGGGCGGAGGCCACGATCCGGTCGTGCTGGAGGGCGGCGCGCGCCGGATCGGCGTGGTCCGGCGAATGCCCGAAGAGAGCCGCGGCGGGACCGCAGGTGAGAATGGAGAACCTGCGCCGAGCCTTCAGAGTGGAGCCTTCCTCGGCCGGTACGACCGCGTAGAGGCGGGTAGGGTGGGGTCGCGACGGCACCCTATGCTTCCCCTTGGCGGACGAGCTCCGCGTCTTCGGCGACCGGCTCGCCGTCCTCGGCGGTGCAGAAGTTGTAGGGTGGCCAGGGGCCGCTCAGCGCGAACGTGAAGCCCTCGTCCTGCAGGCGCTCCGCGAGCTCTGCGACCGTGGAGTGGAACGTCTCGCGCAGATCCACGTCGACCAGCGCGGCGAGGCTCAGCACCAGATCGGGGAGGAGCGCCCGCAGCAGCCGCAGG
>DASPXX010000121.1:0-2991 GCA_035637095.1 Thermoanaerobaculia bacterium
ATCAGGCGCGCCACCGCGGAGACGGAGGCCTCGTCATGGATCGTATGGAGACGCGGCGTCATGATCTCCGCCACGGTCAGCCCGGGTGTGGCGATGTGCATCCCCCGCATGTCCTCGACCGAGAACGGCGCCTCCTCCCACCCGCGCATGAAGTACTCCGGCTCGGGAGGAGGCGGCTCCAGCGCGTTGGGGTCCGCCGTGGCGCGCGCGATGTCGGCGTAGGAGACCACTCCCACCAGCCGCCCCTCTCCATCCTCCACCGGTGCACCCGAGATCTGGTTTTCCGTCAGGAAAGCCGCGACCTCCTGAACCGACATGTCGTCCCGTACCGTGATCACGTCCGGGTTCATGACCTGCTTCGCAGCCACATTCCAGGGAGCCGTTCTCGCGAGCATGGTGGGACCTCCTCTCACGACCTCAAACCACGACTTCTTCCGCCGTCTTCACCTCCGCGGGAGAGGTCTCATGACGGGCGGCCTGCGGCGGAATGATCAGCAGGTTGCACTCTCCCCCGCGGATCACGGTGGAAGCGACGCTGCCGAGCACGAAGCGCTCGAAACCGCTGCGGCCATGGGTGCCGAGGACCGCCAGATCGGGCTTCCACGTCTCGATCCGATCCAGAATCCCGGTGTCGACGAAGCCGGGCTCGACCAGCGTCTCCACCTTCCAGGGAAAGCCGGCGGCGTGCCTGTTGACGAACCGCTTGAGCTCCTGGTCCGCCAGCTCCTCGACCTCGATGCCGGTGGCCTGGGCCGACAGCGCCTCGCGGTCGAGCTCGGTCAGCACGAACAGAGCCTCCACGGCGGAGGAGGCGCCGGCGTCGATCCAGACCAGGAAACGCATTCCGGCCTCGAACGCCTCGGCGGAGAGCGGCGACAGATCGACCGGCAAGAAGACGCGCTCGAGCGGCAGCTTCAGCTCGCTGCGGACCACCAGCACCGGACAGAACGCCTTGCGCACCACCCGGTCGGCAGTGGAGCCGAAGATCTTCGCCAGGCGCGGCGATTCGGAGGAGCCGACCACGATCAGATCGGCGCCGATCTCCCGGGCCGTATCGATCAGATGGCGGTGCGCCGGGCTCACCTCCAGGTGGATCCCCGCGAGCTCCGTGCGGTCGATCCCCAGCCGCTCGATCTGGACGTCGAGCTGGCGCTGCAAGGCGGCCCGTTCGGCCTTGAACACCTCACCCATGGGAAAATCCGGGAAGAACGGGGCTCCGCCATAGGTCATCGGAGGCGCATAGGCATGTGCCAAGTGGATCTTCGCCCCGGCCCGGCGGGCCAGGAGCACACCGCTCTGGACGACCGGATCGCTCGCCTCGTTGAGGGACGTTCCGATCAGGATGGTTGCGAATTTGTCGATCATGGCATCTCCCTGCTGGAGCTCTCCCAACTCACCCTCTTTCATAGCTCCTGATGCAGGGTATCTCCCGCCGTCAACCCACCTCCACACCCGCGCGGGGGGGCTGTCCACACACGTTGGGGTGGGAGCGGCTACCGGCGGGCGACGGCCACGTACTCGCCCACCGCCAGGCGCCGGCCGGCCAGCCCGGCGGGCGCGAGATATCTCTGCCGCAGGAGATCCGCGCCCGCGACCTCGGCGAGGGAGAAGCCGCGCGCCTTTAGGAACCCCGGAAGGTCCTCGCGCCGCAGGCCCCAGGTGAACGGCTCGCCGACCCTGCGCAGCCAGTGGCGGACGAGCGGGGAAGAGCCCGGGAAGTCGATCCGGCCGTTCCTCTGCGGCTCCATGAAGGTGAAGGCGAAGCGGCTGGCCGGCCCCGCATGCTCGCGCAGGAAGGCGAAGAGCGCGTCGATCTCCGCGGCTTGCAGATACATGGTGAGGCCCTCCGCGACGAGGAGCGTTCCGGCCTCCGGCCGCCACCCCGGCTGGGCCGGTACGACCTCGGCCAGCCCCGCCTTGCCGTGGTCGAGCTCCACCAGCCGGAGATTCGGGCCGGTCTCCATCCCCTCCAGAGCCCGCCGTTTGAACCGCTGGGTGGCCGGGTGGTCGCATTCGAGGAAGAGAGCGCCGGGATGCTCGCGGTGGAGACGGAAGACCAGCGGATCGAAGCCGGCGCCGAGGACGACCACCTGGGAGACGCCCGCGCGGAGCGCCTGGCGCGCGGCCTCTTCCAGGTAGAGCTTGCGGACCACGTAATGCAGCCGGATCCCGGGGATGGTCATCCACTCGCCGAGATCCGCGAGCGCCCGCGCCCAGCCCTCCCCCGCCACCCGCCGCACCAGGCGCGCCCGATCAGGATCCGCCACCTCCAGGAAACGGTCCCACAGAGCCGCCGCGTCCGCCGGGATGAGGCGCGACAGCTCCGGATCGCGCGCCTGCATGGCCATGGCCTGCACGATCAGGAGGGCCGTGGCGCTCGGCTGGCCGTCGCGCATCAGACCTCGGGAAAGAGCGACCGGTGGTGGCGGTACCAGTCGCTCTGGAACCGCTCCTCGGGATCGATCTCGCTTTTGCGGCGCAGGAATTCGGCGAACCGCGGATGGCAGGCCTCGATCTGATCCCGCCGGGCGTATTTGTGATAGGTCAGGAAATAGCTCCCGCCGCGCTCGATCGCCAGATCGATCAACCGGCGAAACGCCTCTGCAGAGCGCTCCTGCCCTTCCGGAGTATGAGAGGTGCAGAGGTTCAAGACCGTGCAGGCCCAAGGCTCCCGCGCCCAGGCGAGGAAGCTGTCCGGATCGCGCTCGATCAGACGGACCGTCCCGTAGATGACCTCCACGTCGTGACGCAGGAAATCCTCCGCCGCAGCATCGAGGAAATCGGCGAGCCGCTGCCGGGGCACATAGATCTCGGTGATGATCTCGCTGGCCCGGCCGGGAGAGCCCCGCCGCGCGTCGAGGTCGGCGTGATAGCCGTCGAAATAGGGGGAGAGCTGGTGGGTGTCCGACCAGTAGATCTGGCCGTCGCTGGCCAGGTAGTGCCCGGCGTAGCGCTCGAAGGCCCGCGCCTTGTCCGCATGGGCGAGCCAGA
>DASPXX010000122.1:0-7273 GCA_035637095.1 Thermoanaerobaculia bacterium
CTCCAGGACCACCCGGGATATCTCTCCGCCCTGGTGGCCAAGGGGCGTTGCCACCTCGAGCTGGCCGACGGCGAGTCCGCCCGCGTGGTGCTGGAGCGCGTCGTCAAACAGGACGCCACCCAGATGGTGGCCAACAAGCTGCTGGTCCGGGCGTACCTCGAGACCGGCGATCCGGTGAAGGCGCGCGAGCGCCTCGATCTCTACAGCCTGCTGAACGACGGCGACCCGGAGATCGAGGACCTGCGTCGGCGGATCCGCCAGATCGAAAGGCCGGCTCAGCCGGAGAGGCCGAGCATGGACGCTGACCCATTTTCGCTGGAGCCGCTCGACCTGCCGGCGCCGGCGCACCGCGGCGGGGACGACATCTTCGAGCTTCCGCCGGCTGTGCCGCACCGGCCGGCCGCCGCGCCGGTTCTGGAGGCCTCTCCGGCCCCCGCCCCTGTTGCGCTGGCCGAACCGGAGGAGGAGACGGAAGAGGAGGGCCTGCCGTTTCCCGGGCTCGCCTCGCGCGACCGCCGGCGGCGCTATCTGGATGCCTTGGGGGCCGAGGGGCTGTTCGCGTTCGAGGCCTGGACGGCCCCCGTCGCGGAGCCCGCGGCGAAGAGCGTTCCGCAACCGGCTTCCCCGGTCCCGGTCGTCGAGGCGCCTCTCGCGCCTCCTCCTCCCGTCTCCTTGATCGCCGAGCCGTTCTCTCCCGGTCCGGGCCCCGCCGAGCTGTTCGCGCCCGAGCCGGTGGCTCCTCCCCCGGAAGAGGCCGCCTGGTTGGACGAGGCGACCGCGGCGGAGCCTCCGAGCGCTCCCCCCGCGGCTCCGGAGCCGCTCATGCCGGCCATCTTCGCCCCGGAGCCTCCGGCGCCGGTCTTCGCCGAGACCACCACCGCCGAGGAGCTGTGGAGCGAGGAGGAGACCGTGCCCTTCGACCTCGCACCTCCGCCGCCGGAGGCCGAGCCGGAGCCTCCTCAGCCGGTCTTCGAGGCCGAGCCGGAGCCTGCGGCGGAGCCCCGAGCGGAGGTCGCCACGGCCACCCTGGGCGCGCTCTATTTCCGCCAGGGGCACTACACGGAGGCGGAGCGGATCTTCCGTGAGGTCCTGGAGCGCGAGCCGGACAGCGCCGCGGCGCGCGCCGGTCTCGATGGGCTCGCCGCTCTCGGGCCGCAGCCCGAGACGCCGCGGCTCGACGCCCGCCGGCTGCTGGCGGGATACCGCCGCGATCCCGGCCGGCCGGCCGCCGCGGAGTCGCGCACCCGCAAGATCTTCCTGTTGAGCCGATACCTGGAGCGACTGCGGCAAGGGAGCCCGAGCGATGTTTCTTGACCGGCTGAACCGGATCACCAACCGCATCGACGGCGCCATCGCCCTGTCGCTGGTCGCCAAGGACGGCATCTCGGTCGAATCCGTGAGCTCCGATCCCGACCTCGACTTGGAGGTCCTGGCCGCGGAGCTCATCGCCCAGACCCGCGCGATCTCGGAGAACCACCGGGAGCTCGAAGCCGGCGACGTGCAGCACCTCGCCGTGGCCACCGAACGGATGACCCTGATGGTAAGCTCCGTCGCCGCAGACTATTATCTGCTTCTCGTCCTGGGCCCGGAGGGCAACTACGGGAGGGCCCGGTTCGAGCTCCGGAGGGCGCGCCTGCTCCTCGAGAATGATCTCTCCTGAGATTTTTTTGAGACAAGGGAGCTGCGCCTCGCCCCCGGCCTTGAAAGGGGCTTCGCCTTGCTGACATTCGAACAGATCAAGGAGCTGATCGAGCTGATTGCCGAGCGCCGCCTCCAGGGGCTGGAGATCGAGCGCTCGGGCTTCCGTCTCAAGATCGACGGACAGGCGGTGGCGCCGCAGGTGGTCTATGCCACGGCAGCGGCCGAGTCGTCGCACGCCGCCGCTCCGGGAGCCGCGGCGTCGCTCGCCATGCCGGCCGCTTCCGCAGCCGCGCCTCCGGCTGCGCCTGCGCCGGAGCCGGAGAAGGGGGGACCGCCGGCAGGCTCGCACGTCATCAATTCTCCGATCGTCGGCACCTTCTACCGTGCTCCTTCGCCCGGCTCGCCGTCCTTCGTGGAGGTCGGCTCGCGGGTCAAGAAGGGGCAGGTCCTCTGCATCATCGAGGCGATGAAGCTGATGAACGAGATCGAGTCCGACGTGGACGGAGAGATCCTCGAAATCTATCCGCAGAACGCCCAGCCGGTGGAGTTCGGGGAGCCGCTGTTCGCGGTCCGCGCCGCGGCCTCCTAGAGCACGGGATGTTCAAGAAGATCCTGATCGCCAACCGGGGCGAGATCGCGCTCCGCATCATCCAGGCGTGCCGCGAGCTGGGCATCGCGACGGTCGCGGTGTTCAGCACCGCCGACCGCGACAGCCTGCACGTCACCTATGCCGACGAGGACGTCTGCATCGGCCCGCCGCCTTCGCGGGACAGCTACCTCAACATCTCGCGGATCATCGCCGCCGCCGAGATCACCGGGGCGGACGCCATCCATCCCGGCTACGGCTTCCTCTCCGAGAACGCCCATTTCGCCGAGGTCCTCCAGGAGTGCAAGCTCGCCTGGATCGGGCCGCGTCCCGAGGTGATCCGGCTGATGGGAGACAAGGCCAAGGCGCGCCAGACGGCCGCCGCGGCCGGCGTCCCCGTTCTCCCCGGCAGCAAGGAGCCCCTCGAAGGGGCGGAGCACGCGCGCCAGACCGCTGACCAGGTCGGCTATCCCGTCATCCTCAAGGCGTCGGCGGGCGGCGGCGGACGCGGCATGCGCATCGTCTGGAAAGAGGAGGAGATCGAGGGCCAGTTCTCCACCGCCAGCGAGGAGGCGGAGCGGGCCTTCGGCGACGGCTCGATCTACATGGAGAAGTACCTGGTCGAGCCGCGGCACATCGAGTTTCAGGTCTTCGGCGACAAGCACGGCCATGTGGTCCATCTCGGCGAGCGCGAGTGCTCGATCCAGCGCCGGCACCAGAAGCTGATCGAGGAGGCGCCGTCCACCGCCCTCACGCCCGAGCTGCGCGAGGAGATGGGCGCCGCCGCGGTGGCCCTCTGCAAATCGGTGGGCTACGAGAACGCCGGGACGATCGAGTTCCTGCTCGACAGCGACGGCCGCTTCTACTTCATGGAGATGAACACCCGCATCCAGGTGGAGCACCCGGTGACCGAGATGGTGACCGGCATCGACCTGCTGAAGCTGCAGATCCAGGTCGCCATGGGGGAGAAGCTGGCGATCCGCAACGGCTTGAAGCCGCGCAATCACACCATCAAATACCGCATCAACGCCGAGAACCCCGAAACCTTCACGCCGAGCCCCGGCAAGCTCAAGACGTTCCACCTGCCCGGCGGGCCCGGGACGCGGGTCGACACCCACGGCTACGAGGACTACGTCATCCCGCCCCACTACGACTCGCTGGTCGCCAAGCTGATCGTGCACGACCGCACCCGCGACGAGGCGATCCAGCGGATGCGCCGGGCGCTCGACTTCTTCGTGGTCGAGGGGATCCACACGTCGATCCCCCTGCACAAGCGGATCCTGCGCGATGACGATTTCGTCGCGGGGAAGCTCTCGACGCGCTTCATGGAGCGCTTCCTCCAGAAACAGCGGGACGGCGGCGGTTAGCGGGCGATGGAGGTGACGATTCCCGGCCGGATCTACGCTATCGCCGATGCCGGTGCGCTCGGGGCCACGCCTCTGCCGCAGGCCGTGGCCGCGATGGCCGGGGCGGGGATCCGCTGGATCCAGGTACGGGCCAAGCGCCTGTCGGGGCGCGAGCTGTTCCGGGTGCTGGAGGAGTGCTGCCGGGCCGTGGAGGGGAGCGGCGCGGCTCTCTGGGTGGACGATCGAGCCGATCTGGCGGCTCTCTTTCCGGTCGCCGGGGTGCACGTGGGGCAGACGGACCTGCCGCCAGCCGCGGTCCGGCGGGTGGTGGGGAGGGAGATCCGGATCGGTCTCTCGACCCACGACGAGGCCCAGCTCGCCGCGGCGGACGCCGATCCGGCGGTGGATGTGGTAGCGGTGGGGCCGGTCTTCCCGACGGCCAGCAAGGAGCGGCCGGACCCGGCGGTGGGGCTCGGCTTCGTCCGCCGGGCGCGGTCCCGCACGGCCCGTCCCCTGGTGGCGATCGGCGGGATCGAGGTGGAGACGGTGGCCGCGGTTCTGGAGGCGGGGGCGGACGCGGCCGTGGTCCTGGGAGCCGTCTGCCGGGGAGGTCCGGGAGAGATCGCGACGAACGTGCGCCGTCTGCTGGCCGCGGCAGGATAAGATGAAGTGCGGATCTACCTGACGGGGTTCATGGGGTCCGGCAAGAGCACGGTGGGCCGGCTCCTCGCGACGCGGCTGGGAGCTCCGTTCCTCGATCTCGACGAGGAGATTGAGCGGCAGGTGGGGATGCGGGTGCGGGAGATCTTCGAACGGTACGGTGAGCCGGAGTTCCGCCGGATGGAGCGAGAGGCTCTGGACGCCACACTGGCGCTGCCCGACGTGGTGGTTGCCACAGGCGGGGGAACGGTCACCTTCGAGGCCAACGCCCGGCTGATCCGGGAGAACGGCGTGTCGGTCTGGCTCAATCCGCCGTTCGCGACGATCGTGGAAAGGGTCGGCGGGCTGGGTAAGGAGGACCGGCCGCTGTTCCGCAACGAAACACAGGCCCTCGCCTTGTACCGGGAGCGTCTCCCGGCCTACCGGCGGGCGGACCTGACGGTGGACATGGCCCCGCGGGAGGGGCCGGAGGAGATCGCGGCGAGAATCGCTCTGCGGCTTGGGGAACGACGGTGCGCTATCTGATCCTCTCGGACATGCACGCGAACTGGGACGCCTTCGAGGTCGTCCTGCGGCGCGCCCGGCGCAAGCGCTTCGACGCGGTGCTGGTGCTCGGCGATCTGGTCGGCTACGGGGGGGCGCCGAACCAGGTGGTGGAGGCGGCGCGCCAGCTCGGTCCCCGCCTCTACACGGTGCGCGGGAACCACGACAAGGTGGTGGCGGGGATCGACAACGGCGCCAATTTCAACCAGACCGCGCTGACCGCGGCGCAGTGGACCACCGGCCGCCTCACGCCCGGGAATCTCCGCTATGTGCGCAACCTGCCGCGGGGGCCGCTCAAGGTCGAGGAGGGGATGGCGATCTGCCACGGCTCGCCTCTGGACGAGGACACCTACGTCTTCTCGGACGTGGACGCCTACGAGATCTTCTCGCAGTACACCGTGCCGGTGGTCTTCTTTGGCCACACCCACATCCCGTCGATCTTTTCGCTGGAGGGGCGGCACCTCGGGGTGATGGCCCTGCGGGGGGACGGCGGGATCATCCAGCTGCACCCGGAAGGCCGGTACCTGCTCAATCCCGGATCGATCGGCCAGCCGCGCGACCGCGACCCCAGGGCCTCCTACATGGTCTACGACAGCGGCCGGCGGGTGGTGCGCTGGTACCGCATTCCCTATCCCATCGCCACCGCCCAGCAGCGCATCCGCCGGGCCGGCCTGCCGGGCTCGCTGGCCGACCGGCTGGCGGTGGGGACGTAGGCCCTCACCCCCGGCCCCTCTCCCACAAGTGGGAGAGGGGTGTGGGTTAGAAGGTCATTTGGCTGCGGGAGAGGGGCTGGGGGTGAGGGAATCCCGCACCCGCGCCTCGCGCACGCGGTTGAACAGCGCCGTCAGGCCGCCGATCAGCACCACGTAGAAGCCGTACCAGACGAAGCGGATGAGCGGCTTGTGGGTCACGTCGACCGACAGCCGCGGCTCGTTGAGCTGGAGGCGGACCGTCCGGTTGACCGGGACGATGCCGGCCACCGAGAGCGTGCCGCCGGAGGCCAGCGCCACCATCGGATTGGTCACCTCGCCGGTCGTCGGATCGAAGCGGTAGACGGGCTGGACCGTCTCCGTCTTGCCGCCGCGCGTCACCGTCACCTTGGTGACGACGGTGATCGGCTTGCCCGCCGCCATCGCCGTCATGGCGTCCCCTCCCTCGGCCTGCAGCTCGAAGCCGTCGAAGCGGACCTGGCGGTCGCCCATCAGGTTCTCGCGGCCCTGGGCGAGCTCGATCTGCCCCCCCTCGCCCGCGTCGAGCTCGATGGGCGAGACGTAGAAGTCCTGGAGCGGGAGGCTGCGGATGTCCGGGTTCACCATGACCTGGCGCGTCCGGTCGTTCATGAACAGCCGCGGCCGCACGATGAAGTCCTTCACGCCGGGCTTCTTCACCAGGATCTCCATCCCTTCCTTTTCACGCCCCTGCCGCGGGATGAAGCGGGTGAAGGTGAGGGTCGCGTCTCCCACCTGCCGGGGCTTGCCGAGCTCCAGCGTCACCTTGGTGCTGTCGTCATATCCCGAGGAGGCGATGATCCCGAGGAGGATGATGCCGACGCCGACATGAGCGAGATAGCCGCCGGCGCCCCGCAGGCCGCCCGCCCGATATTTGAGGACCGTCTTGTGCGCGTTGGTGGCGAGGGCCAGGGCGGCGAGGAAGACGTAGAGCAGGTCGATCGGCTCGCGCACCGCCCAGACGGCTGCGCCGATCGAGAGCGCCACGGCGAAGACGAGCGGTCCGATCATCTTGCGCAGGACCTCGCCCGGCTCATTCCCCTTCCAGGTCAGGTACGGCACCAGCGAGAGGAGCAGCGCGATGAGAATCGCGATGGGCAGGTTCACCCGGTTGTAGAACGACGGCCCGACCTGACCGGGGTTGGTCATGAAGCGAGTCAGGACAGGGGCCGAGGTCCCCGCCGTGATCACCAGGGCGGAGATGAGGATCGTGATCGCCGCCAGGGTCATGAACGTGCCGCGCGACAGGAACGGATCCTCGTTGGGCGCGGTCGGCACCTCCCGGAGGCGGGTGACCAGCAGGTAGATCGACAACCCTGCGAAGCCCGCCATCAGACCGATCAGCCAGCCGGAGATCCCCAGGTCGACGAAGCTGTGCACCGAGAAGTCGGCGAGCACGCCGGAGCGGGTGAGGAACGTGCCGTAGAGGACCGCCATGTAGGTGAGCGTGGCGAGCACGAAGTTGATCCGGCGGAAGCGCCCCCGGGTGCGTTCCAGATAGAGGCCGTGGATCATCACGGTCCCGAACAGCCAGGGGATGAACGAGGCGTTCTCCACCGGGTCCCAGCCCCAGTAGCCGCCCCAGCCCAGGGTCTTGTACGCCCAGAAGCCGCCAAGGAGGATCGCCGAGCCGAGCACCAGGAAGCCGCCGAGCGCCCAGGGGAAGGCGCGCGCCGCCCAGCCGTCGTAGTTACGCCGCCAGAGCGCGGCCATGGCGAAGGCGAAGGGGATGGCGCTCGATGCATAGCCGATGAACATGATCGGCGGAT
>DASPXX010000123.1:0-13893 GCA_035637095.1 Thermoanaerobaculia bacterium
CCATCTCCTGCCGGTCGCGCGCCTGGACGGCCATTTCAGCGACGGCTTCGCGCCGGGCAACGGGCGCGGGCTGGCCCTGGTCTGGCAGCTCACGTTCCGGCGCCGGGGGGAGACGGGCACCTGGCGGGCGCGGGTGGACGCGACCACCGGCCAGCTCCTCGAGCTCGTCGACAGCAACCTGTATGGCAAGGTGAACGGCGGCGTCTACACGCTGTCGCCGGCCGTCGGCAGCGAGGTCGTGCTCCCCATGCCTTTCGCCGACCTCTCCACGGGAGGGTTCACCGACGCGGCCGGCCAGTTCACCTTCTCCGGGTCCCCGGCCAGCTCCGCCCTGAACGGCCGTTATATAGGCATCTTTGACAGCTGCGGCTCCATCTCGCAGAGCACGAACGCCGCCGGCAAGATCGCCTTCGGCGCCTCCTCCGGGACCGACTGCACGACTCCGGGATCCGGAGGGGCGGGCAACACGCACTCCGCCCGCACCCAGTTCTACCAGCTGAACCGTGTCAAGCAGATCGGCCGCGGATGGCTGCCCGGGAACACCTGGCTGAACGCGCAGCTCCCGGCCAACGTCAACATCCCCCAGGTCTGCAACGCCTACTGGGACGGCTATTCGGTCAACTTCTTCCGCTCCGGCGGGGGGTGCGGCAATACGGGTGAGATCGCCGGGGTCTCGGTGCACGAGTACGGCCACGGATTCGACGACAACGACGGCATTCCCATCGTCGATTCCGGCACTGCCGAGAGCTACGCCGACGTCACCGCCGCTCTGATGCTCCACAACTCCTGCATGGGACCCGGCTTCTTCGGCACCTCGAACTGCGACGGCTACGGCGACAGCTGCACCTCGTGCTCCGGCGTGCGCGACGTCGACTGGGCCAAGCACGTCTCGAACACGCCGCATACGGTCGCCAACTTCACCCAGGTCCGCTGCGGCTCCGGCTTCGGGGGCGGCCCCTGCGGCGGCGAGGGACACTGCGAGTCCTACGTCCCGTCCGAGGCGATCTGGGACTTCGCGGCGCGCGATCTCCCCTCTCCCGGGACCGTCGCGGCCTGGTCGGTGGCGGAGCGGCTCTGGTATTTGAGCCGCCAGACCGCGACGACCGCGTTCACCTGCAACACCAGCGGCGCCACCTGGACCTCGGACGGCTGCAACACCGGCTCGATGTGGCGGGTGATGCGCCTCGCCGACGATGACGACGGTAACCTGGCCAACGGCACACCCCACTCCTGCCAGCTCTTCGCCGCCTTCAACCGGCACGGCCTCGCCTGCGCCTCGGATGCGGGCGCGAACGTCTGCTTCTCCCAATGTACGCCGCCTCCGGTCCCCTCGGTCACCCTCACCCCCGGCACGGGACAGATCGGAGTGAGCTGGACCTCCGCGGGCTCCGGAATGGTCTACGACGTCTACAAGAGCGATCTCGGCTGCAACGCCGGCTTCATCAAGATCGGCAGCGGCGTCGGCGGGCTGTCGTTGAACGACACCGAGGTCGTCGATGGGCTTTCCTATTCGTACCTGGTGATCGCCCACCCCTTCGGCAATGTGTCCTGCAGCGCGGCTCCTTCCACCTGCCAGTCGGCGACACCGCAGACTCCGCCGTGCAACCTGACCCCGCCGACGGGAGTGACCGCCACGGTGCAGGGCCTCAACTCGATCCTGGTGTCCTGGAACCCGGTCGCCGGGGCCACCGGGTACACCGTCTCCCGTGCGACGACGAGCGGAGGCCCGTACGCGGAAGCCGGCTCGACCACGGCGCCGGTCACGACCTTCACCGACACCGGTCTCCAGGAAGGGACGACCTATTACTACACCGTCCGGGCGGCGGCCACCTGCGAGTCGGCGGCGTCCGCCGAGGCGTCGGCGACCACGTTCGTGTGCATCCCGCAGACCATCTACAGCAACGACTTCGAGACCGGCAGCGGTCTCGCCGACTGGACGAAGGGGGTCTTCTCCGGCGGCGCCGCCACCTCCGAGTGGCAGGGGATCCAGACCTGCACCGCCCACAGCGGCAGCAAGGTCTTCCGCTTCGGCGGCAGCGCGGCCTGCGACGCCAACTACAGCGCGGGGCAATACACCTTCGCCCAGCCCATGGGGGCGAGCGGGGTCGCCATCCCGGCGGGCGTCCTGGGGACCCGCCTCTCCTTCTGGCATCGCGAGGACTTCGAGTTCGGCTACGACGGCGGCACCCTCGCCCTCTCGCTCGACGGCTCCAACTACACGTTCATTCCGGCCTCGGCGATCCTGAGCGGCGCCACCTACAACGCGCAGGTCTTCAACGACTGCGGGCCGGTGGGCACGCCCGGGCGCCCGGTGTTCACCGGACACACAACCCAGTTCGCGAACACGGTCGTCGACCTCGACGCCGCCTGCAACCTGGCGTCCGGCACCACGGACGGCTGCGCCGGCCGCACGATCCGGGTCGCCTTCGTCGCGGTCACCGACTGCGTCGTCCAGTACTCGGGTTGGTTCCTCGACGACGTGACGATCAGTGCCTGCGGCCCGAACTGCACGGCTCCGGGGACTCCCGTGATCGGGTCGGCCTCGACGCCGGCGGACAACACGATCCAGGTCACCTGGACGCAGGGCGCGCCGGCGGCGAGCCGCTTCAACGTCTATCGCGCCGCGGGCTCCTGCGCCGGGGCGGGCACGTTCACGAAGCGGGCTCAGAACCTCTCCAGCTCCCCCTATCTCGATACCCCGGTCTCCGGAGGCTCGACGTTCTCCTACCGCGTGACCGGACTCGACGCGACCGGCTTCTGCGAGTCCGCTCCATCGGCCTGCGTGAATGCGACGGCGACGGGACCCTGCCTCCTGGCCCCCTCCTTCGCGGGCCTCGACCAGGCGAGCAATACCGCGCAGCCGACCTGCGGCATCCAGCTCTCCTGGCCGGCCGCGAGCTCCAACTGCTCCAACTCGCTCAAGTACAACGTCTACCGTTCGACCTCGCCCGCCTTCCTACCGAGCCCGGCCAACCGGATCGCGGTCGACCTGACCGGGACCACCTATACCGATAGCGATGCGCTCACCAACAAGACGACCTACTACTACCTCGTGCGCGCCGTCGACGCGATCAACGGCGCCGAGGAGGGGAACACGGTGATCCAGAGCGCGTTCCCGACCGGTACGATCATTCCGATGACGATCACCGAGACGTTCGAAGGCGCCGGCGGCTTCGACAATCCGGGGTGGACCCATGCGGCCCTCTCCGGCCCCACCCTCACCCCACCTGCCGACTGGATCCTTTCCACCACCCAGGTCAAGAGCCCCACCCATTCGTGGCTCTCGCCCAGCCAGAGCAGCACGGCGGACCGGGTCCTCGTCTCGCCGTCCTTCCATGTCGCGAACGGCACCACCCTCTCGTTCTGGCACACCTACGAGATGGAGCCCTTCTACGACGGCGGGACGCTGCAGATGTCGCTCAACGGAAGCACGAGCTGGACGGTCCTGCCGGACAGCGCCTTCACGGCGGGCGGCTTCGACACGACGCTGTTTTCGACCAGCAACCCGATCGGCGGCCTCCGCGGCTGGAGCGGCGGCACCCTCGGACCCATGACCCAGGTCACGGCAGACCTCTCGACCTGGGCGGGATCCGACATGAAGCTGCGCTGGCACGGCGGGGAGGACAACTCGATCAAGTACCCGGGTTGGTACGTCGACTCGGTCACGATCGCCGACGCGGTGACGATCAACTCGTGCCAGCCGGCGGCGGTGCCGCCGCTCGACTTCAACACCGTACCTCCCTGCCGCCTGCTCGACACGCGCAACCCGGTCGGGCCGTCCGGCGGTCCGGTCCTCCAGCCGCAGACCCAGCGGGCCTTCACCGCGGCAGGCAGCTGCGGAATCCCCGTCACGGCCCGTGCCGTGGTCCTCAACGTCACTGTGGTCCAGCCGGCCGGTCCGGGATTCCTGACCTTCTTCCCTCCCGGCCTGCCTCCGCCGGTGGCCGCCACCATCACCTTCTCCACCGGCCAGATCCGGTCGAACATCGCCACCATCCCGCTGGGCCCCGGCACCGGAGCATTCGTCGTCCAGAACGGCTCCAGCGGCACGCTCCACCTGGTGGTCGACGTGAGCGGATACTACGAGTAGGAGGGGCGCCTCCGTGCCTCCGTCCCTCGCGGGGCGGAGGCCGGGGCTGCTTTTCGGCCTTCGCCGGCAGCTTTCTCGTTGAACGAGAGAGGCTTTTGGCTCAGCGGGAGACCCTTTTTGCCGAGCGAGAAAGGCTTTTTGTTGGACGAAAAGGGTCTCCCGTCGAGCGAGAGACCCTTTTTGCTCGGCCGGAGACCCTTTCGGTCGAGCGGGAGAGGCTTTTTGTCGAGCGGAAAGGGCTTTTTGCTGAGCCGAAAGGGTCTCCCGTTGAACGAGAGAGCCTTTTGGCTGGGCCGAAAGGGTTTCCCGTCGAGCGAGAGACCCTTTTTGCTGGGCGCGAGAGGCTTTTTGTCGGGCCGAAAGGGGTTTTTGCCGAGGAAAAAGGGTCTCCGGTCGAGCCGAAAGGGTCTCTCGTTGAACCGGAAACCCTGAGAGCAAGGCCGTGAGGCTCTTCGAGACGTAAAAAGGGGCTTGGCCGAAGCCACGCCCCAGTCGATGTCTGGCAAACGCCGGCCTGGATGGAGGGAGGCGGTTGGATGACCGATGGCTCAACTCCGGGTGCACAGCCAGAGGCACCCTCCGGGGCCGACGCGACCGGCCTGGACCTCGTCGAGCAGGCGGTCCGCCGGTTCCAGGCGGATGACGACCGGCCAGGGGCCTTCCGCTTCCTCTATGAAACCTACTTCCGCGCCATCGAGCGCTTCTTCGCCCGCAAAGGCCTGCCGCCGGAAGACTGCCTCGATCTAACCCAGGAGACGTTCCTCGGGATTTACAAGGGGTTGGACGGCTATGAGCACCGTCAACTCTTCTCCGCCTGGCTCTACCGCGTCGCCACGACCATCTTTCTGAAGCGGCTGCGGACGGCCGCGACGGCGAAGCGAGCGGTGGTGGAGGTGTCACGCGACGGCATGGAGAACCCCGAGGCAACCCTGGCAGTCCCGGGCCGCCAACTCGACGGCCTGCTCGACGAGGAACGCTGGCGTGCTCTGCGGACCGCGGTGGCCGAGCTGCCGGAGCAGATGCGCGATTGCCTGACGCTGCGCCTCTACCATCAGCTCTCCTACAATGAGATCGCGACGGTCAAGAAGATCTCGATCGAGACCGTGAAGGCCCATCTTTTCCGCGCCCGCAAGAAGCTCCAGGAGAAGCTGGCCGGCTTCTCCCTGGGGGATCTGGAGGTCTGATACTCCGATGAGCGAGCCACCACCGCCCTCCCCCGACTTCGATGCCCTCCTGGCGGCTCTGGCTGAAAAGGCCCGGAGCAGCGCCGGGAGCGAAGCCTCGCCGGAACCCGAGGAGCTCCTCGACTATCTGGCCGGCAGTCTCGCGCCGGAGGACGAACAGCGCGTCGCGCGGCAGCTCGCTGCTGACCCGGAGGCTTCCCGCGCCCTGCTCGACCTTGCGGACCTCGAAGCCGCAGGAGCCGCCGCCGCCGTTGCAAAAGGCCGCCCGGCCGACCTTGCAGCGCGGGCTGGCTGGCGCGACTTCCAGGCCAAGCTGCCTGATGCCACTCCACGGCCCCACCGTCCCCGTCCGCCGGCCTGGCTGTCGGGGATCGCCGCTGCGCTGCTGGTGGCCACCGTGAGCCTCGGCTCCTGGGTATGGCAGCTCAAACAGGAGGGCGGGCGCCCGATCGCGAACGTACAGAGCCTCGACCTCATCTCCGGCAGCCGCGCAGGCGACGAGCCGGTGAGAGAGCTCGCGTCCGGCACGCCGCTGCGCCTGGTGCTCGACCCGGCCGAGCGCTGCCCCGGTTATACCGTCGAGCTGGAAGGCCCACGGCCTGGAGACCGGCAGACGATCGGGGGCGTGGAGCGGGACGGGGGTGGGCAGCTCACCGTCCTGCTGCCGGCTCCCGGACCGGGACCGTACCGGTTGCTCCTGACCGGTTGCGCGCCCCGCCATGCGCTGGAGGAGCACCGGTTCCGGATCACCCGCCCCTGACTTTCTTCCTGATCGGTCGCCGCCCGTAAACATTCCCCGGGGAAAGGGATTGAACACGGGTGGATCACCGATCTCTGAGCTATCAGAGACCTCGGGACTGATCAAGGAGAAGATCATGCGAACGAAAACCATGCGAACCCTCGCCATGATACTTGCCATGGCGGGAAGTCTCTGTTCCGTGGCCGGCACGGCGATGGCCCAGTCAGATCAGGAAAAGGGAATCTTGAAAGTCTGCAAGGTGGCCGGGCCGGGCGTGCCGATCGGCACGCTGTTCACGTTCACCGTCGACAGCAAGCCGCCGTTCACGGTGCCGGCCGGACCGGGACCGGACGGTTACTGTGTGGTCGGTCCCTCGTTTCCCGTGGGATCGGTCGTGACGGTGACCGAAACCCTGACCAATGGCAACCAGGTGACTGGGATCAATGTCAACCCACCCAACCAGCTCGTGGGCATCTTCGGCAACACGGTTCACGTGAAGATCGGCAGCGGAGTTACCGAGGTGACGTTCACCAACGAGAGAACCGGCTATCTCCAGATCTGCAAGCAGACGGACCCGGCGGGAGGAACCGGGAGCTATCAGTTTTATGTCGGCGGCCTGGGGCCCTACACGGTTCCTGCCGGGGCCTGCTCGCCCGCGATCAAGTTGCCCGCCGGCCCGGTGGTCATCACCGAGGTGCAGGGACCGGGAGTCCAAATGCTGAGCTGCAGCACTCTTCCAATCCCGAGCTTACAGCTCAACTGCAACCCGGGGGCAGGGACCTCGACAGTGGATGTGAGGCCGGGCAACGTCTCCAACCAGACCATCGCGATCATCACGAACCGCCCCATGCACCACTTGCCGAACGTGGAAGACCCGACGTCGTCCACCAAAAATCAACAGCAGTAGCTCGAGCTCCGGGCGGCGCGGTCGCGAGGCCGCGCCGCCCGGCCCTTCGGCAAGCCCGGAGAGAGAAATGAAATCTCCCGCGCGGTCATATGTGGCTGGGGCATCTGCTCAATGGCCGCACCTCAAGGAGAACTGCACATGCGTCGATCGCTCCCCATTCTCGCCTGCCTGTCGCTGCTCTCGTTCGCCGGCGCGTCCTTCGCCATCGAGCCCAAGCAGGGGAACGGCTTCCTGGACCGCTTCGCCGTGTCCGATCCGCGGCTGCATCCGGCGCCGGTGACCGTGCCGATCGAGGAAGCCGGCTCCGGGCTGGCTCCCGGAGTGGCGGACGGCTGGGCCGCCTTCCGCCAGGCGCAAGAGGGTGACTGGCAGGGGTACGTAGACCGGCGCAGCGGCTTCGTGGAGACTGCGGAAGGCACGGGCGTCCCCTGGATCCCGGGCCCCGGCAACTCGCTCACGCTCCAGGACGTGGCCACCCGCCTCTCCGGCGCCGCGGTCGACCTGAGGGGCCTGGAGAGCATCGCCCGCGCCTTCCTGCCGCGCGTCTCCTCTCTGCTCGGGGTGGACCCGCAGGAGCTGGTGCTGAGCCAGGAGAGGTCGGGACGGTTCGGCGATCAGGTCTGGTACGTGGACTTCGACGTCAAGCGGGGCGGCCGGACCATCGAAGGCGCCCGCGTGGTGTTCCGGGTGAGCCAGGGCAATCTGGTGCAGTACGGGACGGAGAACCTGCCGGCCCCGGGCCAGGGCGCGCCGGCCAAGGAGAGCGTGCGCCGCGAGGAGGCGCTCGCCACGCTGGCGGCGCGCATCCGCGGCTTCACGGCTGCCGACACGTTCCTCGACGGCGGCTCGCTCCACCTCCTCCCTGTCGCTCTCGCGGATCCGCGCTTCACTGAGGGGTTCGCGGCGGGAGACGGCCGCGGGCTCGCTCTGGTCTGGGAATTCGTCTTCCGCCGCAAGAAGGAGACCGGGACGTGGCGGGCGCGGATCGACGCGGTCACCGGCGATCTTCTGGAGCTGGTGGACACCAACCGCTACGCCCGCGCTCAGGGCGGCGTCTACCCGGTGTCCTACAGCGCCAGCCCCGAGACGGTGCTGCCCATGCCGTTCGCGGATGTCTCCCCCGCCGGCTCGACGGACAGCTCCGGCTTCTATACCTATCCGGGCAGCCCGACGACGTCGCATCTCGACGGCCCGTATGCGGTGGTCTACGACTACTGCGGCTCGACCAGCTTGACCTCGGGCGGCAGCGGCCGGCTGTCCTTCGGCACCTCCGCCGGCACGGACTGCGTCACGCCGGGGGTGGGCGGCCCCGGCAACACCCACGCCACCCGCAGCCAGTTCTACTACGTCAACCGGATCAAGGAGGTCGGCCGCGGCTGGCTGCCCGCCAACACCTGGCTGCAGGCGCAGCTGCCGGCGATCGTCAACATCTTCCAGACCTGCAACGCCTACTGGGACGGCTATTCCATCAATTTCTTCCGTTCCGGCGGAGGCTGCGGCAACACCGGCGAGATCGCCGGAGTCTCGCTGCACGAGTTCGGTCACGGCCTCGACGAGCACGACGGCGGGGGAGATTCGCCAGACTACGGGACGTCCGAGGCGTATGCGGACATCACGGCCGCGCTGACCCTGCGCGACTCGTGCGTCGGTCCGGGCTTCTTCACCAGCGGCACCTGCGACGGCTTCGGCGACACCTGCACCTCCTGCTCGGCGGTGCGCGACCTCGACTGGGCGAAGCATGTCTCGAACACGCCCCACACGGTGGGCAATTTCACCCAGATCCGCTGTCCGGACTACGGCTATTACGAGGGTCCCTGCGGCCTCGAAGGGCACTGCGAGTCGGAGGTGATCACGGAAGCGCTCTGGGACCTCGGGGCGCGCGACCTGCCCGGGGCCGGGACCAGCCAGGCGTGGTTGGTCGCCGAGCGGCTCTGGTATCTCTCCCGTCCGACCGCGACCAGCGCCTTCACCTGCACCACGAGCACCAACCCGTGGACCTCGAACGGCTGCGCCACCGGGTCGCTCTGGCGGACGATGCGCGCGATCGACGACGATGACGGCAACCTGGCCAACGGCACGCCCCACTCCTGCAACCTCTACGCCGCGTTCAACCGCCATGGAATCGCCTGCACCACGGACCCCGGGGCGAACGTCTGCTTCTCGGCCTGCACGCCACCGGCGGCGCCGACGCTGTCCGCCACCGCCGGCCAGGAGCAGGTGCAGCTCGCCTGGAGCGGCGGCGGCGGCCTGGTCTACGACGTCTATGAGAGCGAGAGCGGGTGCTCCTCCGGTTGGCGGCGGATCGCCAACGACCTCAACGCGACCTCGCTCCTCGACACCACGGTCTTTCCCGGACTGCCCCATTCGTATCAGGTGATCGCTCATGCCCCCGGCGCGGAGGCCTGTGCTTCGCCCCCGTCGAGCTGCCAGTCAGCCACCCCGACCGGCCCGGCCTGTGTGCCGCCCTCGCCGCCGGCCGGCGTGACGGCCCAGGCGCTGGGCATCGATCGTATCCGGGTGAGCTGGAGCGCCGCCGCCGGAACCAGTGACTACGAGATCTGGCGCGCCCCGGCCGCCGGTGGTCCGTACGTGCGGATCGCCACGGTGGCCGCCCCGGCGACGACCTGGACGGACGCCAATCTCGCCATGGGGACAACCTATTTCTATGTCGTCCGGTCGGCGTTCGACGATTGCGCCTCCGGCGATTCGGCAGTGGCTTCGGCCACCACGGCGAGCTGCCAGAACACCACTCTGTACGTGAACGACTTCGAGACCGGGAGCGGATTGTCCGACTGGACGTCCGACGGTGCCAGCGCGGACTGGCGCGGCATCCAGACCTGCGCCGCCCACTCGGGAAGCCGGATCTTCCGCTTCGGCGGTCCCGGGTGCAGCGACTCGTATCAGGACTATCAGAGCTCCGCGGTCCAGGTCCGCGGCACGGCGGGCGTCCAGGTCCCGACCGCGGCAAGCTCCAGCCACCTCGCGTTCTGGCACCGCTGGCGCTTCGAGTCCTGCTGCGACGGCGGCTGGCTGACCCTCGCGGTCGACGGCGGCAGCCCTGTCTTCGTCCCGAGCTCGGCCTTCGTCAGCGGAGGCTATCCAAACACATATCGGTTCACCGGCACTCAGGACACCTTCGTGCGCAGCGAGGTGAATCTCGACCAGGTGTGCAACCTGGCCACCGGCGGCAGCGACGGTTGTGCGGGGCGGGCGCTGCGGATCGCGTTCGCGGTCTCCACGGATGGCAGCGTCGTCGACACGGGCTGGTTCCTCGACGACGTGACGGTGACCTCCTGCATCCTCCACGGCTGCACCGGCGCGCCGCAGATCGGCTCGGCGGTGGCTTCCGGCGACAATCAGGTGCAGGTGACCTGGAGCAATGGCTCGCCGGCTTCGTCCTCCTTCAACGTCTACCGGGCACTCGGTACCTGTGCGCAGCCCGGCTCCTTCGAGAAGGTGGCGAGCGGGGTGGCCGGCCTCTCGCGTCTCGACGCCCCCGTGTCGGGCGGAGTGTCCTGGGCCTACGAAGTGGCCGGTCTCGACGGGTCCGGTCTCTGTGAATCAGATTTCTCGGGGTGCGTCCAGGTGACGCCGACCGGCCCGTGCACCTTGCCGCCCGCCTTCGCGGGGCTCGCCTCCGCGACCAATGCCGCGACCGCGACCTGCGGCGTCGACCTCGCCTGGCCGGCGGCGGCCTCGCGCTGTGGCAACAACCCGGTGAGCTATGAGGTTTATCGCTCGACGGCGGCAGGCTTCACTCCCGGCCCCACCACCTGGATCGCCTCCGGGATCGCCGGGACGGCCTGGCGCGACGACACCAGCCTGGCGGACCGGACGACCTATCACTACATCGTCCGGGCGATCGACGCCGGCAACGGCCAGGCGGAGGGGAACAAAGTAGAGCAGAGCGCCGCGACCACGGGCGAGATCGTCCCCTGGACGTTGACCGAGAGCTTCGAGGCGGCCGGTGGCTTCGACAATCCGGGCTGGCAGCACCATGCCCTGTCCGGCCCGAACGACTGGAAATGGTCGACGCTCTGGGATCACAGCTCGATCCACTCCTGGCTCTCCCCCAGCTATGCCGGGAGCTCGGACCGCGAGCTGGTCTCCCCTCCGTTCCGCGCGACGGCGGACACTACGCTGAGCTTCTGGCACACCTACGAGCTCGACGGCTGCTATGACGGCGGCACGCTGGAGATTTCGGCCAACAACGGCGCCACCTGGAGCGTCCTTCCCGACGCCGCGTTCACCGCCGGCGGCTTCAATGGGACGATCTACGAGTACAGCAACAATCCGCTGCACGGCCTGCGCGTCTGGTGCGGAGGGACGGCCGGTGACCTGACCCAGGTGGTGGCCGGCCTCTCGGCCTGGCAGGGGCAGGACGTCCGCCTGCGCTGGCACGCCGGGGACGACAGCTATATCCGGTATCTCGGCTGGTTCGTCGACGACGTCAGGGTCGACAACGCCAGACAGATCCTGGCCTGCCAGCCCACGGCGCCCCCACCTCCCGCACCGCTCGACTTCTACTCGCTGGCGCCGTGCCGGCTGATCGACACGCGCGGGCCGGCGGGCTCTCTGGGCGCCCCGATCCTGCAGCCTCAGGGCTACCGCACCTTCAACGCAACAGGGAGTTGCGGAATCCCCGCCACGGCCCGCGCCCTGGTCCTCAACGTGACGGTGGTGCAGCCGGCCGGGCCGGGCTACGTGGCCGTCTTCCCCACCGGCGTGCCGGTTCCCCTGGTCAGCACGATCAACTTCGCCACCGGGCAGATCCGCTCGAACATCACGATCGTCCCGCTGGGGCTCGACACCGGCGCTGTCGTGGTGAAGAACGGCTCCGGCGGCGTCGTCCATTTGGTGGTCGACGTGACCGGGTATTACGAGTAAAGCCAACCGACGCCCCTCTCCCGCTCGCGGGAGAGAGGCCGGGGGTGAGGGTTCTCACCCCCCCAGCTCGCGGACCATCTCTTCGAGCTTGTCCTTCTCGGCCGGATCGACCTCCAACCGAAGCGCGGAGCGGAAACAGCGCAGCGCATTCTGCTCGTCTTCGAGATCATAGAGGTAGATGGCTCCCGCCGCCTTCCAGGCGTCGAGGCGGCTCGGCTGAATCTGGAGCAGCCGCTCGTAGAGCTGGACCGCGTCGCGCGGCTGCCCGAGACGGTAGGCGGCGTGGGCGGCGTTTTCGAGTGGCACCGGATTCGTCGGGTTGCGCCGCGCGGCATCGCGGAAATCCTTGAGAGCGTCCGGCAGCCGGTTCACCTCCGCCTCGACCAGCCCACGCTCCAGATAGACCTCGGAGGCGTGGCTGCCGGCGGCGATGGCGCCGTCGAGGATGCGCAGCGCCTCGGTGCGGTCGCCGCGTTCGCGCAGGATCTGGGCGAGGTTGCTCGCCGCCTCGGCGAGGCTCGCGTCGAGGGCCAGGGCATGCCGGTACTCCTTCTCGGCTTCCTGGCGCTTGCCCAGCTTGAGCAGGCAGCCCGCCGCGTTGGCGACCGGCACGGCCGAGATCTCGTTCTCCCGGCTCGCCCGCTGGAACAGGGCGAGCGCCGCATCGTGGCGTCCCGCTTCCTCGAGACAGGAGCCGGCCATGCTCAGGGCCGGGAAGTTGTGCGGATCCTTCTGCACGATCGCCTGGAGGCGCGGCAGGGCCTCCTTGCACTTGCCCTGCTGCACCTTTTCCACGGTGTCGTGGAGCTCCTGCGCCACATCCGCCATCGCCCGCGGGTCCGGCAGGTCGGTCCGCACCGCGCCGCCCGAGCCGCCTCCCATGTAGCCGAGGCTCGCGAGCTGGCGCCGCTGCTCGTCGGTGAGCACGTTCTCGGGGCGCACCGCCGCGTCGAGCGGCTCGCCGGCCGCCGCGAGCAGATCGCGCAGCCGCTTCTCCCAGAGATGCATCGCCGGGGGCTGCTGCGCCGCCAGGTCGGTCTTCTCGTCCGGATCGGACGGCAATTGATAAAGGCTGCTCTTCGGCGCATGGAGATAGAAGAAGCGGTCGGTCGACAGCGAGCGCAGCGGATACCACTTGTAGGCGAAGAACGGCAGGAAGCTCTCGCTGTAGCTCATGCGGTTGCAGCTGCGGCCGGGCGGCAGCAGGCTCGCGCCGTCGAGGCTCGGCGGCTTCGGCACGCCCGCCAGGTCGAGGAGCGTCGGGGCGACGTCGGCGGTACGCACCAGGCACTCCTCGGTACGGCCGGCGGGCACGCCCGGACCGGCGAGGAGCAGCGGCACCCGCCGCGCGCCGCGGTAGAGCAGGAGCCCGTGATGGAGCTCGCCGTGCTCGCCCAGCATCTCGCCATGATCGCCGGCCACGGCCACCGTCACCGTGCCGGGGAGCTTCGACAGCAGCACGCCGATCTGCTCGTCGACATAGGCGATCTCGCCATCGTAGAGCCGGCTCGGACCGGTGAGCGCATCGGCGAAGCGGGTCGGCGGCCGGTACTCCTCGTGGGGGTCGTAGTAGTGCACCCAGAGGAAGTACGGCGGCTTCAGCGTGGCGGCCGCGGCGAGCGCGGCGGCGGTGGTCGCCTCGGCCTGGCGCTCGGCCACCTCCGTGCCGGCGGCGTAGCCGGCTCCAAGGTCGTCGTCATAGATCCGGAAGCCCTGCGACAGGTTGTGGCGCCGCGCCAGCACGATCGCCGAGACGACCGCGGCCGTGTCGTAGCCGTGAGCCGACAGCCGCTCGGCGAGCGTCTCGACGTGGTCCGAGAGGACGAACGTGCCGTTGTCGCGCACGCCGGTGCGCGGCGGGAAGAGGCCCGTGAGCAGCGTGGCATGGCTCGGCAGGGTCACCGGAGCGGCGGTGTCGCAGCGCAGGAAACGGACGCCGCGGGCGGCGAGGGCGTCGAGGTTGGGCGTCTTCGCGACCGAGCCGTAGCAGCCGAGGTCGGCGCGGAGGTCGTCGGACACGATGAACAGCACGTTTGGCCGCTCCGCCGCGATGGCCGGCGCCGCGGCGAACAGCACAACGACGGCA
>DASPXX010000124.1:0-16280 GCA_035637095.1 Thermoanaerobaculia bacterium
TCGATGTAGTCGATCTTGTCCGCGCAGAACTTGCAGACCTTGCGGCGGCGGAAGAAGACCTTTCTCGGACGCGCCATGGTCAGATCTCCTCTCCGCTGTCGATGTCATCGTCCCCGGGCTCTTCCGCAATCGCGGGGCCGCCGGCGGCCGGGGCCGCCGCATTCCGGCGGGCCGCGCGCTTCAGGTCCTCATCGGTACGGACGGTCAGGAAGCGCAGGATCTTGTCGTTCTGCCGCATGCGGTGCTCGACCTCATGCAGGTTGTTCTTGCCGTTCGGGCTCTGGATGAAGAAGAGGACGTACTTGCCCTCGTTCAGCTTGTCGATGGGATAGGCGAGCTTGCGCCGGCCCCAGTTCTCCTCGCCGGTGATCTCGGCGGTGTTGCCCGCGGTGATCATCGTCTTGTAGTCCTGGGTCATGGTGACCACTTCCTCGTCGGAGACGCGCGGGTCCACGACGAACATCAGCTCGTAGGTACGCATGTGTCTGGAGAGACCTCCCTTTGGCCTGGGCAGTCCCGCTTCTCGCGGAACAGAGAGGAACGTGAATGCGGAACCGGGACACACCCGGTCCGCGACTCGGGAGGAGGTATTATACGCAGAATGGGGGAAAGCGCAAGGGCGCGCTACCCATTGAACCGGTTCATCGCCACCTCGACCCCCTCGCTCACCCACACCTCGCAGGCGTCGGCGGCGCGCTGGATCATGGCGGCGACGGTCTCCTGCTCCTCCGCCGCGAAGGGCGAGAGGACGAAGTCGGGCAGCTCGTCTCCGGTTGGGACGCCGGCTTCCGGCGCGATGCCGAGGCGCAGGCGCGGGACCTGGTCGGTGCGCAGGCTCTCCAGGATCGATTCGAGGCCGCGATGGCCGGCGGGGCTCCCCGTTCGGCGGAGGCGCAGACGGCCGAGCGGCAGGTTGACCTCGTCGTAGACCACCAGGATCTCCGCCGGGTCGAGCTCGTGCCGCTCGAGCAGACAGCGCGCGGCATAGCCGCTCCGGTTCATATAGGTCTGCGGCCGGGCCAGCCAGGGCCGGCCGTCGCCCCCGCCTCCGACCAGGGAGTTGCACTCCAGGTGGTCGATCGAGATCCCCCAGCGGCGGGCGAGCTCCTCGACCACCCGGAAACCCACGTTGTGGCGGGTCTCGCGATACTCCGCGCCGGGGTTCCCCAGGCCCAGGACGAGGCGGGTCAGCCTCAAGCCTCCTCGGTCTTGCCGCGCTTGATCACCTCGGGCTCGGCCCGCTCGCCCTCACCCGCGGTCTCCTCGGTCCGCACATGGCCGAGAGTGACGATCACCCGGTCCGGATCGTCGTGCAGCGTGACGCCCTGCGGCAGCTCGAGGTTTCGCGCCTCGAGGTGCTGGCCGACGTGCAGGCCCGTGACGTCGACGTCGATCTGCTTCGGGATGTCGCCCGGCAGGCAGTCGATCGTGAGCTCGCGGGTGGTGAACTCGAGCAGGCCGCCCTCGGTCTTGACACCCACGGGCGTGCCGACCAGCTCGAGGGGGACGGTGACCCGCACTTTCTGGGTCATCTCGATGCGCTGGAAGTCCAGATGGATGACCATCCGGCTCACCGGATCGCGCTGGAGGTCGCGCAGGATGGCATGGCGCTCCTGGCCGCTGTCGGAGAGCTTGAGGAGGAAGATGGGGTTCTCGCTGTCGGCTTTCTTCATCAGGTCGACGAACGACTTGCGGTCGAGCTCGATCGGCAGCGAGTCCTTGCCGGAGCCGTAGACCACCCCGGGGATCATGCCTTTGCGGCGAGACTCGCGGCTGCCGCCCTTGCCGGTCCTCTCGCGCTTCTGGACCTGGATCGTCATTTCGCTCATGGTTCGGTTGTCCTCACTTCTTTCTTCGGTGTTCGGTTCTATACGAACAGAGAGCTCACCGAGCTGTTCTCATGGATGCGGCGGATGGCGTCTCCGAGCAGCGGCGCGACCGAGAGCGGGCGCAGCTTCTGCGAGCGGGACAGCTTCTCCTCCAGGGGAGTCGTGTTGGTGATCAGCACGGTTTCGAGCGGCGACTCGTCGATCCGCTGCAAGGCGGGGCCGGAGAGGACGCCGTGGACTCCGGCCGCGAGCACCCGGCGGGAGCCCTTGGAGACCAGCGCCTCGACGGTCTTGGTCAGCGTGCCGGCCGTGTCGATGATGTCGTCCACGATGAGCGCGTTGCAGCCGTCGACGTCGCCGATGACGTGCATCACCTCCGCGGTATTGGGTGCCGTGCGGCGTTTGTCGACGATCGCCAGGCCGACCCCGAGCCGCTTGGCGATGGCGCGCGCGCGCTCGACGCCGCCGGCGTCCGGCGAGACGATCACCAGGTCGGGGATCTCGAGCTCGCGCACCGCGTCCAGGAGGACCGGCGCCGCGAACAGGTGATCGACCGGCACGTCGAAGAAGCCCTGGATCTGATCGGCGTGGAGGTCGAGCGTCAGGACGCGGTCGGCACCCGCCTTGGAGATCAGGTCGGCGACCAGCTTGGCGGTGATCGGCACGCGCGGGCGGTCCTTCTTGTCCTGCCGGGCGTAGCCGTAGTACGGGATGACTGCGGTGACCCGCGAGGCAGAGGAGCGCTTGAACGTGTCCAGCATGATCAGCAGCTCCATCAGGTTCTCGTTGACCGGATCGCAGGTCGGCTGCACGACGAAGACGTCCGAGCCGCGGACGTTCTCGTCGACCTGGCAGAAGATCTCGCCGTCCGAGAAGTTGTAGGCGGTCACCTTGCCGGCGGCCAGGTTGAGCGACTCACAGATCTCCTGCGCCAGGGCCGGATGCGCGCGTCCTCCGAAGATCTTCAATTCGCCAGGCATATCCCCTCGCTCGAGAAGAGAAAAAGAAAGCTCACCGCAACGCGGGAGGCGTGCGGAACCGGGCAGGTCCTTGCTCGCGCTCTCGATCTGGTTGGGGCGGGAGGATTCGAACCTCCGGGTGCCAGATCCAAAGTCTGGTGCCTTACCGCTTGGCGACGCCCCAGTCTCGGGTGCTCCTACGAACGGCCGCCCGGGAACCCCGGGCGGCTCCATTCTGCCTCAACCGGCACCCGTTCCCGGGGGCCGGAGCTCAGGTCACGGTCCAGAACGAGTCGCGGAGGTGGAAATCTTCCACCTCCTCGAGCGTCCTCTCGGGGGGCGCGGCGACGCTCAGACTTCCGGACGCCGCGACCCGCGCCTCTCCCTCGCCGGCCAGAGATGCCACCTGCGGCATCTTCTCCCCCCGTTCCCCGAGGATGCGCTCGTACTCTCCCAGGACCTTCTCCTCGATCATCCGCCGGGTCTCGTTGTTGAGCGGATGGGCGACATCCTTGAACTCGCCGTTCTTCTTCTTCCGGCTCGGCATGCTGATGAACAACCCCTCGCGGCCTTGAATGATCTTGATGTCGTTGACCATGAAGCAATGGTCGAAGACGATCGACACGAAGGCTTTGAGCTTCTCCTCCTGGATCGGAAAGACCTTGACCTCTGTGATCTCCATTGTGCGTCCCTCTCCGTCGTCCCTCTCGACTCGGCGTGCGGCGGCACGGCTCACGGGATGTGTGACCGCTGGCGGTGCCGAAACGCACCGCCGGCTCGCAGCGGCTTCTACCGGTCGGACGATGGACGGCGGACAAGGACCGCGTTGCTTCCGAGAGAGCCGCTCTGTTTCACGCGCCAGCTAGTTCAGGGATTATATACCCAGCGCGGCTCCCGGGAACGCTGAAAGACCACTTCCTCAAAAATCAACTTCCCCGCCCTGAGGCGGGAGGCGCAGGACACCCACGGCGGCCCGCACCGAGGCCCACTATGCTAGAGGGCGGCTCCCCGGCTGTCAAATCAGGGTGGGGGCGGGGGCTCGTCCTCGCCGGACAGGTCGGGCTCCCGGCAGGGTCCGGTGCGGTAGCCGGACGGCGAGTCGAGCGCAGCCGGCTCCCCTTTGAGAGGCTCCTGCAGCACCTCCCGCCAGCGCATCTGCACGTTGCGCCCGCGGTCGGAGAGGATGGCCCAGTCGTCGTCGCTCCTCACCCACCAGATGGACGGCGCTCCCCCTTCCGCCAGGGTCCAGCTCCGGACCATGCCGTCGCCGCTCAAGACCGCGGTCCACACCCGGCCCGCCGCGTCGTGGAAGCTGACCTGCCCTCCGTGCGGCTGCGGCGGCTCGGCGGGGAGCGAGGGCACCCGGCCGAGCAGCAGGGACGGCAGGGTGAGCAGGGGGAAAGGGCCGAGAGCGACCCCCGAAAGATCGAAGCTCCCCTCGAACACGCACGAGCTGCGGTTGCGGTGGTTGAGGAAAAGCCCCCGGCTGTGGGCCACGTCCAGGCTCCAGAGGGAACGGCCCACCGGATCCACGGCCTGGATCTGGTAGCGCTCCGGCGAGGCCAGGCGCAGCGTCACCTTGAACGAGCCCTCGCCTTCGGGCCCTGCGTAGTGGACGCGATAGAGCCGCTGGGTGTGGAGCGCCGCCGCGGGAATCTCCCAGGCGGCGGCCCCCGGCCCCGGAGCGGTCACCGGACGCGGGCGCGGAGCGCCGGCGCAGCCGGCGAGGCTCGCTGCAAAGAAGAAGATCAGGGCGGCGGCGGCCCTACCCCCGTGGCCGGTCGTGGCCCCGCCCGAGCTCGTCGAGCTTGTGACGCACCTTCTCCGCGTTGTCGTCCCCCAGCTCGAGCGCCTTCTGATAGGCCGCTCGCGCCTGATCGTTCTGCCCCAGCGCCACATAGACATCTCCCAGGTGCTCTTGCAGCGTTGCGTCCGTGGGTTCGAGACGGGCAGCGCGTTCGAGATAACCGCGGGCCTGCTCATGACGGCCGAGCCGGAAATAGGTCCATCCGAGCGAGTCGACGTAGGCGCCGTTGTCCGGATCGAGAGCCACGGCCCGCCGCACGAGCCGCAGCGCCTCGTCCAGGTTCTCGCCCGACTCGGCGTAGGTATAGCCGAGGTAGTTCAGGGCGGCGTGGAAGTCGGGCTGGATCTCGAGCACCCGGCGCAGCGAGGCCACGGCTTTCTGCAGCTGGCCGCTCCGCTCGTAGGCGGCTCCGAGCAGGAAGTGCGCGGACGCCGCATCCGGCGCGGTGGCGACCAGCTTCTCCAGGATCGGGATCGACTCCCCGTACAGGTCCAGGCGCTGCAAGGCCTGGGCGGCGGCGAGCGCCGACGCCTCATCGCCGCGGGCGGCCAGGGCGGCGAGCGCCTCGCGCCCCTCCTTCTCGCGGCCGGAGCGCACCAGCACCTCGGCCCGCCTCCCTTCCACGGCCGGCGAGGCGCCTCCGGCCTGGAGCGCCGAGAGCGCCTCGTCGTAGCGCTTCGCCTGCATCAGGGCATCGCTCCGGAGCACGATCGCCTGCAAGCGGGTGGCTTCGTCGTCCGCGGTGAGGAGAGGCGCCACCGACTGCTCGACGCCGTTCCAGTCCTTGCCCTGCAGCTGGAGATCGGCGAGCTCCAGGCGGACCTCCCGCTCCTCGGGGACCTTCCCCTGGCGCGCCAGCTCGCCGGCCAGCGCCGACAGGACCTCCTCCCCTTCCTGCAGCTTGCCTTCGCGCTTCAGCAGGCGCGCGACCGTCACCGCCAGCGGGGCATTGGCGGGCTGCGCGTCGTGGAGCGCCTGGAGCAGACCGACCGCCTCGGCGTTGCGCCCCTCGGCCGACAGGGCCAGTCCCTTGAGCAGGCGCATGGACGGCGCCTCGGGGTCGTCGGCTCCGGCGCCCGCGAGCACCCCGTCGACGGTGGAGAGAGCGGTCTCGACGTCGCCCGTCGAATAGAGCTCCCAGGCGAGCTTGCGGCGCAGGCGCGGATCGTCGCGCGCCTCCTCGGGCGCCGCCTTGACGGTGGCCAGGGCCGCGTCGTGGTCCCCGCGGTCGCTCTGCAGGTCGGCGAGAGCCAGGCGCGACTCCAGCGCGGCGGGATCGAAGGCCAGCACCTCGCTCAAGGCCGCCTCGGCCTCCTTCCCCTGGTTGGAGCGCAGGAGCGCCTCGACGAGCATGGCATAGGCGACGCGCTGCTGCGGCACCCGCGAGACCAGGTCGCGCAGGACCTCGGCGGCCTTCTCCGGCTGCTTGTGCTCCAGATAGACCTGGCCGAGGGAGAGCGTCGCCGGCACGTCGGCCGGATCGTGGCGCCGGACCTCTTCGAGGACGGCGATGGCCGTCTCCTGGGCGGCGGGCTCCACCAGGGCGAGATCGAGATAGATGGAGCCGACGGCGCGCAGCACGTCGAGGTTGTCCGGCGCGAGCTTGCGCGCTTCGTCGATCTTGGCGACGGCGCGGTGCAGATAGTCCTGGCGGGCTCCCGGAGCGCGGGAGTACTCCCCGACGCGGGCCAGGAGCTGGGCGTGCTCGACACGCACATAGGGCGCGTCCGGCGCGAGCCGCTCGGCTTCTTCATAGGCGGTGAGCGCTTCCGGGACCGAGCCCTCGACAGAGAGCAGCTTGGCCAGACTGAACTGATAGAGAGCGTCCGGTGTGCCGGCACCCGAGGGAGCCGGCACAGCAGCCGTCGTCTGGGTCTGGGCGGCGGCGAGCGGCGAGACCAGAAGGCTGGAGGCGAGGGACAGTGCTGCGATAAACCCCTTCACACCCAGCAGGATAGCAGCGACGGGAGCCGCTTTACAAGGCCGGCGAGCCGCCTCTATAATGACGCCCTTGCTGGTAAGTGGCAGAAAGAGAAGAAGTTAGAACACACAATGGGAAAGCTCGGGCAGCTCCTGGTCGCGCGTGGCTGGATCACGGTCCAACAGCTCAACCGTGCCTTGCAGAACCAGAGCGTGGTGGGCGGGCGCCTGGGGACCTGCCTGATCGAGATCGACGCGCTCACCGAAGACTACCTGCTGAAGGGGCTCGCCGAGCAGCTCGGGGTGTCCTCGGCCAGCGTCGACGACCTGCGCAAGATCCCCGAGGAGGTCCTGGCCCTCCTCCCCGACAAGCTGGCCCGCCGCTGCCGCGCCGTCCCCTTCCGGGTCGAGGGGAGCCGCCTGGACCTCGCGATGATCGACGCGCGCAACCTCGCCTGCCAGGACGAGATCGCCTTCGCCACCGGCAAGCGGGTCAAGATCCACGTCGCCCACGAGCTGCGCATCCTCGAAGCCCTGGAGCGGTACTACCGGGAAGAGAGCCCTTCGCGGTTCAGCATGCTCGTCGAGCGCCTGAACCGGGCGCGCTATTTCTGGGAGAGGAGCGGGGAAGCCACCGAGAGCGCCACCACGCTCGCCGCTCCCTTGACCGACCTCTTCGGCAGCCGCCCGCTACGGATCGAGCCGCCCATCCTGCCGGAGCCGGCCAGGGCGCGTCCGCCGGCCCCCGCGCGACCCGTGCCTCCCCGGCCGGCTGCGGTGACGGCTCCCGCTCCTCCAGCCGTCGCGCCGGCACCGGCGGCGGTGCGACCGCTGACCATCCCGTTGACCCAGGCAGAGCGGGCCGAGCTCGGGCCGCCGCCTCCCCCCGCACCGGCGCCCCCGGAGCCCGTGCCGGAGCCGGCCACCCTCGAAGAGGTCGAGAAGGCGTTCGCGGCGACCCTGGACCGCGAGCGCGTCGGGCAGATCGTCCTCGCCTTCCTGGTGCGCAACCACCGCCGCGCCGCGCTCTTCCAGGTGGCCCGCGACAAGGTCATCGCCTGGATGGCGCGCGGGGATCTGGACCTCCGCCGGTTCGAGAAGCTCGCGATCAGCTTCGACCAGCCGTCCGTCTTCCTGAACCTGCGCCAGGGGAGCGCCTTCTATATCGGAGCCATGCCGCCGATGCCCGCGCACCGGCAGCTCGCCAGCTGCTGGGACGGCGAGCTGCCGCGCGACTGCGTCCTCCTGCCGGTCAAGATGAAGGACCGCCTGGTGGCGGTGATCTACGCCGACAACGCCAGGAACGGCCTGGCCGGAATCGACCTGTCGCAGCTGCAGCGGCTGGCGGCGTCCACCGCCGACGCCCTGCAGCGCGGCATCCTCCACAAGAAAAAGGGCGAGGTGCGAGCGTAGTCGCTTCGTTGACTCCTCCCGGACCCATTGCTAGACTCGCCGCCGCTTCGGAGCAGACATGATCAAGTCGGACATCGTAGACCACGTTGCGGAGATCACGGAGGTTCCCCGGGTCAAGGCGGCCCAGGCGGTCGACGTGATCATCGAAGCCATGAAGAACGCGTTGTGCAAGGGCCAGCGCATCGAGCTCCGCGGCTTCGGCGTGTTCCAGGTACGGGACCGCAAGAAGGGTGTCGGCCGCAATCCCAAGACCGGGGTCGAGGTGGCCATCTCCCCCGGCAAGACCGTCCGCTTCAAACCCGGGAAGGACCTCAAGAACCTCTGAGCGAGCCGCTGCCGCCGCGCCCGCCCTTCCGCCCCATCCTCGAGCTGGTGCCACCGGCCGGCGAGACGGCGCTCCCGGCGCAGCAGATCCGGCCGCGCTACGGGCGCGCGCTCCTCCTCCTCCTCACCACCTTCTTCACCACCACCACCCTCGGGCCGGTGATGGTCCTGATGAGCCGGACCGACGTGGTGACCGATCTGGCGCCGGACGGGTTCACCCTCTTGAGCGCGCGGCTGGTCAAGGCCATCTGGACGGACCCGGGGATGCTGCGGATCGGGCTGACCTTCTCCCTGACCGCGCTCCTCATCCTGCTCGCGCACGAGCTCGGCCACTACGTCGCCTGCCGGCGCTACGGCCTGGCCAGCACCCTCCCCTACTTCCTGCCGGTCCCGATGGGCTTCGGCACCTTCGGGGCGTTCATCCGGATCTACTCGCCGATCCGCAGCAAGCGGGAGCTGTTCGACGTCGGGGTGGCCGGCCCGATCGCGGGGTTCATCGCCCTCCTCCCCTTCCTCTTCTATGGCGTGGCCCACTCGCACCCGGTGAGCCTCAAGGCGCTCCCGAAGATGGGCAACATGGTGCTCTTCGCGCCGGGCCGGAGCCTGGCGATCGGGCTCGTGGCCCGCCTCTTCCACGGTCCGCTCGCACCCGGCACCTATCTCGATCTCCACCCGATGGCGCTCGGCGCCTGGCTGGGCCTCTTCGCCACGGCGCTCAACCTGCTCCCCCTGGGGCAGCTCGACGGCGGACACATCCTCTACTCCGCGGTCGGGCGCTGGCAACGCCGCCTGGCGATCCCGCTCTGGATCGGCCTGGCCGTGCTCGGCATCGAGTGGCCGGGCTGGTGGCTCTGGTGCCTCATCGTCCTCCTGATCGGCCTCTTCCACCCACCGGTGCGCGACGAGCGCCAACCCCTCGACGCGAAGCGCCGCGCCCTCGCCGTGCTCGCCCTGCTGATCTTCGCCCTCTCGTTCATGCCGACGCCGCTCGATATTGTCGTGCTACCGTAGCGCGCTGCAGGCCCAGGAAGAGGTCCCAGGGGGCCGCCCCGATCACGCGCAGGATCCCGAAGACGTGGGCCACCCCCAGCTCGACCTTGCCCGTGAAGAGGTCGTCGAGGGTCCCCGCGGGCATCGCCAGCGCCTGCTCGATCTCCGCCCGGCTGAGGAGGCTCCTCTCGACCTCCCTGCGGAGCGCCTCCAGCATCGGTTGCACCTCATCCTGAACGTCTCGTGACGGCTCGGTCGGCATCGGCTCTCCTTCGCGACAGTTGTGCGATCGCCTCGAGGTCGCGCCAGGCAGGCGAGAGGCAGTCATGGAGGACGCAGAGAAGGCGGTCCCCGACCTCGGCCCGGACCGAGGAGCTCCGTGCCTGCTCGAGGCGGACCACGAGCCGGCGCCAGCGCTTCCGCAGCCCACGCAGGTCTGCCTCGAGCCCCTTCAGCTCTTCCAGCTCCTCTACAGAGAGGACCTCCAGCGTCTTCCGTTTCACTCGCGGTCTCCTTTCGGTTCGGTCTCCCAGCGTGCTCGCAGCCCCGCCGCGAGCGCCTGGAGCAGACGAATCAGCGCGGGCACGTCCTCCGGGGGCAGGGCGGTGCGGACCTGGCGCGCGAGCTGATCGAGCTCGTCGGGAGCGCCGCCGCCCGGCGGGGCGAACATCAGCTCGTCGATGCCCAGGCCGAAGGCATCGCTGAGAGCGACCAGCTCGTCGACCCGGATCGGCGCTCCGCGCTCCAGCCGGGAGAGGCGGTCCGCCGCGATTCCGGCCCGCCGGCTGAGCTCGCGCTGCTTCCAACCGCGGGCGGCCCGCAATTGCTTGATCCGGGCAGCAAGGCGCCCAAAGTCATCCCACGTGAAAGCCAGGGGCGGTCGTCTCGCTGGGCTCCGGTCGCTCATTGCGCGGCAGATTAGGACGCAAACACATCGGTGTCAAGCAGAAAACGAAGAATCGCAGTTTCTTCTCGAAACGGCGCAGAAGCTTCTCTGCCTGATGCCGCTCCAGGCTTGATCGGACGAGGGGCGCGGCGGAATTTGCAATTTCCTGATCACGTGCCCTAGATTGCTTCAGTGAGCTACCAGTAGTCGAGCGATCACACGCCGGAAATTCACCAGATGGCGACAAAACTGCGGCTGACGGTCCACACTGGAGCCGCTCTCGGCGACGGAGCCCTCCGGCCAATGCCGGCCCTTGCGAGGGTCTCCGCGGCCGGAAGGAGGTCGTGATGCGTCGGAGAGGGAGATTGGTGTGCTTCGTCTTGTTGATCGCGCTCGCCGGTCCCGTGGCACCGGCCCATGCGGCGGAGGGAGACCAGCCTGGCCTGGGTCAGGTCTGGGCCTGGTTGGAGGCTTGGCTTCCGTGGGTGGAGACCAAGGACCAGTGCCTTAGCATCGATCCCAACGGGGGATGCCGCGATGGGCTCGCGGCGCCGACTGGGGATCAGTGTGCTGGCATCGACCCCGACGGGCGGTGCCGGGGCTAATCACCGCGAGGTCCGCCTCCGGAGGCGTCCCCGGCGCCTCCGGGTCCCTTTTCCCGGAACAATGAGTGTGCGACAATCTTCGGCAGTGACGTGCTTCCGCAAGGAGGGAGTTACGCGTGCCCCATTCTCATGTGACCGCCGCTGACGTCGCTCGGTTCTTCTCCGGCCGGCTGGAAAAGTCGGCTCTCCAGCTCTTTCTTGAGCAGGCCCTGAGCCCCTGTCCCCAATGCCGGGAGAGGCTTTGCTTCTATGCTCCCGACCGGTCCGACGCCGGCTTGGAGCGGCACGTCGCGCTCTGGGCGGAAGAGCAGGCCGGGCTTGCCCGCCTGCGGGCGAAGGGCGGGAGCGAGCCCTTCGACGGGAGCTACTCGCGGTTCAAGCACGTTGCCCGCAGAGTCCCCGGCTGGGCGCGGATCGAGCACCTCATCGAGCTGAGCCGCGAGATGCGCTATCGCGACCCTGAGCAGATGTGGATCCTGGCTCAGGGAGCCGCCTCGGCCGCCATAAACCTCGGCGTAGTGCCCATTGACAAGGACCGGTACACGCCCGCGCAGAAGACCGACCTGCGGGCCCGCACCAAGATCGAGCTGGCCAACGCCTTGCGGCTCATCCACAACTACGCTCACGCGGAGGATTGTCTGGCGGAGGCGGCCGAGATGGTCCGGGAGGGCAGCTGCGCTCCGGAGACGAAGGGTCGGCTGATGGACATCTACGCCTCGCTCCTCATGGATCAACGGCAGCTCGATGAGGCATTCGCTCTTCTCGACAAGCTCCACCACCACTACCTCAATTATGGTGAAAGCCACCTCGCCGGCCGCGCCCTCTTCAAGAAGGGTCTCGCGCTCCACCGCGACGACCGTCCCCAGGAAGCTGTCAGTGCGCTTCGCAAAGGGCTCGCATCGCTCACGCCGGAAAGGGACCCGAAGCTGTTCGCCTCCGGGCAGCACACTCTCGTTCTCGCTTTGGTCGAGGCGCGAAGCTTCAGCGAGGCCGGCGAGCTGCTGATGCAAAGCGGCCTTCGCCATGCTTTCGCCGACGATCCGCTCAACCTCCTGAAGCTCCGCTGGGTCGAGGGGAAGATCTTCGCCGGTCTCGGTAAGCTGAAGCGCGCCGAAAACATCTTCACCGAGGTCAAGGCCGAGTTTCTCCAGCGCGACCGGAAGTACCTCGTCGCCATGATGGACCTGGAGCTGACGGGCGTGCTGCTCCGCCAGGGCCGGGCTGCCGAGGTCGACGCGCTGGCCGAAGAGGCGCTGGTGACCTTCCGGGAGCTCAAGATCGACCGCGAGGCACTCAAAGCGGTGCGCTACCTGCGCGAGGCCTGCCGTCTCAAGCTGGCGACGGCGGGGATGGTGCAGGAGGTGGTGAGGTTCCTCAACCGGTTGGAGCAGCGGCCGGGGCTACGGTTTCAGCTGTAGGTTTTCCGCCAGGAGACGCAGGAGGGCGCGGCCGATCCGGGCGTCGAACTCCGGCGTGTCTTCCTCTTCCGGCTCGCCGTTGATCTCGCGCAGCTTCAGGATCGAGGGGTGCGTCCTCCCCCATCCGGGGAAGACCGCGGCGAAGAACTGGCCCGGCGGGATGCCCAGCACGTCGAGGATCCTCAGCAAGTGGTCCATCTGGAGGCGGACCACGCCGTGGAGGACCTTGCTCAACCCCGAGCTGCCCAGCCCCAGCAATGGCTCGAGGGTGCGCTGGGAGCGGCCGTCGATCTCGATCAGCTGACTAAGAAACCGCGTGGTGCGACGGATCTGGTCGTCGTGCGTCTGCTCCTTGGAGCTCATACGGCGAGTATAGCCCAAATTGCCGCAGAGACTTGACATCGCGGCAGTAAATGCTGCATCCTTCGGCCGCCACCCCGAGGAGGATCGCGCAATGCCGAAAGCCGCTCTGGCCGATACGGCCCATGACTGGAAGCAGCTGCTCCTTGCCGCCGCGGAGCACGCGGACAAGAAAGAGCTCAAGGTGCACCTCAAGAAGCTCGCGAAGGCGGCGCAGCGCTTCGAAGAGCTCGAAGCCCTTCGCGACGAGCTCAGGGCGAGGCGCCAACAGGCGACCCAGGAGCTCGCGGAGGTCAAGCAGACGGGCAAGGAGGCGGCCATCGAGGTCCGCTCGATCCTCCGGGGCGTCTTCGGGCACACCAGCGAGAGGCTGGGCCAGTTCAACATGCGCCCGCGCCGCAGTTCCCGCCGCAAGACCGTCTCTCCCGCTTCCGAATAGAGATCTCCACGCGATCCGCCTCCAGAGGGCGCCCAGCGCCCTTTGTGCGAGTCTGTTCCAATCCCAGAGGGCTGTCGCCGCCCTGCAGGAACGGTGCTCTCGCTCATGGAGGGCGCTGAGCGCCCTCCAGCGGCGGACGGCCCGCTCGGAAAGGGCGCTGAGAGCCCTCCAGGAATGGATGGCCTGCGCTCAGAGGGCGGTGAGCGCCCTCCAGAGCTGGAAGGCTCAGACGCAAGGGGCGCCCGGTGCCCTCCGGGAGCGGGAGGTCCGCTCCCCGGGGGCAGCGAGCGCCCTTCAGAGGCGCGCTCTAGAAATCTGCGATCAGGGTCACCGGACCGTCGTTGACCAGCTCCACTTCCATGTGGGCGCGGAAGCGTCCGGTCTCGACCTGGAAACCGCGCTGGCGGAGGTCCTCCACCAGGGCCTCGACGAGAGGGGCGGCTTCGTCGGGAGGCGCGGCGCGATCGAAGGAGGGGCGCCGGCCGCGCTCGATCGAGCCGGCGAGGGTGAACTGCGAGACGATCAGGAAGGCGCCGCCCACGGCCGCGCTGTCGAGGTTCATCTTGCCGTCCGCGTCCTCGAAGATGCGCAGGCCGGCGAGCTTCTCGGCCGCGGTCCGCACGCGGGCAAGGGCATCCCCCCGTTCGATCCCGGCGAGCACGAGGAGACCGCGGCCGATGGCGCCCACCGTCTCGCCCTCGACCCGCACCGAGGCGGAGCTGACTCGCTGGATCACCAGACGCACATGCACCATCCTTTCTTCCGTGATACGGTACCTCGACTCAGACGCGAAGGAGAACGATCCCATGTTGAACAAAGTGCTTCTGATCGGCAACCTGGGCAAGGACCCGGAGATGCGGTCCCTGCCTTCGGGACAGCCGGTCGCGAGCTTCACCCTGGCCACCAGCCGCCGCTGGCGGGACAAGAACGGCCAGAAGCAGGAGCAGACGGAGTGGCACCAGATCGTCATCTTCGGGAAGCAGGCGGAGATCGCCGGTCAGTATCTCACCAAGGGAAAGCAGATCTACGTCGAGGGGCGCATCCAGACCCGCTCCTGGGACGACCGCCAGACCGGTGAGAAGAAATACCGCACCGAGATCATCTGCGACAACTTCCAGATGCTCGGCGGCCGCGGCGGCGGCGGCGAATTCGAAGCCGCCGGTCCCGCGGCGAGCACGGGCGGCGGAGCGTCCTACGGCGGCGGCCCGTCCTACGACGACCAGAGCGGTGGCGGCGGCGAGCCGGAAGACGACGACATTCCGTTCTGAGCCCGAATTCCCTGATCCCCCTAACCCTCTCCCCTCGCCCGCTTGCGGGAGAGGGGCCGGGGTGAGGGCCTCATGTTAGACTCCGTCCAGCAACTCGGCCGGATTGGAGCATCGTGGAATCTCCCGCCTACCCGTCCCTCTGGAGGCGCGTCTGGAGCCCTCCGGAGCCGGAGATCTCCGAAGCCGGCTTCAGCGGCGAGCTGCTGATCGCGGGCCTCCGCCTCCTCCTCGTCCTCATCCTGGTCTTCATCCCGGCCCAGGAGTACATCTGGAGCTCGATCCACGAGGCCGACGACCGCGATCCGCGCGTGCTCCTTGCCGGCGCCGCGGCCGGCCTGCTCGGCTCGCTGATGATCTACGCCGCCACCCGGCGGCATTGGGGGCGGTCGTGGATCAGCTTCGCCAGCAGCCTCCTCGACGTCAGCCTGGTGAGCGGCCTGCTCGCCACGCTCGTGCTCCTGGGGCACCCGCAGGAGGCGACCAACAGCCTGGTGATCTTCCCGGTCTACTTTCTGGCGATCTACGCGACCAGCCTGCGCTATGACGCGCGGATCTGCCTGGTGACCGGAGCCCTGGCCCTGCTGCAGTACGCGGCCGTCGTCGTCTGGGCCGCCGCGCGCTGGGACGTGCACTCGGCCGCCTCCTCTTTTGGCGCCTTCCGCTGGAGCGATCAGGGTTGGCGGATGGCGCAGATCGCCGGCGCCACGCTGCTCTCGGCCACCCTGGTGGTGCGCTCGCGCGAGCTGCGCCTCTTGTCGACCCGCGACCGCTTCACGGGCCTCCTCAACCGCGCGGTGTTCAACGAGCAGCTGGAGCGCGAGGTGGCATTCTCGCGCCGCGAGGGGGAGCGCTTCGCCGTGGCGATGGCCGACATCGACCACTTCAAACGCTTCAACGACACCTATGGACACGCCGGCGGCGACGAGGCCCTGCGCCTGGTGGCGGCCACCCTGCGCAACACCTGCCGCGAGAGCGACGTGGTGGCGCGCTACGGCGGCGAGGAGTTCGCGCTGATCCTGCCGGCGGTGCGCAGCGGCAAGGCCCAGGACCTCTTGGAGCGCTTCCGGCGGGTGGTCGCCGCGACGCCGATCCATCTCGCGGGCCGGCCGCGGCCGGTCTCGGTGACGATCAGCATCGGTGTCGCGAGCTTCCCCGAGGACGGGCTGACCGCCGCCGAGGTCCTGGCCTGTGCCGACCGCCGGCTCTACGAAGCCAAGGAAGGGGGGCGCGACCGCGTCGTCGGCCCGCCGCGGGCCACCGCCCGGCCGGTCGAGCAGCGGGAGGAGGAGCGAGTGGGAGAGGGGTGAGGCCCCTACCGCGCGCTGGCCTGCATCGTCTCCATGGCCTGGCGGATGTTTTCGAGGCGCGCGCCGCGGCTCGCTTCCTTCATGATCCGGATGTAGTCGCGAGCCGAGCGGAGCGTGCGGAGGCGCTGCCGGTAGGTCTCGAGCCGGCGGTTGGCCTCCTGCAGCCTCTCTTCATAGGCGGGGTTCTCCAGGCGGGCCACGAGGTCGGGGAGGGCGTCCAGGGTGTGGCAGAGGAGGAGGACGTCGCAGCCGGCGGCGAAGGCCGCTTCCGAGCGCTCCGTCAGGTCTCCCCACTCGTCCAGCGCCTTCATCTCCAGGTCGTCGCTGAACACCAGGCCGTCGAAGCCGAGCCGGCCGCGCAGCAGGCCGCCGATGACGATCGGCGAGAGCGACGAGGGGCGGCTCGCCGCGTCGTAGCCGGGATAGATCGCGTGGCCGACCATGATCGAGCCGGCCAGGCGGCTCAGGGCTTCGAAGGGATCGAGGTCCGCCCGCAGCGCTTCCCGGGGGAGATAGACGCTGGCGACCTTGAAGTGGGTGTCGGCCCGGGCGCCGCCCAGACCGGGGAAGTGCTTGAGGCAGCCGCCCGCGCCGCCCGCGTGCAGCCCGCGCAGGAAGGCGCGGGCGCGCGGGATCACCTCGGCGGGGGTGGCGCCGAGGTAGCGGCCGTCGAGCGCGTTGTCGGTCTCTCCCCGGTCGAGGTCCACCACGGGAGCGAAGTCCACGTCCATGTCGAACAGGCGCAGCGACTGGGC
>DASPXX010000125.1:0-19148 GCA_035637095.1 Thermoanaerobaculia bacterium
CATCCCGGGCCTGTCCCGCGCCCGCATCCAGGAGTGGATCGGCGCAGGGCTGGTCCGGGTCGACGGAGCCACCGTCACGCGGCCCGCGCTGCGGCCCGGCCCGGACGCGGAGGTGGAAGTCCTTCTCCCCGGCGCCCGCCCGTGCCTCCCCCCGGTGGCTCAGGACATCCCGCTCTCCATCCTCTTCGAGGACGATTGGCTCCTGGCCGTCGACAAACCGCCCGGAATCGTGGCGCATCCCACCAAGGGGCACGCCGACGGCACCCTGGTCAATGCCCTGCTCTGGCATCTCGGCAAGGCGGAAGGCGGCGCGGGCCTGCTCAACCGGCTCGACAAGGGGACCTCGGGGGTGATGCTGGTCGCCAAGGTCCCGGAGATCCACGGCCGCCTCGCTCGCGTCCTGGGCACGCGAGCGGTGGAGAAGGAGTACCTGGCCGTGGTCTACGGCCCGGTGCCGCTGCCCAAGGGGAGGATCGACCGCCGCATCCTGCGCGACCCGCGCGACCCCCGGCGCCGCACGACCTCGCGGACCGAGGGGAAGGAGGCCAGCACGCTCTGGGAGCGCCTCGCCGAGTCGGACACCGGAGATCCCGGGATCGCCCTCCTGCGCTGCCGCCTCTTGACCGGCAGGACCCACCAGATCCGGGTCCACCTGCAGGCGGAAGGGATGCCGGTCGTCGGCGATCCGATCTACGGCGAGCCGCGCTGGAGAGGCCTCCGCGACCCCGCTCTCGCCGCTGCCTGCCGCGACTTCCCGCGCCAGGCCCTGCACGCCCGGCGGCTGTGCTTCCCCCACCCGGTCACCGGCGGGACCATCGAGGTCATCGCGCCGGTTCCGGAGGACTTGGAGGGGCTGCTGGAAGCGGCGGGGTTAGGATGTGCCCCGTGAAGATCGGCCTCAAGCCCGAAGGTCCGCTGGAGGCGCTGGTCCTGGCCTTGGGTCTGGTTCCTGTTCCCCTGGGCGAGACCCTGCCGCCGCTCCTCCTTGCGCGCGTCCTGATGGCGGCGGCCCGGTTCGGGGTGTTCGAAGCCCTGGCCGAGGAGCCGCGGGAGGCCGCCGGGGTCGCCGCGCGCTGCGGCACTCATCCGGTAGCGACCCGGACCCTGCTGGATACGCTCGTGAGCTGCGGTTATGTCGATCTCACGGGGGACCGGTACGCCCTGGCGCCCCTGGCGCGCAAATGGCTGGTGCCGGACAGCCCCGTCTCGCTCCATGACAGCCTGCTCTATCGCTATCTGGAGTGGGACTGGATCTCCCGCCTGGACGACTATCTGCGGAGCGGCGAGCCCCTGCACATCCACCGCGAGATGACGCGCGACCAGTGGGAGCTCTACCAGCGCGGCATGCTCGCCATCGCCCGCCTCTCCGCCGCGGAGCTGGCGCGGCGGGCGCCGGTGCCGCGCGGCGCTCGCGAGATGCTCGACGTGGGCGGCGCCCACGGCTTCCATTCGGCCGCCCTCTGCCGGCGCCATCCGGATCTGCGCTCCTCCGTGCTCGACCTCTCGGAAGCCGTGGAGCATGCGGCGCCGCTCCTGGCGGCGCAGGGGCTGGGAGAGCGGGTGGTCCATCGTGCGGGCGACGCCCTGGTCGAGGACTTCGGGACGGAGCGCTACGATTTCATCCTCGTCTCCCAGCTCCTCCACCACTTCGACGACGCCACCAACCGGGAGGTGGTGGGGCGGCTCGCCCGCGCCCTGCGGCCCGGCGGGGTCCTCGCCATCCTGGAGCTGCTGCGCCGCGACTCGCCCCGCGAGGGAGGGCAGCTCGGCGGCCTCCTCGACCTCTATTTCGCGCTCACCAGCGAGTCCGGGACCTGGAGCTTCGCCGAGATGGCGGATTGGGCGCGCGGCGCGGGTCTCGAGCCGCGCAAGCCGATGCGCTTCCGCACCCTGCCCGGCCTCGGCCTGCAGGCGGCTGTCAAGCCGCGGTAGGGCGGGGTGGCACGAGCCTTGCTCTCTTGAGACCGGGGTGCAAGCAGTATCAGCCCAGGAACTTCCCACAAGAGGAGACTCGAGATGAGACGATCAAAGATGATAGCCATCCTGCTCTCCGTCGTGATCCTGCCGCTCTGGCTCGCCTGCAGGACCCATGAGCGGGCGGAGTACACCAATCAAGAGAAAGCCCCGACGGCCAACACCGAGAAGGAGGTCCCGGGGACCGACAAAGAGAGCGATCTGAACCCGGTTTCCGCCCAGATGATGATCGATGACGTGACGATCGGCCATCATGTGGCAGGCGACGGCACGATCGCGGCCGCGGATCAGGGCGACGACTTCGCTCCGGGAGAGACGGTCAACGTGACCATGAAGGTGGCAGACGCTCCCGCCGGCTCGGTCGTGCGCGTGCTCTGGTACGGCCCCGGCGAGACGAAGATCAACGAGGACTCGAAGACCGTCGAGGCCGGTGCCCAGTACCTGCCCTTCCAGGCGGACACGACCTCCTGGAAGAAGGGCGACTACCGGGCCGAGGTCTGGGTCGGTGACGAGAAGGTCAACACCCAGGAGTTCCAGGTCGTCGACAAGGACAAGGCAGGGAAGTAAAGGCAGGCGGGCAACCGCCGGGAAGCAAGGACATCAGGGAAACCTCTGGTGTCCTTGGTGTCTTGTAGTCCTTGCAGTCCTCACCCCTGCGGCCGGGCGACCGAGCCCTCCAGGGGGCGCGGGCGGGCCGGACCCTTCGCGGGATGGGGGAGGATCTGCCGCAGATAGCGCTCGATCCCGCGCTCCGGGTCGTAGTTCTGCGGGTAGCCCAGCGAGACCTCTTCGAAGCGCACTCCGTCCCGCTCGTGAGTCGCCCGGATGTGCAGGTGGCCGTAGATCACCGCCTCGGCGCGGAAGCGCAGGTGCCAGTCCTCCGTCCGCCGCGTGCCGCACCAGATCGAGAAGCGAGGGATGCGCGGCAAAACCGCCAGGTCCTGCCGCAGCGGAAAGTGGTTGATCAAGACCAGCGGACCCCGCTCCGCCGCTTCCGCCAGCCGCGGCTCCGTCTGCTCGCAGCGCGCCCGGCACCAGTCCTGCTTCGTCGCATACGGATCGGGATGGAGCAGCACCTCGTCCGAGCAGAGCAGGTTGTCCTCCGCCGCCCACTCGATGGCCTTCTCCTGCGGGACATCGTCGGGCAGGAAGCTGTAGTCGTAGAGCAGGAAGAGCGGCGCCAGAGTGCACTGCGGCCCTTCGCCCGGCCAGACGACGTACGGGTCCTCCGGCGTCAACACGCCATACTCGCGGCAGATCTCGACTTGGCGGAGATACTTCTGCTCTCCCCGCAGATCGCCCGGCTTGGTGGGGATCGTCCACAGGTCGTGGTTGCCCGGCACCCAGAGGAGCCGCGCGAAGCGGCGGGAGAGGAGCGACAGGGCGAAGCGCAGGTGCTCTTCCGTCTCCCCGACGTCCCCGGCGAGGATCAGCCAGTCATAGGGGTGCGGGCGCAGGGCTTCCAGGGCCCGGCGGGTCACCTCGTAGCGGAGGTGGAGGTCGGCGATCGCGTAGAGCTTCATGGGGGGCGGGTCAGTTGACCAGCTTCTCGTCCTCGGCAGGAGAAGGGGCGCCCCCCGCTTCGTCCAGGAGAGACTGGACCTCGGGGGAGAAGGTCCCCCGCTCCTCGGCCTCGGCTTCGGCCCGCTCGCCCGGGAAGAGGAGCGCCTGCCGCACCTGCCCCTCCTCCGTGACGCTCACCTCGACCACCGGGTGACGCACCGGCTCCATGGAGTAGTCGGGGTGATAGATCGCGCCACCTCCGGAGGGGATGCCAAACCCGCGGACGTGCTCTCCGGCCTTGGGCACGACCCGGGTCAGCTGCGTCCAGTTCGGCTCGTCGTGGGCGTCGACCACGAAGGGCACCAGGCGGAAGGTGTCGAACATCCCGCTCTCGTCCGCCCCTTTGAGCCCGAGCTGCACGGCGCCGGCCGAGACCCCCACGATGAGAGCGCCGGCATAGTAGCGCTCGACGAGCTTCTGCTGCAGCCCGTTCTTCTGGAAGACCTCCCAGCCTTTCCGGGTATCGCCGCCCGCGAGGAGGATCAGCTCCGCCTGATCCAGGGCCTCCCGGTCGTCCTCGGACAGCTCCGAGGGGATCATGCGGGTCTTGTGGAGCCCCGCCTCGCCCATGGCGGCTTTGAACAGGTCGTAGAACTCGGGAGCGTCACCGTTCGAGGCGCCGATATAGGCGGCCCGGATCTCCTTCCCCGGCTCCTCCTCTTCGATCGCCTTGCGGATGCGCTCGAGGAATGGCACGTCCTCCTCGCGCCAGAACAGGAGCTGGCTGTCCGCGAGCAGAAAGATGGGCTTGATCGTCGACACGTCGCCTCCTCCGGGAGGGATTATCTCTCAAAGTAGCCCGTGCTCACTCCGCATACCCCAACGCGCGGAGCGCCTTGGCGTCTTCCGGGGCGATCGTCACCTTGGCCAGGCGGTCCGAATCGGCCAGGCCCCGGCGCAGGTTGTCGAGCCAACCCTGGAGGCCTTGCGACAACACCGGCACGCCCCTGGCCAGATTGTGGAGCTCCCGCGGATCGCTCGCCAGGTCGAAGACCGCGCGCCGTCCTTCGGTGGGCCGGAAGATCTCCTTGCGCATCCCCGGGCTGGAGAGGACCGCGACCTCCAGGAGCCCCTTGCGCCGGGCGCTCTCGATCTCCTGCGCCGACAGCACCGCCCCCTTGTGCGCCTGGAACCACATCACGCGCTCCCGCGGCGCCGCGCCGGCGCCGCGCAGCACCGGAGACCAGTCGAAACCCTCGAAGACCGAGGGGATCGGCAGGCCGGCCAGGCCGAGCAGGGTCGGGGCCACGTCGATGTTGAGCGCCGGCGCCTCGATCGTGCTGCCCGGGCGGATCCTGCCCGGCCAGACGATCCCCAGGGGGATGTGCAGGGTCGGCTCGTAGAGATTCCGGCCATGACCCCAGTAGGAGTGCTCGCCCAGGCTCTCGCCGTGATCCGAGGCGAAAACGATCAGCGTGTTGGCCGCCAGCTCCGGGTCGCCCTGGACGGCGGAGAGCAGGCGCCCGATGTGCTCGTCGGCAAAGGCGACCTCGGTATCGTAGCGGTCGCTGCGCGAGACCTCGGCGGTGGTGGAGATCCGGAGCCGCGGCGCGAAGCCCTCCTGGAGGCGGTACGGCGCATGCGGCTCCACGTAGTGGACCCAGAGGAGGAACGGCCGGCGCTCTTCCTTCTCCCGGTGCTCGTCGAGCCAGGCGAGCGCGGCGTCGGTCAGGTCCTCGGCCGTGGCTTCCCCCTTGAAGAGGCCGAGCCAGCGCTTGCGGGTGAAGACCTCGCCATAGTGCTCGAAATGCTCGCCGAGCCCCGAGATCCCGTTGCGCAGCGTCCAGTTGCCCACGAACGCCGCGGTGCGGAAGCCGCGCCGGGCGAGGATGCGGGCCACCGAGGGGGCGTCCGGCCGCAGGCGCAGGCCGTTGCGGGTGGCCCCGTGCTCGTGCGGATAGACCGACGTCCACAGCGAGCAGAGCGACGGATTGGTCAACGGCTCGACCGTGCGCGCCTGGGTGAAGCGGGCGCCCGCGGCGAGCAGCCGGTCGATGTGCGGCGTGGTCGGGCGGCGGTAGCCGTAGGCCGAGACGCGGTCGACGCGCAGCGTGTCGACGGTGATCACGAGGATGTTGGGGAAGCGCTGGGCCGGACGTTGAGCCGGCCGCTGCGCCTGGATTCTGCCGCCGAGCAGACCGCCGAGCAGCAGGGCGAGCAGAAACAGGACAAGCCCTTTGCTACTCTTCCCGGCATGGACAAGACCCAGGAGATCCGCCCCGAGCCGCGGCCGGGGCCCGCGCCGGAGGTCGAGCGGCAGGCGGCGGCGCAGAGCGGCGAGCCGCCGCGTTGGGGCAAGGGGACGGAGATCGCCGAGGACGGCCACTTCCTCGCCGGGCCGCACTCCCGCACCTCGGAGCTGGGGCGGCTCGTCCGGATCGGCGCGGATTTCGTCCGCGGCTTCCGTGCCCTCCACTTCGTGGGACCCTGCGTCACCGTCTTCGGCTCGGCCCGTTTCGACGAGACGCACCGCTATTACGCCCTCGCCCGCGACGTGGGGCAGCGCCTCGGCCGCGCCGGCTTCACCGTCCTGACCGGCGGCGGACCGGGAATCATGGAGGCGGCCAACCGCGGCGCGCGCGACGTCGCCGCTCCGTCGCTCGGCCTGAACATCATCCTGCCGAAGGAGCAACGGCCCAACCCCTACCTCGACCGCTGGGTGGAGTTCCGCTACTTTTTCGTCCGCAAGGTCATGCTGGTCAAGTACTCGTACGCCTTCGTGGTGCTCCCCGGCGGGTTCGGCACCATGGACGAGGTCTTCGAGTGCGCCACGCTGATCCAGACCGGGAAGATCCGCAACTTCCCCCTGGTCATGATGGGGACCGACTACTGGGAGCCGCTGCGCGAGTTCATCTCTCATCGGATGATCGAAGAAAAGACGATCCTGCCCGCGGATTACGAGCGGATCCTGTTCACCGATTCCGTCGACGAAGCCATGCACCACATCCTGGGCGCCGCCACTGGAGAGCTCGGCCTGCTGTGGGAGGCCGCGCCGCGCTGGTACTTCGGGGAAAGCGGACTGCAAAAACCGGGCCGCTAGGGCGGTCCATTACAACAGCATACTCGCGAGATTTGCCAGCGCCGAGCGCTCGCCCTTCTCCAGATTGACATGGGCGTAGAGCGGGTTGCCACGGAGTCGGTCGATCAGATAGGAGAGGCCGTTGCTCTGGGCGTCCAGGTAGGGCGTGTCGATCTGGAAGATGTCGCCCGTCATCACGATCTTGGTGTTCTCTCCGGCACGGGTGATGATGGTCTTCACCTCGTGCGGGGTCAGGTTCTGGGCCTCGTCCACGATGAAGATCACGTTGGCCAGGCTGCGGCCGCGGATGTAGGCGAGCGGCACGATGTGCAGCTTCTCCGTCTCCACCAGCTCGTCGACCTTCTTGTACTCCCGGTCGCGCTCCGCGAACTGGTTCTTGATCACCCCCAGGTTGTCCCACAGGGGCTGCATGAACGGATTGATCTTGGAGAGGACGTCCCCCGGCAGGAAGCCGATGTCGCGGTTCGACAGCGGGACGATGGGCCGCGCCAGGAAGATCTGGCGGACGGTGCGCCGCAGCTCGAGCGCGCCGGCCAGAGCGAGCAGCGTCTTGCCGGTCCCCGCCGCGCCCGACAGGGTGACCAGGGGGATCTCCGGGTTCATCACCGCGTGCAGGGCGAAGGTCTGCTCGGCGTTGCGCGGCGACACGCCGTAGGCCATCGACTTGACGACGCGCTCGATGCGGTCGAGCCGCGGGTTGTAGTAGGCCAGCGCTGATTTGGTCTCGCTGCGCAGGATGAAGTAGTGATTGGCCGTGGGCGGCTTGGCCACCAGGTCGGAGACCGGCACGTGCTCATCGCGGTGGAGGCGGTCGATGACCTCGGAGTCCGCCACCTCGAGCTCGGACTTGCCATTGTAGAGGTGGTCGAGATCCTTGATCTTGACCGTCTCGTAATCCTCGGCCGCCAGGTTCAAGGCGCGCGCCTTCAAGCGGAGGTTGATGTCCTTGCTGACCAGGATGACCCGGCGCTCGGGCTCGGCGCGGGTCAGGCCGATGGCGGCGTTCAGGATGCGGTGGTCCGCCTTCTTGGACCCGAAGATCTCGGCGGCATCGATGTGCGCCCGCTCCTCGGTCAGGACGCGGAACTTGCCCCGCGCCGGCCCGTCGAGAGGGATCCAGTCGTTGAGCATGTTGCGCCCGGCCAGCCGGTCGAGCCAGCGGATGAACTCCCGCGCCTGGATGTTCAAGACCGAGTTCCCCTTCTTGAACTGGTCCAGCTCCTCGAGCACGGTGATCGGGATCGCGACGTCGTGCTCCTGGAAGTTGTTGATCGCGTTGAAATCGTACAGGATGACCGAGGTATCGAGAACGAAGATCTTGCGTTGGGAATCGGCCATGGGGTCTCGGAGCGGCTCCAGTTCTGGAAGTTCAGCCAAGGCTAGCGCATTCTGCGGAGGACGAACAGCCCCGCGCCGGTGATCAGGACCGCCAGGGCCGCCAGACCTCCGCCGCCGACCGCCGGGACCTCGAGCACCGTCTGCGGCCCGACGAGAGAGGCGCAGACGCCGTTGCCGACGGCCAGTCCCTCGAAGCCTCCCAGCTTGGTCCCGTTGGCGAGGTGCACGGTGGCCACCACCGTCGCCTGGCCGGTCGCCGTGTCGACGGTGAAGGTCCGGCTCGGATTGCGGAGCCCCGCGTCCTCGATTCCCCAGAGCACGCCGTCGGCGTCGAAGTCGAGACCGCCGTCCGATGGCGCGATCGATCCCAGAGATCCGATCCGAGTGGCTTTCCCGGTTGCCGGATCGATCTGCACCAGGTCGTCCGTACCGTCGCCGCCGAGCCCGAAGATCCCCTTCGGGCCCGCCGCGAGGCCGGTGACCTCCTGTCCCTGGTCGCCGATCGGGGTGGCCGCGCCCGTGAAGCGATTGACCTGGAAGAAGCGGGTCGGATTTTTCGGCGCATCGGTCGACATGTAGAGCATGTCGTCGTCGGCGAAGGCGAGGCCGGTGTCGGTGATGTCCACGCCCAGGTTGCCCACCTGCTTGCAGCCGCCGGTCGCGATGTCGCAGGCGAGCAGGCGGTCGGTCACGTCGTCGACGCCGAACAGGGTCTCGCACTTGCGGTCGAAGGCGAGGCCCTCGACGTCCTCGTAGCCGGTGGGGCCGATCGGCGTCGCCACTCCTGTCCTCATGTCGATCGAGTAGAGATAGTCGTCCTGCTTGTCGTTGCCGTCGGAACGGACCGAGTACCCCGTCTGGGCGGTGAGGGGGAGCGCCCCTGCCAGCAGGATCAAACCGAGGGTCCAGGAGGGCCTGCCGCGTCGTTTCATACCGCGTCTCTCCTTGCTCTACGTTGCGGGTGTGCGAAGCGTACTACAGAAGGGTAAGATCTGCGACCGCATGCCCCGGCCCGCCCCACGCTCCTCGCACGTCCCCGGCGCTCTGGGCTCCCGTCTGCGACTGCTCGCCGCGGCCGCGCTCTTCTCGTCCGGAGGCGCGGCGATCAAGTCCATCCATCTGACCGCCTGGCAGGTGGCGAGCTTCCGTTCGAGTGTCGCCACCCTGGCTTTCCTCCTGTTGATGCCCGAGACGCGCCGCCGTCCGACGCCGCGGGTGCTCTGCGTCGGCGCGGTGTACGCGGCGACCATGATCCTCTTCGTCCAGTCGAACAAGCTGACCACGGCGGCGAGCGCCATCTTCCTCCAGGCGACCGCCCCGCTCTGGGTGGTGCTGCTGAGCCCCTGGCTCCTCGGCGAGCGCGTGCGCCTGAGAGACGTGGTCTACATGGTGGTGCTCGCCGTGGGCCTGGGATGCTTCTTCCTGGGGATCGATCCGGTCTCGGTGACGGCGCCCCACCCACTGCTCGGCAATTTCCTCGCAGCTCTCTCCGGCCTCACCTGGGCGCTCACGATCATGGGGCTGCGGGCGCTCGGCCGCGGTGGTGACGAAGGGGGGAGCTGGGGACCGGCTTCCGCTCTCTGGGGGAGCATCTTCGCTGCTCTGGGCTGTCTGCCCATGGCCCTCCCGGTCGGGCCGAGCACGGCACAGGACTGGCTGATCATCGTCTTCCTCGGCGTCTTCCAGATCGCCGTGGCGTACGTCTTCCTGTTGCGCGGCATCGGCCAGGTGCCCGCCGTGGAAGCCTCGCTGCTCCTGCTCCTCGAGCCTGTGCTCAACCCGGTCTGGGCCTGGATCGTCCACGGCGAGCGCCCGGGCGCCTGGTCGCTCGCCGGCGGCGCGATCCTCCTCCTGGCCACCGCCGGCAAGACCTGGATCGATGCGCGGCTGCCCTCACCCCCGGTCAGCCGCGCGCTTTCAGCTCGTTGACCACCATCTGGATCTGCTGGTCGGGCTCGTCCATCAGTGGGATGCTGCCGGCGCCGCGATGGCCGCCGCCGCCGTAGCGCGCGGCGAGCTCGCCCACGTTCGTCCGGCACGTCCGGTTGAAGATGCTGTGGCCGAGCAGCAGCATGGGGAAGACCCGGTTCGGCCCCCAGTGCACGCGGACCGACACGTTGGACTCCGGGAACAGGGCGTAGACCAGGAAGCGGTTCCCCACCGGCACGTGGTCCAGGTCGCGAAAGTCGGTGATCACCACGTTGCCGTCCATCCGGCTGTGGCTGCGCAGCTCGGAGCGGAAGATCTCGTCCTGGCTCTCCAGCACCTCGACCCGCCGCCGCACGCTGGGATCGCGCAGGACCTGGTCGATGGGGGTCTCCGCCTTGAGCAGGTCCACGAGGTGGAGGAAGTACTTCTCGAACGTGCCGAGGCCGGTGCGGCCGTCGATGGTGAAGCCGAGCTTGACGTAGCCCTGGGGATCTACCACGTCCTCCGGCGTGAGATCGGCCGAGTCGAGGCGGTCCGTCTCGCGGACCAGCTCGGCGAACTGCGGTAGGGCGTCCTCCCCTCCGTAGTACTCATAGACCAGCCGCGCCGCCGAAGGGGCCTCGGCGAACGCCCCGGTGAAATCGCGGGGCACATGCGGCGTCGCCGTGTGCAGGTGGTGATCGAACCACATGGCGCAAGCCGGGTGGAAAGGGAGGTTGGCAATGATGTCGTCCGGTCCGATGTCGGCCCGGCCGTCGGTGATGTCCTGGGGATGGATGAGCGCGATGCTCCCGATCGGCTCCTTGAGGCTCAGCAGAACGGCGCAGGTCAGACCGTCGAGATCACCGCGTGTGACGAGTCGCATGATGCCGGAGAGTATAGCCGGTTCCGCGGACGGCCCGGCTCGAGGGAATCGAACGCCGCGCCGGGCCCGCGGACGCTCCGGCGCTCAGCGGAACCAGGCGCGGCGGACGATCCGCGAGACCTCGCGGAACGAGACGGCCTCCAGGGTCCTTCCCTTGACCCCCTCCTCGATCATCAGCCAGGCGCGGAGCACGTCGGAGCTCACCCGCCACTGCCGGAACAGGGGAAGGATGTTGTCGAGGAGCGCTTGCGCTTCGGCGAACCGCCGGGAGATCGTGAGCACCTCGGCAAGGTCCAGGGTGGTCAACGCGAAGTCGTGGTGCAGCCCCCGTTCGGCGTAGTGGTCCAGGAGCTGATGGAGGTAGCCTTCGGACGTTTCGAGATCCCTCTCCTGCCGCGCGAGCGCGGCCTCGAGCTGGAGGACGCGACTCTGCCAGAAAGCCTGGTTCTTCTGCTCCTTGAACGAGAGCCGCGAGGCCTCGAAGAGAGCGCGGGCCTGCTCGACCTCGCCGAGCTCGCAGTGGAGGATCATGAGCTGATACCGGGCGATCAGATCGAGATGCGGGCTGACCCCGGGTTCGAGCAGCTCCAGAGCCTTGCGGGCAAACGCCAGACCCCGCGCCGGATCGTACCAGCCGATCGACGACGACTGCTGGAGCACGAGCTTCGCATGGAGCTGTCTGTCACCGATCTCCCGGGCGTCGCGAGCGGCCGCGCCGAGGACCTCCAGGGCCTCGTCGATCCTTCCGAGGTCGGTCAGCAGAGAGCCATGGATGGAGAGGACGTTCGCCTCGTCCTGGGGGTCGCCGGTCCCCCATTCGAGGGACTCCAGAGCCTGCTCCACCGCTTCCGTCGCGCCATCGAGATCGCCGAGCAGCCGCTTGCAGTTGGCGATCGCCGCCAGCGTGCCGGCCCGCAGGTCGGCGACGTCGGACCTGCGATAGTGATCGAGCGGCAGGCGGTGGACGACCTCGAGGGAGAGGTGGCAGAGATCGAGAGCCTGGATGGGGTCGTCCAGCACCCTGGCTCGTCCCTGCTCGAGGAGGAGCTCCTGGACGCCCCAGGTGTGGAACCGCGGGTTGTCCCGCACCAGGAGGAGGCGCTGGCCCGAATCCAGCCACTTCAGAGAGTTGTACCAGAGATGGGCAGCGTCGATTCTCTCGACCGCGAGCAGAGAGGGTGTGACCAGGTGCTGGGGGAACTGGCGATCGGACTGCTCGGCCTCCTCCGCGCTGGTCATCACCTCACGGAGGGCTTGGCGGCACTCCCCGCAGGGAGCGAGGAGGTGGCGGATCACCTGTCGCCGGGCATCTCCCGTGAGCTTCCCCTGGGCGAACAGAAGAAGGAGGTCCTTCGCGAGGTGCTTTCTGGCCATGGCTCTCTCCTGTTTCTCCCCAGCTTAGCAGAAAAGGCCGGGGTGCGGTACCCCGACCTTGTACGAGGCAGCTGCCCGGGAGTTTCGGGGCCGTTCAGCAGTTGCCGCCGTTGGGATCGCAAGTGCCTCGACTGTCACCGCCGGTCCAGAGGCTCACGAGCGGGGTGACCAGGCTCTCCCAGATCTCGGACAGGGAAAAGCGGAAGCCCTCGGTTTCGCCGGTGAGCGGCATGGCCTGAGCGGATGCCGACAGCGAGAGGACAAGCAGCGCGATGGTGCCCGAACGGATGAGAAAACGAAACATGAAATTCTCCTTTCAGGGGAAGCTCCCGGGCTGAATTGTCCGAGGCCCTCCTTCCCCCCATAAAGAGAAGGTAACTTCTGGAGGCTGGAAAGGGACTGCGAAGGAGATCCGGGTCTATTCGGAGGCCTGGAACCCGGCCCGGCCGCTCGCGCTCACCGCCGGCTCGATGCCGAACCGGACCCGGTAGCGTGCCCGGTCCCGGGTCCCCGGCTCGCCGTCCGAGGCGACCTCGGCGATCTGCTGGACGCCGGTGATGCGGACCCCGGCCTCCTCGGCCAGCACCTCGGCATTGCGCCGCGCCGCCTGGAACGCGGCCCGCAGCGTCTCCGCACGGTCTTCGCCCGCACCGCTCGCCCCGTCGCCGATCACCTCGATGTACTTCAGCCGGTCATCGCTCATGGCAGGCGATCATACCGCGTGTGCCACGGTGAATTGGATGCCGGTTGTGGTACATTAACACCGGCTTCGGCGCTCGCCGTTGTCTGCCTGCCAAGGTCCCCATCGTCTAGAGGCCTAGGACTCCGCCCTTTCAAGGCGGCAACGCGGGTTCGAATCCCGCTGGGGATACCATTTAGAATCAACAACTTACGCCGAGTCTTCCAACCTCCAGAAGCCTCGGCACACAATAGACACACAATAAAGCTCTCCCGTAGGGATTCCCCGTCCGGGTGGCCCTTGCGTGAGGTCGGAGGGGCGCCGTTCACCGAGCGCTCGTGCGGGTTCCGTGAGGCCAGGCCAGAGAGGCAGGCCAGCGTCGCGGGTGGAGGGCTGCTCGCCGCGGCTGCCACCGAGGCGCGTGTCTTACTTCTCGCCAGGGCGCAGAGCCCTGCCACGGGCAGCGGGCGGAGAAAGGCAGCATGGAGCCAACCACTGGTAGCAGGCTGCCGTGCAGCTCGGTGGTCGCGGTTCGTTCCGCTCCTCGAGACCACCATCCGCGAGAGAGCTGATCCGAAGGAGGTGGAGGGGGGCGGGGGCCGCAGGGTTCTGCCGCACGGCACGGCATATTGGCCCGTAACCTTCAGCAGCCAACGACGCTTCAGGGAGAGAAGCTCGGCGGTTTAGGAGCGCCGGGGGCGGGCCTCAGTTCGGCTCGTCGATGACCTCGTCGGCCGAAGAGGCAACAACCGCCTTATCCAGCCAGCGCTCCAGTCGCTCCGGATCCTTCTCGGCCAGAATGCGCTCGCGGACGGCATCCGACACCGTGAGGCCGCGGACCCGAAGCACGGACAGAAGCCCCTCGCCGAGTCCCTCGGCGCGTCCCTCGGCGCGTCCCTGTGCGACGTACTTTTTCGCGAAATCGCTCTGGTATTCGTAGCCCTTGATCATCTCGATCTCCCGGCGAGCCGCCTCATTCAAGGAATTGTACACGAGATCGTGGTACAGCCTGGCCCTGTCATCGTCGAGCTCCAGGATCGCGGGCAGCACGGCGGCGGCGATCGCCGCTCCCTGCCCGGTTTGACCGTGCGCTATCGCGGAGAGCACTCCAAGCTCTGGCCGGCGCACCGCTTCCACAGGCTCTGTCACGACGGGAACCTCGCTGCGGGGCAACACAGGCGGGCGCAGGATGAAGCCGGGGACGCCGATCTCGATCGGTTCCGCGCACCACTCGGCGACACTCGGATCGGGTGCGATGACCAGCAGATCCGTCGGGCAGCCGTCGATGGCGCGCGAGACGGTCACATAGGCGGGCCAACTGAGGCGCTTTCTGGGGTTGGTCGACAGTTGGACCTCGACGATGATCACCCGAACGGGGATGTCGTCTTCGAGAAGAACGACGACGAGATCAGCTCGGTATTCGGCGGGCTGGATCTCGGTCAGGTCGATGGAGGCGAGGCGAGCTTCGGTGTAAGACGGAAGCGAGATGTCCAACACCTCCTCCAGGATCTCGGCGGCGAGCATCGGGCGGTTTTTGAAGAGATCCGAAACCACCAACGGAACTCTGCGGTTCTCCTCAGAGGATCTGGATGTCGTTGAAAGGATCGTACACGGGCACACCGAAGCCACGAAAGTGGTCGACGTTCCCGGTCGCGACGCCCAGGTCCTGAGACTTGGCGATCGCGAGGATCAACAGATCTCTCAGCTCGATCGTTCGCCCCCGACGACGCGCTTCCGACTCCAAAGCGGCACAATTGAGTGCGGCAGCTCGGTCGAACGGCAGCACGTCACAGTTGGACGCCAGAAGCTCAGCGAACCAGTCCTCCAGGAATTCTCGCTTCTTCCCTGCTGGGAGTCGCTGGATTCCAGACGCGAGCTCATAGACCCCTACCGCCGGTAACTCAAGGACCGAAAGCTGACCGAGCCAGCGGATGACACTGGCCTCCGGTTTCGGTCGTGCCGTTTCCGAGATGACGTTCGTGTCGAGCAGAAAGCGGCTCACCCACGCACCGTTCTTCTTTGCGCGAAGGGCTCGGCTGGCACGAAATCGAGGCGCGCAGGCTCGAAGTCACTGACGCCACCGCCATACCGCTGCTTCAGTGCTTCGACCCGCTGCAGGAATGTAGCACCACCAGCCCTCGGGAGGTGTTGGTCGGCCGTCAGTCGTTCGTAGTCTTCGATCGCCAGAACGACGACGAGGTCTCTCCCGCGGCTATGAATGATCGTAGGTCCTTGCGCCGCCTCCCGCAGCACCTCCGACAGCTTGCTCTTGGCTTCGGCAACCCCCAACCGGCGTGTCCCCAGAGAGAGCGTTTGAGTTCCCTTCTTCATGACTATCTTAGTCTACTTGATGGTCATCGAGGTTGCAACGTCGCCTGTCCCTGGTCCGGCCTTCGAAGGCGGCTTCATCCTCCTCCGCCGCCTCGGCCTCGACTTCGCCCAAGTGGCTTCCGCGTCTATGAGTTAATGCCCACGTCATCCTCGAAGAGGCGCCGGCGGCCGGCGAGCCGACGCCGTCCCGCCCCTGGCAACTGCTGGTCCTCTCGGCGCGCAGCCCCGAGGCGCTGGAAGCGGCCATGGCCAATCTCGCCGCATGGCTGCGGACGAGAGCCTCCAGCAGGCTCGGGCGGGAACCCCTGGCGCCGCGCTGCCTTTGCTGGCGGTCCAGGAGGGCTGACATCACGAGCGTCTCGCATCATGGACATCGGCACACCTAGTTCAGAGAGGACGTTGTGGAAGCCCTGTCGAACCGCAGACGCCTGGACGAGGCGAACGAGGACGAGGTGAAGATCACTCTGGACGAAGGGGAGAAGGAGCAGACTCTGCTGCTCCTGGACGACGTCGCGGCGCGCTTCCGGTCTGCGGAGCAGCCCGAATTCCTCGCCGAGGCCACGGTGCTGGCCCACGAGCTCCCCAGGCGTGTGCGGAGGACGCTCAACGATTACCGCCTGTTCGAGCCGTCAGCGGCGGTCTGCGTGATCTCCGGCTACCCGATCGACGAGGAGAGGATCGGTCCCACGCCCGCGCACTGGAAGGAGCGGCAGCGGTCCTGCAAGCCGGTCCGGGAGGAGATGCTGCTCGTCCTGCTGGGATACGCGCCGTATTGCCGGCTGGACCCGTACTTCATGGACCCCCCCGAGGACCCGGCGGCGCGGGAAGCCTTCGACAAGCTGATCCGGCTCATCGATTCCCAGATCGGAGACCTCATGCTCGACGTGGGGGAGATCTGCTTCATCGACAACTTCAAAGCGGTGCACGGCCGCCGGCCGTTCAAGGCACGCTACGACGGCACGGACCGTTGGCTGAAGCGGATCAACATCACGCGGGACCTGCGGCGCTCGCGGACCGCCCGGCCGGCGCCCGAAGCTCGGCAGCTGGCCTGAGCCGCGGGCCCGGCCTTCGCCCCGCGAGTCCCGGCTTCCGCCCGAGTCCTACACCATGAGGTCTCCGCCGTTGATGTCGAGGGAGGCGCCGGTGATGTAGCCGGCCTGGCTGGAGGCGAGGAAGCAGATCAGGTCCGCGACCTCGACCGGATGGCCGAGACGCTGGATGGGGAAGCTGCGGGCGTAAGCCGCGAGGTCGGCCGGCGAGGCGTTCTCCCGCGTCAGCTCGGTGTCGAACAGCCCCGGACAGATGGCGTTGACGGTGATCCCGTACGGCCCGAGCTCCTTCGCCGCGGCGCGGGTCAGCCCGAGGAGGGCCGCCTTCGAGGTGGTGTAGTGGGCGCCGCCCAGGGTGCTCACCGTCTTCCCCGCGGTGGACGAGACGTTGATGATCCGCCCGGAGCCGACGGCCTGCATCGCGGGGAGGACGGCGCGGATGAGGAGGAACGGCGCCGTGACGTTGACGTCCATCGCGCGGCGCCACTCCTCCTCGGAGATGCGCTCGAAGCGGGTGGAGAGAGCGAGCGCCGCGTTGTTCACCAGGATGTCCAGCCGGCCGCAGTGGTCGAGCGTGCGGTCGACGATCTCGCGTGCCACCGCGGAGTCGGCGACGTCTCCCGGCACCGCGAAGGCTCCCTCTCCCAGCTCGCCGGCCACCGCCGCGGCCCGTTCGGCGTCGCGGACATTGACCGCCACCGACGCTCCGCGCTCCAGGAGCCGCGCCGCCGTCGCCCGCCCCAGGCCCCGTGCGGCGCCGGTGATCAGCGCGACTTTCCCCGTGAAGTCCCGGTCCACGACGTTTTCCACGATCGTAGTCTAAGGCCTGCTGTCCACCGGTGAGATGTGGGCTGGCGTGGCTGGCGGCGGACGAATCGGGAGCCCGGATCGCCTCACACCCGCCGGGGGTGCGGGTCTACGGAATGTCCGCCCAGGTCGTGGGGTGAGACATGCAGACCAGCACCTTGCGCTCGCCCTGGAACGGGGCACGGCCGTGGGCGACCATCATGTTGTCCAGCATCAGGATGTCGCCCTCCTGCCAGGGGAAGGCGAGGGTCTCGGCCTGGTAGCAGGAGCGCAGGTGGTCGAGCGCCTCGGGCTCGATCGGCGAGCCGTCGCCGTAGTAGGTGTTGGCCGGGAGGTCCTCCTCGCCGAACTCGTCCAGCAGGCTCTTGCGGATCTCCGGGGTCAGCGTGCTGAGGTGGAAGAAAGTGGCGTGGTTGAACCAGCACATCTCGCCGGTCTGCGGGTGTCTGGCCACGGCGCGCCGCTTTGCGCGGGTACGCAGCCGGTTGCCCGGCTTCCATTCGAAGTCGAGGCCGTTCTTGCGGCAGTGCGCTTCCACCTCAGCCTTGTCTTCGGTCTGGAAGACCGTCTGCCAGGGGAGACCGAATCCGTCGCCGTAGTTGCGGACGACCATCCAACCCTTCTCGACGAAGCGGTCGCGGACCTCGGGATCGACGCGCTGATAGACCTTCCGCACGTCCGCGATCGGCGTCTCCCCTCCCTGCCGGGCGGCTTTGGCGCAGTGGAAGAAGATCCGGCGCGGCCAGGTCGCCTGATAGGAGTTCTCGTTGTGCAGGAAGATCGGCTGGTCCGGCGGATAGTCGGTCGAGGTGTAGATCTTGCCGCTCACGGCGTGGCGCGGCGAGGAGCGCTCCTTGTACTCCAGCAGCTCGCCGGAGATCGCCCGGACGATGGTCTCGAACTCTTCGATCCGCGGGACGTCGAAGCCGCGGAAGAGGAGTCCCCCGTGCTTCTCCAGCTCCTGCGTCAGCTGCTCGCGGTGGCTCTCGGCCCAGCTGGCCAGGCTCACGCCCGGCACGGCGGGGCGGATCACCAGCGGCAGGCCGGTCTCGTTCATCGGCTCCATCCGCACGAGATCCTCTGCGGAGAGGCTGACTGCCCGGCGCATCCGCGGACCCAGGGTGCTCAGACTCGGACGGCTGCTCTCGGTCATGGTCGTGGGCTCCTTCCTCCGGAGGCGTATTCGCGTCCACCTTCAAGGGTACACGCCGCCAGGTTTCCGTGACCAGGTTCCGGCTCGGGTTGCGATCTCGCTGAGATGGACAGTGCCTTGTAACAAAGCAGCGTGGTGCTGCGCCTGGCATACTGATGGAGATGAGCACCGCTCTGCGCCCGCCGACGGCTCCGACGCCCCAGGTCTCCGACGCCCGGTACTGGGCGTTCATCAGCTACAGCCACGCCGACGAGCGCTGGGCGACCTGGGTCCACCGGTCGCTCGAGACCTACAAGGTCCCGCGTCCCCTGGTCGGGACCAAGGGGCCTGACGGCGTCACGGTCCGGCCGGCCCGGCTGTTCCCCCTGTTCCGGGATCGCGACGAGCTCGCCAGCGCCTCCAGCCTGAGCGATCAGATCGAAGCAGCGCTGCGGGCGTCGCGCAATCTGATCGTCATCTGCTCCCCGCGGGCCGCGCGCTCGCGCTGGGTCAACGAAGAGGTCAAGGCCTTCAAGGCGATGGGGCGGGAAGACCGCGTCTTCTGTCTGATCGTCGACGGCGAGCCCGAGGAGTGCTTTCCCGAAGCGGTCCGCTTCGGCGTCGATGCCGAGCGCCGGATCACCGCCGAGCCCGGCGAGCCGATCGCCGCGGATGCCCGGCCGGACAAGGACGGGCGCCGCCACGCTCTGTTGAAGCTGCTCGCCGGCATCCTGGACGTCGGCTTCGACAATCTGCGACTGCGCGACCAGGAACGCCGGATGCGGCAGTATGCGGTGGCCGGCGCCGTCCTGCTCGCCGCGGTCGTCGCCTTCGCGGCGATCGCCTGGTATGCCCTGCGGCAGAGGGACACGGCTGTGCGGGAGGCGCGAGCGGGGCGGGCCGTCACTTCGGGCCAGATGGCGATGAGCTCCCGGCTCATCTTCGCAGCCTCTCCCCCGCGCAGCCTGCTCCTGGCGGTGGCTGCGCTTCAGGTCACGGAGGCCATGCGGGAGCCGCGCATCGCGACCGCCGAGGAGGCCTTGCGGGAAGCCCTCGCCCAGGCGGGA
>DASPXX010000126.1:0-12542 GCA_035637095.1 Thermoanaerobaculia bacterium
TTCCCGTCTTCGTAGACGAGCTCGAAGGGAAGGGGGGCGAGTGCCGCAACCGCTGGCTGACTCATGCTGATTCTCCCGTCGAAGTCGTTCCTTTCCAACACTCTATCCCAGATCTCGATGCCTGGGAAGAGGGATCTCTTCGCCAACTTCTCCGAAAACAGGATAGCACGGCCGGCTACTACTCGGGGGCCGACAGGAGCCAGGGCTCCGTCATTGTACCCTCGTTAAGAGCTGATTTTCCAGATAGATAGCTAGAGGGCTGGCGTTTCCGTCGGGAATCTGGTATTCCTTTGCGGCGTAATGTATCCGCTGCCGGAGCCACCAGCCCGAGGAGAGATGCCGGATCTGCGCTCGGTCCAGGTGCGTCTTCTGCGCGCCGGGGAACGGCGGGCGTGGGATCGGCTCATGCGCGAGCACCACTATCTGGGCTTTCGGAGCTTTGTCGGGGAGTCGTTGCGCTATGTGGCCGAGTGGCAAGGGCGTTGGGTAGCTCTTCTGGGCTGGTGTTCGGCAGCCCTGAAGTGCCAGGCACGCGACCGTTTCATCGGTTGGCCGGAGGTTTTGAAGTGGCAGCGTTTGGGTCTGGTGGTCAACAACGCGCGGTTCTTGATCCTGCCGGGTGAGCGGGTGGTCAATCTGGCCTCGCGGGTGTTGTCGCTGAACCTGAAGAGGCTGTCTGGCGACTGGGAGCTGGCCTATGGACATCCGGTGCTTTTGGCGGAGACCTTTGTGGACCCACGGCGTTTTTCTGGGACCTGTTACCGAGCGGCGGGCTGGGTGGAAGTCGGGACGACGCGAGGCTATGGGCGGCGGGCTGGCCGCTACGAGCCCCATGGAGAGCCGAAAACCGTTTGGGTGCGGCCGCTGGTGCGGCAGGCTCAACAGCGGCTGTGTACCCTGGGAGGAGAGCCGATGACGAAGAGCGAGGCCAAGCCGATGAAGCTGAGTCGGTCGAAGGCCGACGAGTTGCTGCGGATCTTGATGAGCTTGCCGGATAGCCGCCATCGGCGGGGTCGGCGGCACGACCAGGCAAGCATTCTGGCGGTGGCGATCTGCGCCGTGCTTTGTGGGGCGCGCAGTTACGTGGCGATCGCGGAGTGGGCGCAACGCTGCAGTCAGAATTTTCTGAAGCGTCTGGGTTGCCGCAAAGATCCGCACAGCAAGAGCTATACGGCACCGAGCGAGCCGACGATCCGGCGGGTGTTGCAGGGTATCGACGCCGAACAGGTCGACCGAGCCTTGTCGGGCTGGCTGCAGAGTCTGGAAGGCGGGCGGGGCGAGGCGGTGGCCATTGATGGCAAGACATTGCGTGGGGCTCGGCGCCAAAGCGGGGGTCAGGTTCACCTGCTCAGCGCGATGCTTCATGGCACTGGGGTGATCCTCGGCCAATGCGAGGTGGATGAGAAGAGCAACGAGATCCCGGCGGCCCCGCAATTGTTGGATCGGATCGAGCTCGGCGGCGTGACGGTGACGGCCGATGCTCTGCATACGCAACGCGAGCTGGCCGACTTTTTGAACAAAAAAGGAGCCGGCTACGTCTTCACCGTCAAGGACAACCAACCGACACTCAAGCAAGACATCGCCGAGTTGTTCGGCTCGGCCGCTTTCCCCCCCTGACTTCTTTTTTCAAACCAACGACAAAGAGCATGGCCGTCTGGAGACCCGAAAGATCTGGACGAGCACGCTGCTGAACGACTTTGTCGACTTCCCGCACGTCGGCCAGGTGGCCCGCGTCGAACGCAGCATCGAGCAGGTCAAATCCGGTAAAACCCACACGGAGGTGGTCTTCCTGATCACCAGCCTCTCGCCCGAGCAAGCGAACCCAGAGCGCTTGCTGGCCCTCAACCGAGGCCATTGGGAGATCGAAAACCGCCTGCACTGGGTGCGTGACGTGACCTTTGGGGAAGATCTGAGCCAGATCCGCAAAGGCGCTGGGCCTCGGATGATGGCGACACTGCGCAACCTGGCGATCAGCCTGTTGTGGTTGTACCGCAAGGCTTCAGGGATCGCTGAGGCGCTGCGAGCTCTGGCGGCGCAACCTCACCTGGCTTTGGCCATGGTGCGCCTGTAGCGGCTGCGCAACCTGCAAACCGGAGAGCGCCGGGAAAGGCCGGCGGGCTCTCGAGGCCGTGCTGTGCGCTGTTGACCTCGGATACGACGCCGCATCCTCTCTAAGTACCCTGGGCTGGCCCCGAGACGGAGCCCTCCCGCACCGGCAGACTTCCTCCTCACTAGGCGATTTCGAACTTGGACAAGACCTCAAGGAACTTTGACGGGACCGTGCGACAGGAGCCGACAGGAGATCCTGGAGAGCCGCCTCCGCCTGGTCAGACGGATACCGCGTGAGCAGCCGGTCAAAGGCGACCTTCTGCTCCACCAGATCTGGGGCCGTCATGACCTGGGTCAGTGAGTAAAGGATGTACTCCTGAAGAGAAACCCCTTCTCGTCGAGCGCGCTCCTCCCGGTTCACCGTGAATCGGCCCGCGTTCACGGAGAATCGGGACCAGTTCACCGCGATCTGCCGCGCGATCACGATGAAACGGCGGCGGCGCCAGACCCTCCGCATCGAGGTCCAGGCCGCCCGCTCCCGGAGGGCGCACGCCGCCCTCTGAGGACAGGCCTTCCATTCCTGGAGGGCGGCGATCCCCCTCTGTGCGCGGATCATCCATTCCTGGGGGGCTCTCAGCGCCCTTTCGGAATGAGCCGTCCAACTCTGGAGGGCGCTCAGCGCCCCCTGGGAATGAGTGCTCCGCTCCTGGAGGGCGGCCAGCGCCCTCTGGGAACAGAACAGATCATCCCGGAGGGCGCTCACCGCCCCTTCTGCGGAGGGACCGTCCGGTCAATTCTGGAAGGGGTTGTTCTCGGCGAAGTACTCGTGGCTGTCGCGTTCTTGAGACTGTTGTAGTGGGTCTGGACGGTCGAATAGCGCGAGCTGGTATAGGCGCCGAACCAGGTGATGTAGCGGGCGTCGGTCGAGCGCGACCCCGACGGCAGGGCGACAGAAGCAGCTCTACCAACCACGGTGTGCAGAGGGGGGTGAACGAGCCACGCGTCCGGCGTCTTCGCCGCGGCCTGCTCTGAGATGAAATGGAGGGACGTGACAGTCTTAGAGTGGATGATCCAAGGTGAAGGAGAATTTATGAGACCAGAGCTCCTCCGCAAGTGGTACGTCTACAGCTACAACCTCTCGCGCCATGTCTTACGGTCCCCCCAGACAACGCTCTCCCTCGAGGCTGCGTCACACTCCAGTTCTGGGGCCGACACCTGTCTCGCGTCCTTCCAGGTGAGCGGATTCGACCAGCCATTCAGGGTCGCCATGGACAAGGTCGAGACTCTCAGGGGCCAAGGGGCCAGGAACAGCCAGGAGGAGATCGAAACATGGTTCGGGGAAAAGGGGAGCTTCGACTTCAGGCTGGACTACTGCCTGGGATCCGGTCTGCTCATCGGGTATGTCGCGGATCGCAGCAACGATCTGCACCGCGACATCTTTATCGCCTGGAAGTCCCTGCGCTCGGTGGCCCTGGACCCGATTGCCACCTATTCTTTTGATAACTACTACCTTGCCCCTCTTTCAAGGAGCAAGGCCTCGGAAGAGGAGCATGGCATCTCCATCGATCTGGGAGGAGATTTCGGAGCACCCACCATCGTACAGACCTACGAAGGCAACCAATACACCTATGGAATTCTGGCCTCCAGGGCCTTTTTCGACGGCCTCAAGATCAGCGGGGTGGAGTTGGAGCCTCCTCCGGGAAACGTCCCCCGGCGCATCGGGTTGTGGATTCTTCCAGTCGACCCTGCCGATCCAACAGGCCGCTTGCTCGCGGTCGGGTATTACTTCGGTATGCTCGACAAGCCTTTACACGGGAATGAGGTCGTCACCGATTCGATGACTTCCAGGCCGGGTCCCGAGTGCAATTTTTCGATCCACGCGCATGGAAAGAATCCGGAACACGACTAGGTCCCCGAGGCTCGCGCGGCTCCTGCTCGGTGGAGCGCTCCTGGTCCTGCTGCTCGCGGTTGCGGGAACCGCCGAGGAGGCGCAGCCCCTGCTCCGGCCGGGGGTGCGCCTGGAGCACCGCTTCCGCGACCAGCCATCCCATCGCTATCGAGTCGAGCTCGCACCGGGCGAGTACGCCCGCATCCGGATCGCGCAAAGCGGAGCCGATCTGTCGGTGGCTCTCTTGTCTCCTTCGGGGCAGGAGGTCCTGGAATTCGACAACCCCTCGGACGGGAACAGGACCAAATGGATCTCGGTGATCGCCGAAGCGGCCGGAGCCTACACCCTGGAAATCCGTCCGCGGGAAGCTTCCGACGCAGCGGCCGGCAGCTATGAGATCGAGCTGACGGAGCTGCGACCGGCCGGTACCGAGGACCGCCTCAGGACCGACGCGGAGGGGACAGCGGCACGGGCCTACCTCGCCCTGCGGGAGGGGCGTCCCGAGAACCTGGCGCAGGCTCTCGTTCTGTACAGGAAGGCGCTCGAAACCTTCCGGACCCTGGAGGATCGCCCGCAGGAAGCCTCCACCCTCTACGCGATCGGGATCGTCCACTACATCGCCAACCAGCCCACCGATGCGGAGACCGCCTTCGAGCAGGCCCGTGCGATGTTCCAGGGGGTGGGCGACCGCCGGCAGGAGGGGATGGCCCTCAATCAGATCGGGAGGACGGAGCGGCTCCTGGGAGACGTTCCGCGTGCGCTCGCCGCTTTTGAGGAGGCCCTCCCGTTGGCGGAGGCCGCCGGAGACCTCGACCTCGAGTGCACCCTCCTCCACAATTCCGGAAGGCTCCAGGCCAGCCGGGGCGATCTGTCCGCGGCGGTGACCGCGTTCGAGCGGGCCTTGGAGATCTACCGGCGCCGTGACGATCCCTCGGGAGAGGCCCTCATCGAGAACGCGCTCGCGGAAGTCTACGACCAAGAGGGGCGTCCGACGGAGACGCGGGAGGCTCTCGAGCGCGCGCTGGAGCTCGCGCGCCACAACCATCTGAACATGGAAGCCGAGGCTCTGGACAAGCTCGGCCACCTCCACCAGCGGCTCGGGCAGCCGCACAAGGCGCTGGAATACTTCCTCCCCGCCCTGGACAAGTACGGCGAGGCCCACAACTTCGCGAGCCAGGGCCTGGTGCTGATCCATCTCGGCACCCTCCTCGACGAGCTCGGCGAGCCGGACCAGGGAGAGGAGCTGCTCCTGCGCGCCCTCCCGCTCCTCCGCGACCCGCGCGACCAGGCGCGGACCCGGCTCGTCCTGGGCCAGATCGCCATCGAACGGGGCGACGCCGAGAACGCTCTCCGGCTCACTCAGGAGGCTCTCGCCGCGGCCCGGCGGCTCGAGTACCCGGCCGGCGAGGCGGCGGCACTGCGCTTCCTCGGGTTCCTCCAGCTCGACCGCGGCAGAGCGCAGCAGGGACGGGAGGCCCTGGAACAGGCCCTGCAGCGGTTCGAGCAGATCGACAGCCTGGCCGGGCAGGCCGAGACCCGCCGCGGCCTCGGGAAGGCCGCCCTGGCCCTCGGCGACCTCGCCGCCGCGGATCGTTCTTTCGGCCAGGCCCTCGCGCTGGCCCGCGATTTGGGAGACACTGCCGAAGAGGCCCGCATCCTGACCGAGATGGCGCGTTTACAGCGAGCCCAGGGGAAGCTCGCCGCCGCCCGCACCTCCCTGGAGGAGTCGCTCGACCGGCTGGAGTCTCTCCGCTCCGCCATTGCCGGGGACGACCTCCGGGCTTCCCATTTCGCCGCGCAACGCCAGACCTACGAGGACTATGTCGGCCTCCTCCTGGAGCTCTACCGGAAAGACCCCTCGGCGGGGCTGGACGCGCGCGCCTTCGAAGCCGCCGAGCGGGCGCGCTCCCGGGGGCTCCTCGACTTCCTCGGGCAGGCCCGCGTCGATCTCCGGAAAGGAGATCCCGCGCTGCTCGCCGAGGAGGAGCGGCTCCGCCTGGAGATGAACGCCAAGGCGGCGCTCCGCATCGAGCGGCTGCGCAAGCCCGGGAAGGCGGCGGAGGTCAAGGCGCTCGATCAGGAGCTCACCTCCTTGTCCACGCGGTACGAGCTCCTCGCCGCCCGCCTGCAGGCGAGCAGCCCGAGCTATGCCGTCCTGCGGCAGCCGGAGATCGATCTCTCCCAGATCCAGCGTCAGGTCCTCGACGGCGAGACCGTCCTCCTGGAGTATTTCCTCGCCGAGCCGCACAGCGTTCTCTGGCTCGTGGCTCCGGACGCGATCACCGGTTTCGAGCTCCCCGGGAGGGCGGAGATCGAAGGGCTGGCGCGCCGGGTCCACGACGGGCTCAGCGTCCACTTTCCCGAGGGGGCGGCCGAGCAGAGGAAGGATCTCGCGGCGCTCAGCCGGATGCTCGTCGGGCCGGTCCTCGACCGGATCGCGGGCAAACGCCTGGCGATCGCGGCGGATGGCGCCCTCTGGTACATCCCGTTCGCGGCGCTGCCGGTCCCCGGCGGCGAGAGCTCCGGAGGTGAGGTCCCCCTGATCGTCGAGCACGAGGTCATCGAGGTCCCCTCGGCGGCCGTGCTGCGGGAGCTGCGGCGGTCGCGCGAGGGCCGCCCGCGTCCCGCCGGGGCCGTCGCACTGATCGCCGACCCGGTGTTCGAGACCACGGACGTGCGCTTCCAGACGGCCAGGGCGACCAAACCCGAGCCCCGGGCGGCCGGCGCCACGGTCGCCCAGGCCGGACCGCCTCTGTCGAGCGATGTGTGGAGCGACGTCTTCGGAAGGCTGCGCCAGTCCGCGGAGGGAGCGGCCTTCGAGCGTCTCCCCTGGACCGGCCTCGAGGCCGCGGCGATCGCCAGGGAGGCCGCGCAACGGCAGGTCCTCCTCGCCCTCGACTTCCAGGCCAGCCGGGAGCTCGCCACCGGGCCGGACCTCTCCGCCTACCAGGTGGTCCACTTCGCCACCCACGGGATCCTCGACACCCAGCACCCCCAGCTCTCCGGGCTGGTCCTCTCCCAGGTGAGCGAGCAGGGCGAGCCGCGCGACGGGTTCCTCCGCCTCCACGACATCTACCAGATGCGCCTCAATGCGGACCTGGTGGTCCTCTCCGGCTGCGAAACGGCCCTCGGCAAGAACCTGCGGGGGGAAGGGATCGTCGGGCTCACCCACGGCTTTTTCCATGCGGGAGCCTCGCAGGTGCTGGCGACTCTCTGGCCGGTGCTGGACCGGTCCACGGCCGAGCTGATGCGGCGCTTCTACCGCGGGCTGTTCCACGACGGTCTCCGCCCCTCCGCGGCGCTCCGTCAAGCCCAGATCGAGATGTGGCACGAGAGGCTCTGGCACAGCCGGTACTACTGGGCCGCCTTCGTCCTCCAGGGGGACTGGTCGGGATGGGGAGGGTGAGGGTCCCGCCCAGCAGCCCGGCCGGCACTTTCCTTGTAGGGGACGGTGTCCTCGCCGGTCCTCCATCAGGAAAGGAGTCGATTGTGCGCAAAAGACTGATGATGCTTCTTCTCGCGCTCGCTGCGCTGGCCGGTGCCGGGACGGGGCTGTTCTCACCGAAGCCCGCCGACGCGGCCTGCCCGACCTACTGCTGCCCCGGCACGACCCGTTGCATCACCTGTTGCAATCCCAGGTTCTGCGAGCTGAACTGCCCGTAGCACACCCACTGTGCCTGACGAGAAACGCCCGGCCGCGCGGCCGGGCGTTTCTCGTCAGGGCCCAACTCCCGGGGTGGCCTACGGCGGCAGGGTGGTCGTGTCGACGCCGCTCGTGAAGTTGCCCGCCAGGTTGGTGAAGGTCTTCACGACTCCGGTGACCGGATCGGTGATCTTCACCGTGAACTCCGCTCTCGACAGCCCGCCATAGAAGGCCCAGAAATGGCCGTTCAGGGCGACGCCGTCCACGATCTTGACGATCAGGTCGAGGGCGCTCCCTCCGAAGCTGAAATAGCCTGTGCTGCCGGTGAGGGCCGTGCCCTTGGCCGCCACGAGCTTTCCCTTGGCATCCCTCCAGGTGGTTTCGACCTTGAAACGTTTGCCGGCGAGACAAAGCGCGGTCGCGCTCGACTTACACGTCCCACCTCCACCGCCCGAGCTCTCCTCACCGCGCAGCTGGAAGAGATAGTCCCCGGAATCCAGGCCGCAGCTGGACCGGCGGCCCCAGTCCAGGCAGCCCGAGCCATAGCCGCCGCCGGGGTTGCGCCAGACCGAGTCTCTTTCCCTCACGGCAGTACGCTCTCCCCATCCCCACTGTCCGGAGGTTGAGAAGTTCTGGTTCGCCTGCACGGCGATCCAGTACCGGCCGGCGGTCAGGTGGCAGGCCGACGGCAGGTCGATGATGAAGGTGCCGGTGCCCAGGCCGTTGCGCGGCCGGAGGTTGCGCTGGCTGCACTGCAAGGTGCCAGGAAGCCCGCTGCGGTCCAGATAGACAGACACGTTCACGGACTGGGCCGGACCGTGCGCCGAAGGGCCGTAATAGGCCCCGAGCACATCCACTCCCTGCAGGAGCCAGGTTTTCCCGGCGGGAACCACGAAGTCGTCCGCCGCCTCGGTGCTGAAGTCGCCGGCACCGGGATCGAGCCGGTTCTCGCTGCTGATGACGACGTCCACCGTGTGATCCGTCTGGACCCACAGGACCTTCTGGGTGGCGGGCAGCGCCGCCGAGAGCAGGCCGGGGCTCGGGCCGGTCCCGGCCGGAAGCCGGGCGAACGCCCGCGAGCCGTCTTCCTGGACGGCGCCGTCAGCCGGCACCGGCTCCTGCTCCTCCGCCGGCGCCGGAGCAGTCTCGGGGGGCGAGCCGAAGGCGCTGTCGTCGGCGAAGCTGCGGAACTCCCCTTCGACGCTTGTGTAGACCCGCGTGTCGCCGGTCGTCACGTCGGTCACGAAGATGGAATAGTCGATGCTGGTCAACGCCCCCGAGAAGAACCAGAAGTTGCCGTTGAGGCTGCGGCCGTCCTCCATCCTGACCGCCAACTCACCGCTGGTGTTGTCGAAGAACCAGAAATAGCCGGCGTTGTCTCCCACGGCCACCGCCCGGGCGAAGCCGCCGCCGAGACCCGGCGACCGCCAGAGCACCCGCACCTGGAAGCGCCCCTTGAGCAGGCAGAGGTTCTCCGGCCCCTTGACGCATGTGAACCCTTGGGCCGGGGCGGCGATCGTGAAGGTGTCGTCCGAGCTGTCGGAACGGCCGGTCGCCCGGTCCGCGACAATGGCATGGTAAAGGACGCCGGGAGGCAGGAAGTCGATGTTGACCGGCTCGGTGCCGTCGTCGAGGGTGTCCGAGAGATACCAGATGTCGGAGCCGTCGGAGATGGCGAGGCCCACGGTCGGCCCGCACGAGGGTCCGGTCGTGCTCCACTGGAGCGTCTGCCGCTTTCCCTTCGTCCACGTCTCGCCGCCGTTGGGCCGGATGACGTGGGCGTCGCAGGTCGCGCCGGGAGGCGGACACCCCGCCGTCCCGGCCTGCGAGTAAGTGCTGGTCGCGCTATCCTGCTCGGCTCCGTCGGCGACCTGGACCTCCAGGCTCTGCTGGCCGCCGGAGACGAAGCGGCTGACCCAGGAGAGCAGGTACTGGGTGTCGAACGTCCTCCCGATCGCCTGGAGGATGGTCTGCAGATCGCCCGAGGAGGCGCCGAGGAAGAACCGGCCCCCGGTCTGCGCCGCGATCTGGTCGAGGACAGAGACGTCGACGGAGCCGAAGCCGATGGTGAAGACGGGCACCGCCGCAGCCTGGGCGGCCTGGATCGGGACGTTGACGTCGAGGGTCCCCTGGTTGTTCATTCCGTCGGTCATCACCACCAGGGCGCGGCGCCCCGCGACCGTCGTCGAATGGTCGGCCCCTTCGATGATGGCGTCATAGAGGGAAGTCGAGCCCCCGTTGCCCAAGGCGTTGATCGCCGCCTTGGCCAGATTCTTGTCCGACGTGTAGTCCTGGACCAGGGTGACGAAGTCGGAGAAGTGGTAGACCGCCACTTTGTCGCGCGGGCCAAGCAGGTCGACGAAGCGGCGCGAGGCGTCCTTGATGTTCGCGATGTCCTCGCCCGAGAGGCTGCTGCTGTCGTCGAGAATCAGCGCCACCGAGATGGCGCTGTCGGTCACCTCGGCCTGGGCCACGTCGACGACCTGGGGAAAACCGTTCTCGTTGAGGGTGAAATTGGCTCGGGTGAGGTCGATCACCGGCTTGCCGGCGTTGTCGGTGACGCTCACGATCGCTTTGACCAGGGGGCACTGGTCGGGATCGACCTGGTTGATGGTGAGATTCAAGCCGGAGCGCGTCTGCGGCGTCCAGCTCAGCCACTCGCTGAGCAGCTCGAAGTTGTCGGAGACCAGGCGCGCCCCACTGTTGCCGTTGTTGGTCGTGTCTCCGGTCGAATGGATGGCGATGGTGCGCACCTGTCCGCCGCCGAGCACCTGCCAGACGGGGCTTCCGCTGTTGCCGCCGCTGGTGTCCACGCGATAGCGCAGCAGTCTGCCCTGGACGGATACCACCTTGTCCGAGGCCACCCACTGATCGTAGGACGTGCTCCCCTTCACCGTGAGGGGGTAGCCGGCCACCCGCACTTGCGATCCCGCCGCCGGGTTGACGTCGAAGGCGAGGGGCATGAAGGTCGAGATCCCGGAGAACGGGATGTCGAAGAAGGCGGCGCCATAGTCGTATTGGATCTTGGCGGTCTCCACCCAGCCCGGATTGGTGGCGAGCCGGACGGCCGTGCGCGTGCCGAACGGCCGGTTCACGCCGCCCGGCCCGGACTGGGCCGGAATGATCACCAGGTTGCGGGAAAACTGCCGCCGCACGTCGTCCCAGACGACGTGGCCGTTGGTCAGGACCATGTACGGCCCGGCCAGGAAGCCGCTGGCGCGCGCCGGCTGGGAGGCTCCGTTGGGCGCCGTGGTGTCGAAGGAGAGGAAGGAGATCAGGCGGTGCGGGAAGGCGTTGGTGTCGGTGACGCGGGCCCGCTCGTCCGTCCCCCCGATGACCGAGCCCCCCGTCATCAGGCGGATACCGCCGCCCGGGCCCGGCCTCCGGCTCCCCTCCTCCTCCGCCGGTGCCTGTCCGGAGGTCACCCACCCGACCACCCCTCGGTCCGGACCGGACGCTGCATCGGGTGTCTCATCACCTCGCCAGGCGACCTCCGAGCGCTCGAGCGCGGGATCGTCCGCGGCCAGGCTCTCCGCGTCTGCGGAGCGGACCCAAGGCTCCAGCCAGAGGCTCGACGCGGTGAGCAGCACCTGCGCCTCGCCCGCCGTCAGCGCCCGCTCGAACGGCCGGCGCACCACCACGCAGAACGACTGCCCGGGTGTCGGAGTGAGGTCGTACTCCTCCCAACTATAGAAGACGTTCTCGATGATCTGGAGGACCCGGCGATCGGGCCGGCGCAATGCCAGATCGGTCGGACAGCCCGCGACTCCCAGCTGGTCGAGAGGAATCAGGTGGCCGGCCACCCGCTGCGACAGCTCGGTCCAGGAGAGCTGTCTGAGGTCGCCTCGCGACGGGGCGGCCGCCAGGGCGAGGAGAGCCCAGAGCAGAATCCAACCCGGGCTTCTGTGTCTCGGCATGCGTTTCTCCTTGAGAGAGCGTGCATCCATTCCGCCCTTGAGACACCGGCGGTCCCGAATTGTTTAAATCTAGCAGAAATCTACGGCACGATCTCCAGCGCCACCTGGTAGTGCCCCCGGCTCACCCGGTAGGTCGAGAAGTCGTCGCGGTCGAGAGTGAAGATCCTCCGCGCTTCGAGCGCTTCGGCGGCGACGACCAGGGAGGCGTCCGCGAGATCCATCGGGTGGTCCGCGTAGCGGTCCATCAGGTCGAGCGCGCGGCCCATGTCCGGCTCGGTCATGAACCAGACCCAGACCCCCCGCTTGCGCAGAAAATCCCGCAGACGGGAGGCACCCAGGCTCCCCGGCGACAGCATGTGGAACGTCTCCACCAGCACCGGTACCGTGGTGTAGAGGGGCGCGTTCAAGTCCCGCAAGGCCTCCCGGCAGCGGCGGTGCTGCCCGTCGCGCGGATCGAACAGCGCCACCAGCGGGCCTGTGTCAATCAGGATCATGGGACAGGATCACCGGCCCAACTTCCGGCGGATGGCCTCCTGGACCCCACGCCGGACCTCGGTCGACGGCGCAATGGCGTAGCCGCCCGGCCCGAGATCGAGCTCCTCGTAGATCTCCCACGCCGTCCGCCGCGGGGCCATCCGGGCCTGCCGGTCGAGCAGGGCGAGCAGACCCTCTTTCAAGACGGCGGAGATCGATTTCCCAGTTTCCATCATGAGCTCCTTGAGAATCTGCTCGCTGTCATCGTCCAGGCGCACCGTGCGTATCGCCATTGCGTCCCTCCGTATGACGCACTGTAATACACGCGGATCTACGGAGTCAAGGCCCTCAGGGATCTCCCGGCCCTCCAAGCTCTGGCCGTTGAACCACTCCAGCGGCTCGACCAGCCGGTAGCTCCGCTCGCGCCCTTCGAGGTCGACGCCCAGCGCCAGGCGGCGCCAGCGGACGAAGAGCTGCCCGTGCCTGCGCTCGCGGGAGAGGCGCAGCCGCGAGCGGATGTCGAAATGTCCGCCGAGGACCTCCAGCGGATCCACCTCGATGGCGCCTTGGG
>DASPXX010000127.1:0-7358 GCA_035637095.1 Thermoanaerobaculia bacterium
CACGCCGGGCTCCTCGCCGCCTTCCGGGAGAGAGGCCCCCTCACCTACGACCCGGCGGCGCGGACCTTCGACTATCCCGATCCGCTGTGGGGACCGGAAGGGATCGACGCCATCCTCCTGGGACAGGGCGTCGAGGGCCACCGTCCGCGTCCCCTGCTCGACCGCGAGACCTGGGTCGAGAGGATGCGCCGCGTCCGTGCGGTCGTCGCGCATGCCGCACCTCACGAACGGGCGCTGGAGCTCCTGGCCGGGCATCCCGAGCTGCTCGACCAGATGGTCGCGGCGTTCCGCGAGGCCGGGCCGGCGTTCCCCGTCGACGGCCGGATCGGGTAGAGTGCATCCATTGGAAAACCTCGAACCGAACGCGGTCCGCTTCCTGGTCAATCCGGGAGCGCGAAGCGGGGCCGCCCGCGCCTCCGTGGACCGGGTGCGCGTCCTGGCCGGACGGATCGGCGCCGGGCTCGTCGTGAGCCGCCGAGTCGGAGACCTGGCAGAGCAGGCGCGTCGGGCCGCGGAAGACGGCGTCGAGCGCCTGCTGGTGGCGGGAGGCGACGGCACCATGCACCATGCTGTGCAGGGGCTGGCCGGCACCACGACCGCCCTCGGGGTGATCCCGCTGGGCACCGGCAACGACCTCGCCCTGGCCTTGGGCACACCGCGGGATCTGGAGGAAGCGGTCCGCCATGCGCTCGCCGCGCCGGTGCGGCGGATCGACCTGATCCGGGCCGGCGACACCTTCTGCGTCGGCTACGCCGGGGCGGGCTTCGACTCCGAGGTCACCCGCCGGGCCAACCAGGTGCGCTGGGGCCGCGGGCGCTGGATCTATCCCTGGTCGGCGCTGCGCACCCTGGTGAGCTTCGCGCCGCCCTTGGCGAAAGTCGTCTGGGACGGCGGCACCTTCGAAGGGAGGGTGATGTTCGTCGACGCGGCGAACCTCCCGACCTACGGAGGCGGCATGCGCATCGCCCCCTCGGCCCGGATCGACGACGGCCTGCTCGACCTCCTGATCCTCAAGGAGGTCTCCCGTCTCACCTTCCTGTCGGTCTTCCCCAAGGTCTACAAGGGAGAGCACGTCGGGCATCCCGCCCTGCTGCTGGAAACCGCCCGGCGGGTCGAGATCGAAATCGACCGTCCGGTGGACCTCTACGGCGGAGGAGAGCCGATCCGCCCCGTGGCTGCCGGGGAGAAGATCGTGCTGGAAGTGATGGCCGGGGGGCTGGCGGTGGCGGGGTAGGAGGATGCTTTTCAAGCGGCGGCGGAGAGGCGCTGGTTCATCACGCGCCAGAAGGTGGCTACCGCCTCGGGCTTGCCGTCGAAGTAGTCCTCGAAAAAGCCGGTGCTGCTGAGGGGAGGCGGATAGGCGTAGCGCTCGTTGTCCTCGCCGCGCTCGTTCACCCAGTCGGCCGGCTCGCGGGCATCGACCACGGTGAAGAGCTCGCGCGGGTAAAGGTAGGGGCGCCCCTGATCGTTCAAGATCCGGAAATCATCCGCCTCGATTCCAAGGACCAGATAAGGCTGATCGGACGTCAGGTCCGGGTAACGGGAATCCTGTTCGCGCAGCTTGATGATCATCGCTCGGTGACCTGTTTCCGCTTCAGCTCCACGCGGCCGATACCGGGATGCTCATACCAGTGAAGCTCGTAAGGTCCTTCGTCGTCCTCAAGTCGTGGGCTGCTCTTCTTCACCCACCGAGAGGCATATCCGCCGTAGCTTGCCACGAGGCGCTCTACATCTCGGATACGTTGCCCCTTCGCGATGACTCGCGACTGGGAGATCATCGCTGGGCTCAGGGTCGGAATGGTTCGAGTCCTCCGGCCTTTTCGCCCAGTCGAGGCTAGCACGCGACCCCTTCATGGGACAAGGAGCCTTTGACACCAGCTCTCCTCCTGGGCGAAACTGTTTGACGAACCCTTGGAGGAAGACGGAATGAAGATCGCAGCCCTCCTTCTCGTCATCTTCTTCGCTCCCATCGCCTTGTGTCTGTCGGCGCCGGACCGGCCCGCGCGCACCGTGGACCCCTGTGTGGAGGCCCGGAGCATCGCCGAAGCGCCGCCGTGCCTCGAGCCTCACGACTGCAAGGCGGTCGGTCTCTGGAACCAGGCTTTCGGGGCGCCGAAGTATGTCCCCACGAAGCCCGGCCAGGTGGGGAGGCTCCCCCAGGAGCTGCTGTCCCGGCTCCCGAAGAGCGACTTCACGCTCCGGAAGGATGAGTCTCTGCAGTCCCTCCTGAAGCGGCTCACCGAGGCGTCGACCGGCGTCGACTTCATGGTGGATCAAGGTATTGAGGGGACGTACCGCGGCGAGCCGGGGACGATTTCCCTCCCCGAAGCCTGGCGGCGGGTGGCGACGTCTGGAGGCCTCCTGGTGGGGGCCGAGGGAGGTGTCGTCTCCGTCACGACGCCTGAGCGCGCCGCCCAGCTCTCTCTGAGCCGTCCGCGAACCTTCAACTGCCCGGCTCACTGACAGGCACTCGCGGCCTGGGTGGCACATGTCTTGCCCTTCTTATTAGAAGGCGGGTGGGAGCGTTGCAGCTCCGGCGCTCGCCGTACGAGAAGGGAGTTACCGATGATCTCGAGAACCGTCACCCTACCCGAGTTGGGATTGATCGCTGGAACCCGCGCTGCCCTGGGCGCGGGAATCGCCCTGCTGCTGGGCGAGCGGCTCGACCGCAAACCGAGGCGCGCGGTCGGCTGGACCCTCTTTGCCGTGGGCGCCCTGACCACGCTGCCGCTCCTCGCCGAAGTGCTCCATCACAAACCAGGCGCAGAGCCGGCAGCATGATCAGGAAGCTCAAGTCCGGCGAGTACCGCCTGTACTCCAGGAAGAAGGACGCAAAGACGGGGAAGCGGAGGAACCTGGGGACCTTCCCCACCCTGGACGCCGCCCGCCAGCACGAGCGCGAAGTCCAGTTCTTCAAGCGCCAGGGCGGAGCCTGAGCCATTCGGCCCGGGAGACGAGTCACTGGGCTCGGGAGGAGAGGGACCGGGCCCGCGAGGAGATAGCCTCGTCTGGGGAGACAAGTGACTGGGCTCGCGAGGAGCGGTACCCTTCCCCGCGAGACGAACGGCCGGGCCCGCGAGGAGGGTGGCCTGTCTCGGGAGCTGAGTCATCGTGCTCCCGAGGAGATGATCCCGTCCCGGGAGGAGAGGTTACCTTTCCCGCGAGCCCAATGACCCGGCTCGCGGGACGAACGGCTCGGCGGTGGAGCCCACCCCTCGAAAGACGGGGCGAGGAAAACCGTCCTCTCTCCCTCTCAGCGTAGAATCCCCCAGTGTTCACCGCGATCGGTCGCGGTCCCGTCCGCAAGCTCCGCCTGCTGCGCCCTCCGGCGCCGCGAGCCGCGATGCTCGGAAATCATCCTGCCGCGCTCCCTTCCCCTGGCGAGGGGACGACGCGGTGAGCATCTAAGGATCTCATCCGACGCCGACGCCCTACGCTGTTGCCGCCTCGAGAAAGTCAGGGACGGAGATCGTCCATTCGGGGAACTTGCTCATGAGCGGTCCGTCAAAGGTAATCACCTTCTGCCTGCTTTGAATCGCCAAGGCGACGAAGAGCGTGTCATAGGCCGGGTGTTCTCGGGCTATGGCAAGATCCAGGGCCTGATCCCAAAGCAGCTCCGTCGGGACGAAGTGAGTCACCAGTTTCGGGACATCCTGCAAGACTTCATGGGCCAGCTCCGGAGAGACTTTACGAGAACGCACTGACATCCAGAGCACATTGACCATTTCGGCGCGCAAAGAGTCCGGTGCCCAGATCTCGGGGGCGGAGCTGATCGCGAGAGCTGAAGATTCGTAGAAGCCCGCGGTCTTCAGCAGGGCGTAGGCCAAGACCATGGTGTCGAAGACCACGTCAGGGGCGTCCCATCTCGATCCAGGCAGAAATCTCTTCGGGCGAAGTTTCCGCAATCTCCTGCCACCGAGAACGGATGCGCTCCAGAACCTGAAGTTTCCTCTCGCGGAGCTCCTGAGAGTAGCGCTCTCGAAGGATTTGCTGGATCTCCTCGTCCAGGGAGCGGCCGTGACTCGATGCGTCGACTTTGAGCCGCTCCAACAGCTCGTCGGGAAGGTCTCGGATCGTCAGAGTGCCCATGGTGTCCTCCAAGTCGGTGAACGGGGGGACCGCCGCCGGTCCCTCTCTCCGATTTTACGCCCCGACCTTGAACTCCACTCCCTGCGCGAGCGGCAGCTCGGTGCCCCAGTTGATGGTGCAGGTCTGGCGGCGCATGTAGGCCTTCCAGGAGTCGGAGCCGGCTTCGCGGCCTCCGCCCGTCTCCTTCTCTCCTCCGAAGGCTCCGCCGATCTCGGCTCCCGAGGTGCCGATGTTCACGTTGGCGATGCCGCAGTCGCTGCCGGTCGACGCCAGGAAGCGCTCGGCGCTCCGCATGTTGAGCGTGAAGATGGCCGAGGAGAGGCCCTGCGGCACGCTGTTGTGCACGTGGATCGCCTCATCGAGGTCGTCGAACTCGAAGACGTAGAGGATCGGCGCGAAGGTCTCCTCGCAAGTGATCGGCATGTGGGCCGTGGCCTCGACCAGGGTCGGCTCGACGAAGAAGCCCGGCCGGTCGATCCGGTGGCCGCCCGCGAGGACCTTGCCTCCTTCGGCCTTCACGCGGTCCAGCGCCTGCATCATGTTGAACACCGCGGTCTCGTCGATCAGCGGTCCCATCAGTGTGCCCGGCTCCAGCGGATCGCCGACGGGGATCGACTTGTAGGCGTTGACCAGACGGCGCTTCATCTCCTCGGCGATCCCCCGCTGCAGGAAGAGGCGGCGGGTCGTGGTGCAGCGCTGACCGGCGGTGCCCACGGCGGCGAAGAGGACGGCGCGGTGGGCGAGGTCCAAATCGGCGTCGTCCGTCACCAGGATGCCGTTGTTGCCGCCGAGCTCCAGGAGCGCACGGCCGAGGCGGTCGGCCAGGACCTTGCCGATCTCGCGGCCCATGCGCACCGAGCCGGTGGCCGAGATGAGCGGCAGGCGCCGGTCGGCGACCATCCGCTCGCCGACTCCGGTGCGTCCGCCGAAGGCCAGGTTGAAGATCGGCGGAGCGTTGTTGGCCTTGAGAACCCGGTCGGCGATGCGAGTGACGGCGAGAGCGGTCAGCGGCGCCTGGTGCGAAGGCTTCCAGATCATCGAATCGCCGCAGACGGCGGCCACCATGGCGTTCCAGGCCCAGACCGCGACGGGGAAGTTGAAGGCGGTAATGATGCCGACCGGTCCGAGCGGCTGCCACTGCTCGTACATCCGGTGCTTCGGCCGCTCGGAGTTCATGGAGAGGCCGTAGAGCTGGCGCGACATGCCGACCGCGAGATCCGCCATGTCGATCATCTCCTGGACCTCGCCGAGCCCTTCGGAGGTGACCTTGCCGACCTCCAGGCTGACCAGATGGCCCAGCTCGGCCTTGTGGTGCCGCAGCTCCTCGCCGAGCTGGCGCACGATCTCGCCCCGCTTCGGCGCCGGCCAGGTCTGCCACTCGCGGAAGGCCTCCAGGGTGACGGCGGACACGCGCTCGTAGTCGTCGACGCTCGCCATGTTGACGGCGGCGATCGGCTCGCCGGTGGCGGGGTTGAGCGATTCGACGCGCTCGCCGTGGGTCGGGATCCACTCGCCGGCAAAGGCGCCGGGATTTTCAGCCTCCAGCCCGAGGGAGTCGAGGAGGCGCGAATTGGTGCTGAGAGTATCGACGGTCATGATTTGGAATCTCCTGGGGTGCCCCGCGGACGGGGAGGATAAGCATATCGTAGATGGATGGCCCGCTTCGCCCCCGCCCTGCTCCTCACCCTGTCCGCGGCCTGGTGCGGGACGCTCAGCGGCGGAGCGACGTTCGCGGGGAGCGCGGCCACGGTCCTCTCTCTCCTCGGTCTCCTCGCCTGGATCGGCACGCCCTGGCGCGATCCCCTCCGGCTGGGGCGGGCCGGACGCTGGCTGCCGGTGATCCTCTGGGGCTGGGCGCTGGTGAGCGCGGCGGCCTCCCCGGTCCCGCGGGCCGGCTTCGTCGGGCTCGTCCTGCTGCCGGCGTTCTTCGGTTTGCCCGGAGCGGTGGCGCGCTGCTGGCGGGAGGAGGCAGGCCGGAGGCAGGGGCTGCGCGCCCTGTCCGTCGTGGTGGCGGGAGTCGCGCTCTGGTCGCTCCTCGACCGCTTCCTCCTGGGAGCCCCGCGCGCCGCCATGCCCCTCGGTCATCACAACTTCCTCGCCTTCTGGCTGGCCACCCTGCTGCCGTTGGCGGTCCTGCCGGTCCGGGAGAGTGGCCTCTGGCGGCTCCTGGGCCTCGGAGCCGGTCTCCTGGCCGTCCTCGCGATCCTCGCGAGCCGGTCGCTCCTGGGTACGGCGGCCGTGCTGGTGGCGGGCGGCCTCTCTTTGCTGTTCTCCCCTCGCCCGCTCGCGGGAGAGGGGCCGGGGGTGAGGGCCGGGCGGCGGGCAGGTGCCATCATTCTGGCTGCCCTGGTCGCCTTGGCGCTCGCCCTCCAGGCCCCCCGCCTCCTCCACATCCTCAGCGGGAGCGACCCCTCCGCCCGCGCCCGCGCGGTCTACTTCGCGGCCGGGGTCCGCGGCTTCCTCGCCCGCCCCCTCCTCGGACAGGGACCGGGGGCGGCGGCGTGGACGTTTTCCCTCTTCCTGCATCCGGAGCCGGGTGTGAACCCGTGGGGGGAGACCGTGAGCGAGCTCCACTCCCTGCCCCTCCAGATGGCGTATGAGCTGGGCGCCCCGGGCTTCCTGCTGGCCCTCGCGACCGCCGGCCTGTTCGCCGTCCGGAGACTGCGCGAGCGAAGCCGTGCGGTCGATCCGGGGCTCCTGCGCGCGGCGCTCTGCGGTCTGGCCGGTGCCACCGTGGCGTTCCTGGGGACCGCTTCCCTGGCCGTCACCGCCCTGCCGCTCGCCGTCGCGTTGGTGGTTGGAGCGGCCCTCGCAGGCGGCGGCAGATCGGACGGATCGGTCCGATCGGTCCGATGGTATGCCGCCCTGGCTGCCGTGGCCCTCGCGCCGTTCCTCATGGCCCAGGCTCTCTACGACCGGGCTCTCGCCGCGGATCAGGCCGGGTTGCGGCCGTTGGCGCGGCAGCGGCTGGAGCGGGCGATCGCGCTCGATCCCTCCTTTCCGCTCTATCGCCTGCGTCTCGCGCTCCTCCAGGAGACCACCGAGAGGAGCGGTGCTGCCGAAATTGCCCTGCACGCCGCGGAGGACGGTCAGGGGCTGGCGGCTCTGTGGACCGTGGCCGGGGTGCTCGGCCAGGCGGCGCGGCGGCCGTGGGCTCCGGCGGCTCTCGAAACCGCCTGCTCGCTCGACCCGCTGAGCCCCTTCCCCCCCTGGTTCGCGATGCTCGCCGACCCCGCGGGCCCGCGGGCGGCCCGCCGGGGCGCTCACGC
>DASPXX010000128.1:0-42297 GCA_035637095.1 Thermoanaerobaculia bacterium
GAGCGGCAGCTCGCCGGCGCGGATGGCCGCCGCCTGCCCTGGGCCTCCGCTCCCCCGTTCGCGCCGACCAGCCGCAACCCGGCGCTCTGGCTGGAGCCATCCGGCAGCGTGGTCTGGGATGGGCTCGGCGGCGAGCCCCGCGGGGTCCTCCTCTGGAACGCCTTCCCGTGGCACCCGCACGCCGCGCGGAGCCCGCTCTCCAACCGGAGCCCCGAGCGCTCCCTCTGGCGGGCGAACCTGCACGTCCTGGAGGAGCTCCTCGCCGCGCTCGGGACGGTGCGGGTGCTGGCGGTCGGGCGCACGTCCCAGGCCGCGCTCGCCGAGCTGGGGGTCGAGGCGCCAGGGCTCCGCCATCCGGCGCATGGCGGCGCGGCCCTGTTTCGCGATCAGCTCCGGTCCGAGCTTCGCTCCTGTGCTATTCTTTCTTGAGCTTTCTTGAGCGGCCGGTCTGCCGCGGGAGGTTTTCATGCGCAGGTCCCTGGCTTGTGTGTCCCTGGCGCTTCTCGCGCTCGTCTTCGCCGTCCCGGCGGGGGCGGAAGTCTTCTTCGTGACGCTCAGCAACGGCACGACCTTCGAGACCGGCTATCAGCCGCAGGCGTCGAGCTGGGATCCCGGCCTGGTGCTGCTGCTGACCGAGCAGGGCAACTGGATCGGGCTGCCGCAGGCGGACATCCGGGAAGTCCGTTCCGAGTCGCAGATCGCCGGGTATGGCCGGTCGATCGACAACAAGACGTTCGACCTCGGCTACGCGCCGAACGACGCCGCCGATCCGAGCGCCAAGGCCACCGAGCCGGCCGAGGCGCGCGCCCAGATGCTCGAGCAGATGGTCATGCAGCAGCAGCAGGAGGCCGACCAGCGTCGCGCCCAGGAGAGCTACACGGTGCAGCAGTTCGTGGAACCGACCCAGCTCCAGGGGATCCCGTCGCGCTTCATCGGCACGCCGACCCCGAGCCCGAACCAGTAAGATGTCTCACCCGGCTTCCCGGCGTGGGAAGCCTTCTTTGACAGACCCGATGGTGCGGCGAAGGGAAGCCGGTGAGAATCCGGCGCGGCCCCCGCCACTGTAACCGGGAACGAAACCGGAACGCGCCACTGCGCGGGTGGATCACGAAACGTGGTTGCCCGCGTGGGAAGGCCCGGGAGTAGGTTTGATCCGGGAGTCAGGAGACCTGCCGTACCGTCCGACGCCACCTGCGGGGTTGCAGGTGTGGGCATCGAAGGCCATGCGGTCTCGCGCCCCGCCCTCTCCCGGCGGGGCGTCGCACTTTTCAGGAGCCCGTATGCGCCACATCCTGCTCGTTGCCGGCGTCCTCGGGGGCGGACTGCCGGCTCTCGCTCTCGCCCAGACCGCGGTCCCCAAATTCGAGGAGACGCTGGTGGTCAGCGCCTCTCTCGAGACGGAAGACAAGGAGGACGTCCCCGCCTCCGTCACCGTCGTCGATGCCAAGGAGATCGAAGCCCGTCAGGCCGACTCCCTGGAGGAAGCCGTCGCCGTCGTCCCCGGCGTCACCGTCGTCCAGGCCGGCGGACCCGGCCAGCAGACCTCCCTCTTCCTGCGCGGCGCCGAGTCCGACCAGACCCTGCTCTTGTGGAACGGCATCCAGCTCAACAACCCTTACTTCGGTGGCGTCAACTGGCAGCTCGTCTCGACAGACGGCGTCGAGCGCGTCGAGGTGGTCCGCGGCCCGTTCAGCGCTCTCTACGGCAGCAATGCCCTGGGCGGCGTGGTCCAGGTGTTCACCGGCTCCCGGCAGGGGGGCACCGTGCGGCTCGAAGGAGGAGACAACGGCTACGGCCGTGCCGGCCTGGCCGCCGGAGGCGACGCCGGTCCGGTCCGCTTCGACGTGACCGGCCACGTGCGGCGCGGCGACGGCGAGCTGGAGAACAGCTCCTTCGACAGCGACGAGCTGATGGCCCGCGGCCTGTGGACCCTGCGGCCGGGCACGCAGCTCGGCCTCCTGGTCCGCGGCAACGACTCCGACACCGGCGTCCCCCTCTCCCTCGGTCAGCCGACCCTCCGGCGCTCCATTTCCTGGCGGGAGCGCGAGGTGGCCGTCCCCTTCCGCGCCGAGGCCGGGAGCTGGGAGGTCGAGGCGCAGCTCTCGCGGACCCATTTCGACTCCGCCTTCCGCGATCCGGACGACGCGTTCGGTCCCGCCTCGGACACCGAGTCCGAAGGGCTACGCGGCCGTACCGTGATCACCTGGCGATCGAGCGACCGGTTCTGGGTGGCGGGGGGCTCCGAGGTCGAGCGGCTGGAGGTGACCGATTCCGGGAGCTTCGGGACCAACCTGGACGGCGCCCGGCAGCGCACCTGGGCGGCGTTTGGCCAGGCGAGCTGGGGCATGGGACCGCTTCGCCTCGACGCGGGGCTGCGCCGCGACGACAACGACGTCTATGGCGCGAAGACCAGCCTCCGGGCCGGCGCGGTGGTCGATCTGGGAGGCGGCTTCCGCGCGCGGGCGAGCTATGGCGAGGCGTTCCGCGCCCCGTCTCTCGGCGAGCTGTTCTTCCCCTTCTTCGGCAATCCGGACCTCCGGCCGGAGACCGGGAACACCTGGGAGGCGGGGATCGAGCGCGTGCAAAACGGCTGGAGCGTCGCCCTGGCCGGCTTCGAGACCCGGCAGCGCAACCTGATCGACTCGAACCCGGTGACCTTCACGGCGGTCAATGTCGGCCGCGCCGAGAGCCGGGGCCTGGAAGCCGAGCTGGGGGTCCGGCGCGGGATCTGGGCCGCCCGCCTCGACGGCACCTGGCTCGACACCGAGAACCTCGACACCCACGAGGCGCTCCTGCGGCGGCCGAAGGAGAGCGCCAGCCTGGTGCTGACCGCGCGCCCGGCGCCCTGGACCTTCAACCTCGAGACCCGCTGGGTCGGGGACCGTCCCGACCTCGACGAGGCCACCTTCACGCGCCGCACCAACCCGAGCTACACGCGGATCGATCTCGCGGCGCAGTGGCAGGCCACGGCACATCTCGCCCCCTACGCCCGGGTCGAGAACGCCGCCGGCGAGGAGTACGAGGCCGTGCTCGGCTATCCGAGCCCGGGCCGCACCTGGATCGGCGGGGTGGCGGTCGGGTTTTGAGAGCCTTCCTTATTAGAAGGGACGTCGCGCTCCTCTCCGTCCTCCTTCTGGTGCCGCTCGCCGGCTGCCGGAAGGGGGAGGAGCGCGCCGCGGCGGGTCCTGCGCCCTCCTGCCGCCGCGTCATCGCCCTGGCGCCGAATCTGGGGGAGACCCTGTTCGCCCTCGGCCTGGGCGACCGGGTGGTGGGAGTGGGCGACTACAGCCATTGGCCCCCGGAGGTGGAGAGGCTGCCGCGCCTCGGGGGGTTGTTCAATCCGAATCTCGAGCGGATGGTGGCCCTGAAGCCGGACCTGGCGTTCCTCGTGCCCAGCGAGCGCGACCTGGGCGAGAAGCTCCGGCGGTTCGGGGTGGATTCGGTGATCGTCACGAACGAGACCCTGGCCGACATCGAGCGGTCGTTCCATCTCATCGCGGACCGCTGCGGAGTCCCGGAGGCGGGCGACCGTCTCGCCGGAAAGTGGCGGCAGGAGCTGCGGCCGGATCCCGTCCCCGGCCGGCCGCGGGTCCTCCTCTCCACCGGCCGGCCGGCGGGGCGCCTCGCCGACCTGGTGGTGGCCGGCCCGGGGACTTTTCTCGACGAGCTGCTGCGGCGTCTGGGAGCGGTCAACGTTTTCGGTGATGCGCCGATCCGTTATCCCGAGGTGGGGATGGAGGAGATCGTCGCGCGAGCCCCGGACATCGTCGTCGAGCTGCGCGCCGATCCGATCTCGCCCGAAGTATCCCGGCGGCTGGTGGCCGACTGGAAGGCCCTGCCGCAGGTCCCCGCCGTCCGCGAGGGGCGGGTGGGGGTCATCGCCGGCGAGCACGTGCTCATTCCGGGGCCGCGCCTGCCGCGTTTCTACCGCGAGCTGCGGGCGGCGCTGGACCCTCATCGCGGAGCCGGGCCTTGACCCCCCTCCTCTCCGCCCGCGGCATCACCTGGGAGGCCGGAGGCCGGACGATCCTCGGGCCGATCGACCTGGAGATCCGCGCCGGCGAGTGCCTGGTGATCGTCGGTCCCAACGGCGCGGGCAAGACCACGCTGCTCCGCCTGTTGACCGGCCTTCTCCGGCCGCGGGCGGGCGAGCTTGCCTGGCGCGGCCGGCCTTACCCGGATCTCTCCCGGCGCGATCTGGCGCGGCACATCGCCTACGTGCCGCAGATCCGGCCCGCCCGGGTGCCGCTCTCCGTCGAGGAGGTGGTCCTCCTGGGCCGCTATCCTCATCTCTCGGCGTTTCAATGGGCGCCGGCGTCCGCGGACTTCGCGGCCGTCGACGAGGCGCTCCGCCGGGTCGGGATCGAAGACCTGCGGCGGCGGCGCGTCGACGAGCTCTCGGGCGGCGAGCGGCAGGCGGCGTTCATCGCCGCGGCCCTGGCCCAGGAGGCGGAGCTCTTGGTCCTCGACGAGCCCACGATCCACCTCGACGCCCGCCACCAGAGCGAGCTCGCCGGGCTCCTCCTGCGCCTGGCCGGCGAGTCGGGGCGCACCGTCGTCCTCGCCACCCACGACCTCAACCTGGCCGGGCTCCTCGGCGACCGTCTGCTGGCTCTGGAGGGCGGCCGCATCCTGGCCTCCGGCCGTCCGGCGGAGATCCTGCGGCCCGACCTGCTGGAGAAGCTCTTCCGGGCCCGCTTCGAGATCGTCCGCGGCGGCGAGCGGCCGGTGACCATGCTCCGTCTCGAGCCGGTGCCGTGACCGCGCGTCCCCGCCTGGCCCTGCTCGTCCTGGCCGCCCTCACCCTCGCCGCGCTCCTGGGGGCGCCCCTGGTGGGCAGCCAGCAGATCTCTCTGGCCGACGTGCTGCATGGCGAGCCGACCGCGGCGGCCATCTTCTGGCAGCTCCGCCTGCCGCGGGTGCTCCTCGCTCTCCTGGCCGGCGCCGGGCTCGCGGTCTCCGGGCTCGGCTTCCAGACGCTCTTCCGCAACGAGCTGGCCGAGCCCTACACGCTCGGCGTGGCGAGCGGTGCGGCTTTAGGCGCGGTCCTCGCCCTCCGGCTGGAGGAGAGCGCGGCTCTTCTCGGGCTGCCCGTGGTCGCCCTGGCGAGCTTCGCGGGCGCCCTGGCCGCCACGGCCCTGGTGGTCGGCCTCTCCCTGCGCCGCCGCGACACCGCCACCTCGACGCTCCTCCTGGCGGGCATCGCCGTCTCCCTCTCCTGCTCGGCGATCATCCTCTTCCTGCAGTACCTGGCCGATTCGACCCAGACCTTCCGCATCGTGCGCTGGATGATGGGCGGGCTCTCCGTGGTGGGCTACGGCGAGGTGCTCTGGGTGCTGCCGTGGGTCCTGGGAGGCTCGGCCGTGCTGCTCGTCCTGCGCTGGGACCTGAACCTCCTGCTGATGGGCGAGGAGCTCGCCGCGAGCCGAGGCGTCGATCTCGGGCGGCTCCGTCTCAAGGTCCTCCTCGCCGCCTCCCTGATGATCGGTGCGCTGGTGGCCGTGGCGGGACCGATCGGCTTCGTGGGACTCATGGTGCCGCACATTCTGCGCCGCTGGGTGGGCTACGACCACCTCTACCTGGCGCCCGCCTGCGTCCTCGGCGGCGGAGCCTTCCTGGTGCTCTGCGATCTCGCGGCGCGCACGATCATGGCCCCGGCCGAGCTGCCCGTGGGTGTCCTGACCGCGCTCCTCGGCGGGCCGTTCTTCCTCTGGCTCCTGGTCTGGCGGTCGCGGAGATGAGCGAAACCTTCCGCTATAATTTTGCCAGGGGAATGGATGAAACAAGCTCGGCTCAAAGGCTCTCTGAGCAAAACCGGTCCGGCGCCAGTCACGCCAGCTATGGCCGGTGCGGTGCTGGAAGAGGTGCGCGGCCTCATCCTCGAGGGCCGGCAGCAGACCGCCCGGATGGTCAATGCCGGCCTGACGCTGCTCTACTGGCAGATCGGGGACCGCATCCGGCGGGAATTCCTGTACGAGAAGAGAGCCGGGTACGGCAACCAGATTGTCTCCGCGCTGGGGAGACAATTGGAAGCCGAGTTCGGTCGGGGGTTCGCCGAGAAGAATCTCCGGCGCATGGTCCAGTTCGCTGAGGTCTTTCCGGACCGGGAGATTGTCGTATCACTGATACGACAATTGACCTGGACCCATTTCATCGCCCTGATTCCGCTCAAGGATCCGCTCCAGCGGGAGTTCTACGCCGAGATGTGCCGCATCGAGCGCTGGAGCGTGCGGACGTTGCGGTCCCGGATCGGCAGCATGCTCTACGAGCGCACCGCCCTCTCAAAGAAGCCCGCAAAGCTCATCGCGCAGGATCTCAAGGCGCTACGCGAACAAGACCAGCTTACGCCCGACCTGGTCTTCCGCGATCCCTACGTGCTCGACTTTCTCGGTCTTCGCGACACCTACAGCGAGCAGGATCTGGAGAGTTCCTTGCTGCGGGAGATCGAGTTGTTCCTCCTGGAGCTCGGCGCCGGCTTCGCCTTCGTCGAACGTCAGAAGCGGATCACCCTGGACGGCGACGATTACTACCTGGACTTGCTCTTCTACCACCGTCGCTTGCAGCGTCTGGTCGTCATCGAGTTGAAGATCGGAGACTTCAAGCCCTCAGATGTCGGCCAAATGGAGCTTTATCTGCGCTGGCTCGATCGTCACGAGCGGCAGAAAGGCGAAGAGAAGCCGATCGGCCTCATCCTTTGCGCGGGCAAGAAGCGCGAAACCGTGGAGGTGCTCGAGCTGGAGCCCCGCGGCATTCATGTCGCCGAGTACCTAATCGAGCTCCCGCCTCGCGAGCTGCTGGAGCAGCGTCTCCACGAAGCCGTCATCCGCGCTCGCCTGCGCTTGGAGCAGCACCTGACTGAAGAAATCCCGGCAAAGCCCGCTCGGGGACGCAAAAGGAGAGCCACGAAGTGATCCCCGGCCTCGAGTCCTCCCCCGCCTTCAATGGTGCTGGAGCAGGAGAAGGGCCTTGGCGAAATGATCCGCGACCTCAAGCCGCGCCAACGGCGTCGGCGGCGGCAAGCGCCGCTAACCCGGCGACGGCTCCGGCACGAGGCTCTGCGCCTGCCAGCGGGCGGCGCTCTCGCGGAGCTCTTCCATCTCTTTCCAGTAGCTCTCGATCGTCTGCCGGCCGTTGTCGCTCAGGCGGACGAGGGTCTGGGGCTTCTTGCGCACGAAGCGCTTCTCGATCTCGACCAGCCCGGCTTCCTCGAGCTTCGAGAGATGCGAGGAGAGGTTCCCCTTGGTGAGGCCGGTGATCCGCAGCAGGAACAGGAAGTCGGCCCGCTCGCAGGACGAGAGCGCCGTCAGGATCGCCAGCCGGGCGGGGTCGTGGACCCGCCGGTCCAGGTTCGCGAGCTGCTCGAAAGGGGTGGCGTTCATGGCTCCATCGTCCAGACGAGCTGGCAATGATCGAGAAGACCCGCGACGACCATCGCCGAGCCGCAGAGGAGCAGAGCCACCTCGGGGTAGATCAGGGCTGGAAGGAAAGCAGTGATCTCCGCAGGGATCTCCCCACCCGGTTGAGCGAAGAACCCCAGGGACGTGCCGAGAGCTGAAAGCCCCAGCAGCAGGACCGCGAGGACCAGATGATGGCCCTGGGTCCAGCGGCGTTCTCTCCACAGCCAGAAGCCGAGGAAGAACGCGCCGAAAAGGACATACGTCGTCTGCGCGAAACCAGCCCTGGCCCCGGCCTCATCGAGCGGCACCATGGGCAATCCCCCCAGCCAGCTCGCGCCATGAAGGAAAGCCGGCTCGAACTTGGTCCGGAAGGCAGGGGCGGGAACGATCCGGGGAGGCTGCCCCAGCGATTCTTCCTGGATCTGGATGCTGGGGGGCATCGCCTGCAAGACCCCGAAACAAACCCCGACCAGCGCCATCGTGAGCAGGAAATGCCGTGCCGCCGCCGTCACCTGCCGGAAGCCGTCGAGCCGCGGCATGGGACCCGCCGGACTGTAGAGGGAGACCGGACAGAGCTCCGCGGCGGGATCGGCCGGCTGCTGCTCGACCTCGCCGAAGGTCCGCCGGTAGTACCACCTCGCTCCGAGCGTCAGGAGCACGGCTCCGAGCAACAGCGGGGCGCGCAGCGGCGCCGGCCCCGCCCAGGCCAGGGTGACCAACCCCAAGGGCACTCCATACCGCAGCCCTTGAAGATCGTTGAAGTGCTGTGTGACGAATCGGATGCGATCGAGGTCCCGGGGTTCCATCTCAGCCTCCCTGGCGCCGGTCTGTACAGCAAACCTATTCTGCCTCGAACCTCCACCGGGAGTCAACTGGTCTCCGCGGCAGACTCGCGGTAAGCTTCGACGAAACCGGAGGGCCTTCCGATGCTCAGGAACCAGAGGTGGATGGTGCAGGTGGGTCTCGTCTCACTTCTGATCGCTGCCGGGACCGGAGCGCCCTCACGCCTCGAAGCCGCGGACGGACCGACGAAGCGGCTCGTCGTCTGCCTCGACGGGACCTGGAACAGCCCCGAGCAGGACAAGGCCAAGGGCGAGCGGGTCCGGTACAAGCCGACCAACGTGCTCAAGACCTACCGCGCGGTTCTGCCCGAGGCCGCCGACGGCACCCCACAGGTCGCCTTCTATCTCGAAGGCGTCGGCTCCTCCATCGGCGAGCCCGTGCGCCTCGGCGGGCTCCAGCGGGTGACCGACCGGCTCCTGGGGGGAGCCTTCGGCGGCGGCTTCGAAGCCCGGATCAAGGCGGCCTACCGTTTCCTGGTGGGCAACTACGACGCCGGCGACCAGATCTACATTTTCGGTTTCAGCCGCGGGGCGGCCCAGGCGCAGAGCCTGGCCCGCTTCATCGAATGGACCGGGGGAATCCTGCACAAGGACGACGAGTACTACATCCCCGAGCTCTTCCTGCACTACCGCGAGAGCGGTGCACGCCCGGGCGCCGGTGCCGAGGCGTTCGCGGCGATTCGCAAGCGGCGGCACGACCCGAACGCGATCAAGGATCCGCAACCCGCGGAGGTCGCGTTCCTGGGTGTGTACGACACCGTCCTCGCGCTGGGCTCGCGGCTGGCGGCGGACCGCCGCGAGGGAGGAGACGTGCCCACTGCCAGCCACAGGTACGCGTTCCACGTCGGACCGAAACCGCCCGCGATTGTGAAAGTCGCCCGCCAGGCGATGGCGATCGATGAAAAACGTTGGGACTTCCGGCCGCAGGTCTGGCGGGGAGCCCAGCCGGGCCAGTCGCTCGAGCAGCGATGGTTCCCGGGAGTGCATTCCAACATCGGCGGCGGCTACGATCCGGACGGCATCGCCAACTACGCGTTCCAGTGGATGATCAGCGAGGCCAAAAAGGCAGGCCTGGGAGTGGACACCACCTACGTCCGCAGGTACCGGCCCAGTCCCAAAGGAACGCTGGGAAACCCCTACGGTGCCGGGATCAGGATCGCGGAGCTGCTGCGCGGCAAGCGCGGAAAGGGACGCCGCAGCTTGCGCGCTGCCGGCGGAGACACGATCACGATCGATGCCGCCGCCTTCAAGGTGATGATCCAGAATCCGAGCTATCGCCCCGCCAACCTGATCGAAGACGTGCGGGTGCACCCTGAGGACCTCGACGTCCTGGGGCCGACCGATCGTGGCCGGATGCAGAAGATCCTCGCCGCACCGGGCTCCGGGTCCGCTCCCCCAGAGGAGCCATCCGACGAAGAGAGCTCCGGCTCACTTGATCTTCTTCGCCTCCCGGCATCGATCGCCCCTTTCCGGTCGATCTCAATGTCCCCCAGCCGCCGGCACCACCGTGGCCACGCCCCAGCGGTCGCGGGCCAGATCCTCGATCACGACGGCGATCCGGTGCGTTCCTCCCTTTCCGGTGGGGTGGATCTCCAGCCGGTGCTCCCATCCCTTCTCCAGGCTCACCTCGGGTAGCACGACCTGCTGGACCTCGGAGGCGCCGTCGAAGGCGACGGTGACGCGGACCGGCCCCGCCGTACCGGCCCCGGCCGGGGGGACCCGGAGGCTCAGCGTGCGTCCATCGAGCGAGGCGTTCAAGGACAGGCTGCCGCCGGAGACCGCCGAGCCGTCCGCCAGGAGCCGCGCGCGGGCCGCGGCGAGCCCTTCAGGAGTTGCCGAGCGGACCCAGCGCGGGCTGCGCAGGGGCTCGCTGGCTGAGGGAAGCCGGACCTCGACGGAGCGGAGCTTGCCGTCCGGGATCTCGGGTCCCCGGTACCAGACCCGCCAGCGCCTGGCGAGGCCGTCGATCACCGAGCCGAGCTGCTCGTCGACACCGAGCACCGTCCCCGACGTCGGCTGGGAGAGTGCGAGCCAGGGAGCCGAGTCCGGCCGCGAGAAGACGTCGGCCACCCGCTCGTCTCCCCGCACGCCCCGGTCCGGCGGCGGCATCTGGATGACCGGCGGCGCTCCGTTGGTGTTCTCGCTGCCGCCGCCCATGACCCGGATGCGCTCCATGTCGGCCATCTGGCGGCGCTGGCGCTCTTCGGAGCTGTTGCGGAGCGGTCCCGCGAAGGTCACCCAGCCATACGCGGCGAGGACGCGCGAGCCCTCGCGCAGCGCCGCGGCCAGGCTCCCGGGCGGCACCGGCGCGCCGGGGTCCTGCGTGAAAAGGAAGGCCGCCTCTCCGGGTGGCGGGACGAAGCCGTTGGCGACCAGGAAGAGAGCCCGGGCTCCGGTGTCGGGCCGGCTGCCGAGGAAGGTCACGAGGCGATCGAGCTGCCGCCGCAAGGCCGCCGGGTCCGGCGCCTCCGGTGGCGCCTGATTCCGGGTCGGCCGGCTCGCTTTTTTCTCCACTTGAGCGGCGATCCCTCCCAGGATGGAGGAGAGGCTGCGCGCGTCCCGGGTCGCGGTGAGCTCGATCTTCGGCGCGGGATCGGCCGTCACGATCTCGACGGGACCGAGGTCGGTCAGCTCGCGGGCCTGCCGGGCGAGGGCCAGAGCCGCGTCGTGGGTGGTCGCCGGTCCGGCGAGGACGCGGTCGAAATAGAGGACGAGGCTCCAGGGAGACGGTCCGGCGCCGGGCTTGAGCGGCTCGGCCTTGACCACCTGCCGGGGCGCGCCGTCCTCGAAGACGAGGATGTCCGCGGGCGGGATCGAGCCGAGCGACTTGCCCTCGGGCGGCTCGACGACGATGCCGACCTCCCGGACCTCGATCTCACCCTGGAAGGTCTGGGCCTGGTCCTGGGTCTGGGGCTGCTCGCGATCCCGGATCGGCGGTTGGGCCGCGAGGTGGCCACAGGGGACGAGGAGCAGAAGAAGAGACGCCGCGAGAAGCGAGCGGAACGGGTCCATGGACGACACCTCCATGGACCCATCCTACACCTCAGGGAATGACGAACTCGGTGCCGTCACCGATCGAGCCGCTTCCGCCGATCCTCCGGTTGTCGTTGCCGGGGGTCGAGTAGGGCAGGTCGATCGACCAGACCATGATGTGCGTGCCGGAGGGGATGCCGCCGCTCGGGTAGAAGTCGAAGTAGTGGGCCGTGCCGCCACGGCAGATGTTGTTGATGGCGGAGCCGGAGCCGTAGTACGCGTTCGCGCTGCCCAGGAACTGCCAGGACATGGTGTAGACGTCCACCCGGTTGCTCTGGGTCGGATAGTCCGGATCGCAGGCCCAGCCCCAGATGTGCTGCGTGTTGTATCCGTCGACCCACCCGGTGGGCGGATAGGCCTGCGAGACGCCGGTCACCTGGACCGGTCCGGGGTTGTAGCCGGCCGCGAAGCCGTACCCGTTCATGGTCGGAGGCGTCGAGCCGTCCCTCACCCAGATGTAGGTCTCCCACGTCCCGACCTCCGCCGAGGACGGGGTCCAGTGCATCTGGTTGCTGGTCTGCCACATCGGAGAATTCACGGAGGGGATCCAGTCCGCGATCCCGCCCCCGGCGCGCCGGCGGAAGAAGGCGAACTGGATGCTCGACGGGATGCCGCCGCTCGCGGTGGCCGTCCAGGTCAGGGCCGTCCCGGTCGTCGCCGTCGCCGGGCTCGTGGTGCCCGTGACGGAGAGCGGCGCATAGCAGTGGCCATACTTCCGGGTCGCGTTGGTCACCTTCTTCAGATAGTAGGAGTTGCTCGGCGGATAGTTGGCGGACTTCATGACGTCGCCCGGCAGGTAGCTGGACGCGTCATAGATGGTGAGGGGAGGCTGGCCTCCGATGGTGGGCCCCGTCCAGGGATCCTGCGGGTAGTCGATGTCCGTCAGACGGTTGTAGAGCCAGTCGATCTCGTCCTGCGTCAGATTGGTGGGAGGCGCGCCTCCCCAGGCGGCGTAGTGCCACTTGCGGTTGTCGCGCGTGCAATCGCAGCCGGCGCTGGTCGGGCCGAACAGGAAGCAGGCGATGACCTGGTCCGCAATGCCGTTCGCCGTGTCCCAGGCGATCCCGTTGCAGTCGACGGTACAGGGGCCATAGCCGTACGGCTGACAGAAGATGTGCTTGCAACTCGTAACGGCGTCTTCGGTTTCTTTCTGCCAGCGGACCTCCCTGCGGATCGCTTCGTACGCCCGCTCGGACGTCTGTCTTATCTTCTCGGACAGCAGCACCGTCCGTGGCACTTCCGGCGTGATGCAGCTCATGATCGCCGAGGCGCAGTTGGACCCGTGCTTGCCGTTGCTCAACTGGTTGTAGGACGTGACCGGATCCACAAACGAGTGGAGGGAGTAGTAGTCATTCTTCGCTGCCATCTGGTTGGCGACGCTTTCGCCGGCGGCGCGACTGGCCGCGACGACGACCCGGCGGTTCACCACGCCGTCCTCCCAGAAGAGCAGGTTGTTCCCGTCCGGCTCGGTGATCATGTCCGCCGTGTGCGTGTTGGGCACGCCCGGAAGGAATTCGCCGGAGTCGAGCACGGTGGCGGGATTCAGCTTCGCCGATTTGCAGTAGGCGGAATTCTTGTTGAACGAGAGAGCGATCAGCGCTTTCCGGTAAAGGCTGGGCTGGAGGACGGCTTGGGAGAAGCCTTCCAGGCTCATCAGCGCCTGATGCGTCACCATCTGCTTCGCCTGATTGGGACCCGGCGGCTGCGGATCCTGGAACACGCCGACATGGGTCCAGTTGGAGCCGAAGTTGCCGACCAGCAGCTGGGTCAGCCCCACCGCCTCGTGCAGGACGACGTCGCCCTTGCGCGGCGTGTAGCCGCTGCAGGTCTGATACTCCACGGGGACGGTGATGGTCGTGTCGACCACGCACGGATGGTTGGGATCGCAGCTGTCGCAGCCGACGGGCGTCGGCGCGGGGAGGGTCTGCGACGCGCAATCCTCCGGCTCGCTGTTCGTGGTCACGGGCGGAGGCGTGTAACAGGCTCCCGAGCTCTGGCAGGTGCCCCGGGTGCCGCAGGGAGCGCCCACCTTGACCGTATAGCTGCAGCTCCCGTTCGTGGTGTTGCAGGAGCCGAGAGTGTTGTAGCACTCGCTGGGTGGCTCGGTGCAGAAGACCTTCGCGGACTCGCAGGTGCTCGTGCCGTTGCAGACCGTCGTCGAGCAGGCGTTGCCGCCGCCGCAGGTGATCGCGGTGCCGCCGCAGCTTCCGGCGCCGTTGCAGACGTCGTTGTAGGTGCAGAGCGCGCCGTCGTTGCAGGCCAGTCCGGCCGGGACGAACGCGTTGGCCGGACAGGCGGGCGACGAGCCGGTGCAGCTCTCGGAGACGTCGCAGGAGCCGGTCGCAGCCCGGCAGACGTTCCCCGCCGGAATCAGGATATCGGCCGGACAGGTGAGCCCGCCGCCGGTCGCCGCGTATTTGATGTCGGCCATTCCGTAGTTGTTGCCCGGGATCAAGCCGCTGGAGGAGCACGGCTCTGCGGTGCTCGAGGGACGGTAGCAAGTACCGTCGATGGTCGCGTCGGCGACCGCCGTGGGCATCGCCAGGCTCCCGCGATAGGAGGCGCCGCTCCCCTGCGTGTAGACGGCGACGGAATATGGAGTTCCGGCCGTGAGCGTGATCGGCGTGATCCTGGTGTAGATCCAGGCGTTGGAGGACGGCACGGACGCGCTCGCGAGCAACGCGCCGGTCGACCGGTTGTACAGGTAGACCGTCCTCGTCCCATTGAACAGGCCGCCCAGATGGGTGACCGTCAGGTTCTTGTTCGGCGTGAAGGCGTACCCGGCCGTGTAGTCGCCGGCCACGTCGGTATAAAGGATGCCATCGGTCGGCTGGTACAGACCGACGGCGGGGAGGTATTTGAAGTCGGCCATGCCGTAGTTGGTGCCGGAGATCAGGCCGCTGTAGGAGCACGGCTCGGCGGTGCTCGAAGCGCGGTAGCAGCTCCCGTTGATGGTCACGTCGGTGAGGTAGCGCGGCATCGCCGCCATGCCGGAGCGGTAGGCGGCGCCGGAACCGGCGAGATCGACGCCGATCGAGTAGGGGAGATCCCGGTCGAGGATGACGGGAGCGATCGAGGCATAGGCCCAGTTGTTGGCGGCGGTCACCGTGGCGCTCGCCAGCACGGCGCCGGTCGACCGGTTGTAGAGGTAGACGGTCTTGGTGCCGTTGAAGAAGCCGCCGAGCGCGGTGACTACGACGGTCTTGTTCGGGGTGAATCCGTACCCCATGGTGTAGTACCAGCCGACGTTGGTGGACAGGGTGCCGTCCGCCGCCTGGAAGGCCGGAGCCCCCGAGCTGCCGCCGGTCGCAACGCAGCTCTCCGCCACGTCACAGGAGCCTGCCGAAGGCCGGCAGACGTCCCCGGCGCTCTTCCCGGCGCACGACTGCGCCTGCACCGGTCGTACGGCGAGGATCGAGGCCAGGAGGACGAGAGCGCCGGCCCACAACGGGACGGTGCGACCTGCCGGGCGCGAGCGAGACGAGGATTCCATGACTCTCTCCTTTCGGCCATCCGATGGAGGTTTCTCAACCGATGTCAGAGACGCATCTGTGGCCTGGGAGAAAGACCCCGAATCCCCGCTCCGGTTTACCGCTCGTCTGGGGGTGATCCCCCTGATCCTGTCGATTCAGTTTTCAAAGAACCGTGCTGCCGCCGGACGGGCTTCAACCTCGCCCGGCTCCATTTCCTCTGTCCGCCTCCCGGGAAACGGCTCACCGCTCCGGGACTTCACGGCATCGTCCCGGGATCTCGCGGCGGAGCTCCGGAGCGCCGGGCCAGAGCACCTGTGCCTCGCCTCATTCTCCCGGTGAGCCGGAGCTCCGCCCCGGTACGCTGCTTCGTTGCCCCGGGGCTTTGGGCGTATGCATAGGGAGATCGCCTATTCATCCTGGGACATCGAGGCAAGATCCCGGGGCAACGAAGCAATGCCCCGGGATCTTGTCCCGATGTCCCGGGGCGGCGGGGCATCGCTCCGGGACCGCGACACGACCACCCGGGACCTTCCGCCGGCGTCCCGGAGCAACGGTCCGATGCTCTGGGATACTCTCCCGAAACGCGCGAGCGAAGAGGCGACTCTGCGGGAGAGAGCCCCGGTTTCCCGGGGCACCGAGGCGCCGGGCCGGGGTCGTCCGGGTGATTCCCGCTCCGATTCGAGCCTCGGAACGTCCTGCTTGACTTCATCCAAGGGTAGATGCATACTGATCGCGTTGTCAAGTCCCTGGCTCAACTTTCTTGGGGACCTCGACGGCCGCGGGCAGCCACCCTCCGGGGTAGAGGCTGCCGCGAAGCTCTTTGACATGACGACGTACCGGGGCACTCCTCGAGGCGGGAGGAGCGGCCCCGGCCCGCCTCGTTCGACAGGGGCCGGTCAGGCCGGCCCGGCCCCTGGCTCGCCTTCTTCTCGTCTCCCCTTCACCTCCACACAAACCGGAGCGCCGGCTCGTGGCGTGCCGCGCGCAGATACGCGGCAACCTCGAGCGTCTTCTCGACCGTGAGCCGGTCCTGGCGGGCCGCCTCCTGGAAGAGAACGAGAGCAGCCAGAGCCTCGCGGTGGACGTCCTGGGCCTGGAAGAGAGGGATCATCTCCTCGGCGATCCGCCGGACGTCGGCCGCTCGTCCTTGCCGTAGATAGAGGACAGCCAGGTCGAGAGAAACCATGGCGGCGTCGTATCCGATCCCCTGGCCGATGAACCCGTCGCGGGTCCCGACATAGGCCCTCTCGGCCGCCGCGAGATCGCCCTGACCCGCCGCGATGTCGCCGCGCAGCCAGAGGAGGCCGCGACAAGGCAGGAATGCCGCACCGCAGCTCGGTCTCATACGCCTGAACTTCCATCCGACAATGAGGACAACGGCTCAGGAGGTGCTCGGTCTTGATCTCCTCGAGAACGCTCTGAGGCACGTTTCCGGCGTGGGCCGCGCGGAGGATCTCGCGCGAGAGGTGAATGTCATCCATGGGCATAGACCTCGCAGATCAGCGGTTGCGCCCAAGAATAACAAGAATAACAAGAATAACAAAAAGGCGGGCCGACGACACCTGCAAAGAAGGGTCGTCGGCACCGAAGGAGAGACTCTCTTAGCCGTCCGGGTCCATATCGTGGCCCGAGTCCGACGCAGGGCCGCCCTCCAGACCGGTCCAGCCCTGGCCGAGGGAGCCGAAGAGGAGTTGGAGCGAGCTCCAGATCGCGCGAAGCATGAGGATCTCCTTTCGGGCGCGGCGACCACAACGGAGCCGTCCAGGGGAACCGCGGGGCCGGCCCTATAGGAGAGGGTGCGGAGGAGGGGCAGGGGGGCGCGCCACGCCAGGTCCACTCGGCCGATCAGGGAGGCCCGAGGCCCCATTCGACCGAAGCGAGGCCAAGCCAGGCCCTGCCTGCCTTTCGGGCTATAATGCTTTGGACACGAGACCAGTTCTCTTTCCCGGAGATCAGGCGTGAAGGTTCACCAAATTATCGAGAGACTCGAGCGTGATGGTTGGCGTCTTGTCCGGACTCGTGGCAGCCATAGACAGTTCCAGCATCCCAACAAGCCTGGGACGGTGACAATATCGGGCAAGCCCAGCATGGACTTGCGCCCCGGAACGCTGAACAGTATCTTGAGGCAGGCTGGGCTCAAATAGCAGGAGATCCCCTCATGCGGTATGCAGTCGTCGTCGAGAAAGCGGAGCACAACTACAGCGCCTACGTACCTGACCTGCCGGGCTGTGTAGCTGCGGCCGAGACCAAGGAAGAGCTCCTCGACCTGATTCGGGAAGCCATCGATTTCCACCTCGAAGGTATGCGAGAAGCTGGTGAGGAGATCCCGGAACCGTCCGTCGTAACCGAGTACGTCGAGGTCTCCTAGGCTTGTACCGCTGGCCCTGTGCTCCTCGCAAAGTGGAGCCTCGACTCGTGGCGGGCACGATCATCTGCCGCGGAGCGCCGAGCTAGGGCGGCAATTGTGCAGCGAGACATGACGCCGGCCCCTGGGGTGTGGCATGTTTAGAGATCATCCGACAGCTGAAGATTTCAGAGCCTTCCTGCAATGTGCCGGTGGACCGGATACCGCAGCACGGAATGCACGAGTTCTGCGTCATCTCCTGACAGAGTGCTCTTCCTGCCGTAATCTGCTACGTGCTATTGGCTGGGATGAGCAACGTCTGGAGCACCTCTTGAGCTATCCTCTCGATCGAGAAAAAAATGACGCCGCGACACCGGCAGCTCATTACGACTACAGCCGAACCTTCTCTGCGGCGGAGCAGAAACTCAATGAATTCTTCGCCGAAGGGCGAGTGCGTGAGAGTTCTCCAGAGGAGCTTCTGGCAGAGCTCGCTCCGCTTCCTCAGCACGAGCAGGAGCGATGGGTTAGGACCTACAGTCGCTTCGCCGACTCGCGTCTGGTTCTGAAGCTCATCGAGATGAGCAAAGCCCTTCGCTATGAGAGCACGGCGCGCAGGCTCCATCTAGCAAAACTGGCGATGTTGGCTGCCGAAACGTGCTCAATTACTTGAGCGCTTTCAAAGAAGAGAGTTCTTGGACGCGGGAGATCAGGAAGCGGATCAGCTCGAGAGCCTCGCGACTTTGCTGGTCGGCCTTCTGGAGCTGGAGCAGCGCCGCCAGCACCTCGCGGTCAACCCCGAGCGACTTGAAAATCGGCACCATCTCTGCCACGGCTTCGTGGAGCTTCTCGATCTCCCCGAGTTGCAGGTACACCTCGGAGAGGTCGAGCAAGGCCAGAGCCACTTCGAAGGACAAGTCTCTCTCCATAAAGCCATAGCGGGCCCTCAGGAGCGCCTCTTCGGCTGCATGCAGGTGGCCCAAGTCGAGGAGGATCTTACCCTCCTGCAAATCAGCCCGACAAGCCATGAGTGGATCTTGGACCTCCTGGTAGAGGACCCGCACGTCAAAAAGGAGCGACAAGGCCTGCTCCGGCTCACCTAGATCGATGTACGCGTGGATCAGATTATGGCAGGCTGACAGCAGCAGGTGCGGATCGTCTTCATTGTCGATGAGAGGGATTGCCCGGTTGAGGTTACGCACGGCTGCATCGGCCTCCCCAGCATAGCTCTGGGCCATGGCTTTTTGGACACGAGATCTCGCGACCAAGCTGCTCTTACCGAGCTCACTGTAAATGCGACTCGCTTCTGCGGCCAGCATGATTGCTTCATCGAACCGGCGTTGGAAGATGCGCAAGGACGCCAGCCCCAGGAAAAGATCTGCGCGTATTGGCGGGTCGCCGGTTCCTTTCTCGCAGTACTCCTGAGCTTTGGCGAATGCCTCCTCCGCCTCATGGAGCCGTCCGGAAACGCGCAGGGCAGTGGCGTATTCGCTCCATGCCTGGGCTCTTAGATCGGCCAAATTGGCAATGCTTCCAGCACCTCCTGTTGAGAACCTATAGAACTTGGAAGCCTTGGTATCTGCACTGACTCGAATCTCTCCTAACGAGTCGAGATAGCCTTCGAGCTGGATCAAGTAGGATTTGCCAGCTTCAAGCAAGCGCTCGGCCGCAGCCACTGGAAGCTCAACAACCAACTTGACGCTTCCCTCCTCGACCGAACAGACCTTGATCTCTTCAGGTGATATCCCGAGAAATACTGCCAACCCCTTAAGGAGAAGACTCTCGACTTTGTCGTCATAACTCGAGAACTCCATCGCGAGAGTTACTTGCACTCGTATTGTGGGCGTCGTCCGCGGTAGGTTTCTCAGCTCTAGAGGTTTATCGAGGAAAACCTGATTGGCGCATCCGGCTGCGACCGTCGCTGCTTCTGGGCCTGCGGTAGGAGTCGATGGAAGCCTCGAGCGATGGGGTCTCTTGCCGGTAGCTCCCCACTGGAGGCGGTCAATCCCTTCCTCGGTCAGCCCACTTCGCAGATCCACCCAGGTGAACCGCCGCAGGAAGAGAGGCAATTTTGGCTCGGCCGGGGCGCCGGGTAGAAGCACGGGGATGACAGGCTGCTTGCGTTCAACGAATTCTGCGAGGCAGCCTCGCATCTCCGCATCCTGCCAAGGGCCGAAACCGTCCTTGCCGACCAGCACGGCGGACGACCGGGTCGTCTCGATGATCTCCTCAAGCGCTTCCTGCCACGGCTGGCCTGGGACCAGTTCCCACTCGTCCAGCCACACTTTCAATCCGCGGGCACGAAGCGCCTCGGCAAGCTCGCGGACGGCAGGCTTGTCCTTGCTGTTATGGCTCAGGAAGACATCGAATCTCTTGTTCATCCGTGGAGAAGATTCTAACGCTTTTGTGGGGCCTGAGGTGGCCGCGGAGTGCAGGTGCCTGCCAAAAAGGCAGAACCCGCTAAAGAGTCTGACTTCGCCGCCGCGGGCCGACACGAACGGCGGAGAAGTGCGACCACGACGATAGGTGCCGACGATAGGGACGATAGGTGCCAGCCAAAAGAACAGAAGCCTCTAAAAAACGCCCCGCAGCCGCACCCCCAGACGCCCCGCCTCGCACAGCGACCCGGCTCAGCAGACGATCCGAGGCCCTCGATGGGCCTCTCCAGCCTTTCTGCAACGCGATCCGGCGACACCCACCAAGGCCAGACCTCGCGGCAACCGCTCCATGAGACACACTTCGATCACCGACCGGTCGCGCACCGGTCTGACCAAGACCATCTGTCGAGCCCATGTCCTTTCTTGAATGGGCTCAGGCCGGCACGAACGGCAGATGAGGCGGGAAACTACCCGGCGGAAAGGCCGCCCTCCTGTCTCCCTTCCGGAGCTTGTCCGCCGCTTCCCGGTACGCCGCCACGAACCAGCCGTAGGCTTCCCAGAGCTCCTTCCGGATCTTCCGCGTCGCGGCATGGATGAACGGTGCTGGCGAGCGGTCCAGGGTCTCGGGCCGGGTCTCCGATCCTGCGCGAGGATCTTCTCCACGCCGAGAGGCTCCACGCCCTTCTTCGCCCGCTCGACGGCGGCGGTCGTCTCGATCTGGCAGATCAAAGCGGCTACTCCTCCGGCGTCAGGTGCTTCCAGCAGGGAAGCTGGCTCAGGACCACGGCCTGCCGGAAGGGACCCGAGACGATTCCGGCGACGGCCGTTAGTAGGGCTTCTGAGCCAGCGAGCCGATCATCGGCTGGAAGTGCTTCAGATTCCGCGTAAAGAGAGGAACTTCAAGGCGGTGGGCGGATGCCGCGATCAGGCAGTCCATCATGTCGACGTTATGACTGAGGCGAAACGCGAGCGCTTGGCGGATCGCCCAGTCGAAATCCAACGACAGGACTTCGATCCGCAGGAAATGCCCGAGAAGCTTGACGGCTCGTTCCTGATCTTGCCGGTTCGTGACACCATCGAGGATCTCGAGCCAGACAATGGGGCTGAGGCCAAGAGGCGGTTGTCCCTCCAGCCACGAAACGGCTGGCGGATACCCGCGGAGAAGATCGACGACGATCGCAGTGTCAAGGAGCCCGTTCACTTGCCGCGCCGCTCCTCCCGCCGCCGGTGCCGCCTCTCTCGGACCCAGCCCTCCCCATCGGAGATTTCCTGGTCGGCCCAGCTTCCCGTGAAACCACCGCGCACGATCTCGGCTCCAGTCAGCGGGACCACCTCCAGAGCCCGGTCGAGCTCAGCAGGCGTCCAGCCTGGCTCAATGGGAATTTCGATCGTGATGCGGGCCTCTCCCGGAGGGAGCCCAGCAGGTAGCTCGAGGTCCAACTCGCCTTTTTCTGTGATGCGGCCGTTCAAGCTGATCGTCGGCATCCCTCTATTCTAGTCCAGCAGCATCCGGCCGGGTATAGGTGTCAGCGGCCATCGCCAGCTTTACCAGTTTCTGACCTTCTATCGAGCCTATTCCCAGATTGTGCGGACGCTGCCTGCACAATTACTCCAGCCCTTCTCTAGGGCGGCTCTTCTCGAGGAAAAAGTGCACAGGTGCCAGCCAAAAGAGCAGGAGTTGCTGAACATCTGACCCCGCCGAGGGGCGTGGCATTCGCGGCTCCTGTGAGTCGCTGCGGCTTTGGCCGGCATAGCTTGAGGCGGTCGGCTTTCCACAAGAGAGGCTCGCGGATGCCAACGAATAGGAGGATCTCGCGGCCTGTCAGGCCGCAGGGCTGTGGTGGCCGTTGAATCCCAGGGAATCGGCCTTCGGCCTCATCCCTGGGCTGGGTTCTCCCGGCCCGTTGGGCCGGTGCCCGGCAGGCGGTTCTTCGGCGACCTTCTGACCTTCTGGGAGGAGCTCCGGCTGACGCCGCAGCGTCAGCCGCAGAAACGGATGCCGCAGCAACAGCGAGCAAGGCTACGGGGAGAGGGCGCGCGGTCGTGTTCCTGGAGAGGGGCGACTGTTTTCGCCTTCCACAGGGGCGGCCAGCCCGTCCGGCCCAACGGGCCGGGAGACGCCAGCCCAGGGATGAGGCCGAAGGCCGATTCCCTGGGTCAACGGGCGCCACAGTCATGCGGCCTGAAGGGCCGCGGGAGTCACCTTGCCTCGCCTCCCGACTGTGAGCTCTGGGAGCCGCCGCGAGCTCACGTCCCCCTCACTTCCCCTGGATGAACTCCCCGATGTCTCTCGACAGCTGCTCGAGCGAACCCTGGTTGAGGTACATCATGTGCCCCGCCGGGTAGTTCCGGATCGTCACCCGCGCCGGGTCGATGCCGCTGTGGTGCAGCATGTAGGCGTTGGCGAAGTAGGCCGTCGCCAGGTCGTAGTATCCGTTGGCGGTGAACACGCGCAGCGCCTCGTTGTCCTTGGTGCCCTGCGCCAGGTCTCCGGTGACGTCGACGAAGCCGGCCAAGGCGCCGGTCGCGCTATTCTGCCGCTTCCAGCTCCCGTTGGCCTCGTCGCTCTGGGGCACGTAGGGCTCCTGGATGTCGACGCCGAGCTCATCGCGCAGGTACTGATGGAAGAGCGAGATGTAGATCGGCCCCGTCTTGACGTCGAACGGGTCGCTGTTGGGGGAGGACGACGTGTTGTCGAGCTCCTTCTGCGCGTAACGGCTGTCGAGGAGGCCCATGGCCATCCCCTCGTCGCGCAGCAGCTCCTTGGCGAAGCGGGGTGCGTAGAGGCGCAGGTCGCTGTTGAGGATGTACTGCTTGGACACGCCCGTGTAGCGGTGCAGCTTGTCGGCGATCTGCCCCTTCTCCGCCTCCGGGAGCGAGTCGCCGCGGAACAGGGCCTGCATGTACTCGCCGGAGGCGAACTGCTCGACCTCGGTGAGCAGCGCCTGCAGGCTCGGCCAGGAATCCGGGAGCTTCTTGTGGTACCACGCCGTCGCGGCGAGCGTCGGCAGGTGCGTGACGTAGGTGAGATCGTTGCCGTTGGTGCTGAAGGGCAGGGCGCCCATGTTGATCGCCGGCGAGATGAGGATCACGCCGTTGAGGCCGATGTTCATCTTCCCCTGGAGCCGCGGTACGAGCATCGAGCCGCGGATGCCGCCGTAGCTCTCGCCGAGGACGTACTTGGGCGAGTTCCAGCGGTCGTGCACGGTGAGGAAGGCTTGGATGAGCTCGGCGACGGAGTCGGCGTCCTCGTCGTAGCCCCAGAAGTCGGCGTCCTTCTTGTCGCCGAGCGCGCGGCTGAAGCCGGTGCCGACCGGGTCGACCTCGACGAGGTCGGTGACGCGCAGCAGGCTCGACGGGTTGTCCTTGAGCCGGTAGGGCGGCGCGCCCGGGTCCTGCGCGTCGCTCGGGATGTCGATGCGCTTGGGGCCGACGAAACCGAGGTGCAGCCAGACCGAGGAGGAGCCCGGCCCGCCGTTGAAGAAGAACGTGATCGGCCGGTCCTCCTGCCGCTTCACACCCTCCGCGATGTAGGAGATCGTGAAGAAGCGCGCCTTGGGCTTGCCGTCGCGGTCCTCGAGGTCGATGTCCTCCGCCGTGGCGGTGTAGGGGATGTCCACCCCGCCGGCGGTGAAGCGGTGGTGGGTGACGAACTTTCGGGGTGCGGCTGGCGCCGCCGCGGCCTTATCCCCGCCCTTGTCGCCCTTGGGGGCGTCGTCAGCACGGACGGCGGCGGTCGAGACGAACAGGGTCAAGAGGATGGCGAGCGTCGCGTTGCGCATGCACAGGATCTCCCTCATGGTGAGCCAGATACGCCTGGAACGGGCGAAAGTTTCCACCGTTTCCCAACTGGCCAGACGACGAGACAGCCTACGAATCTGGGAGATCGTCCTTCATATGACGGCCTGGCAGCGCGGAGTCTTCCGGCGTCTCAGCGGCGCGGAGCCCCAGGCTCCGGAGGACGGCGACTGGCCGGAGCCCGCGCCGCCGGACCAGGAGGCGTGGGATACCGCGCGGGCCGAGTTGAGCGCCTCTCTGGAGCACCTCGCGACCGTCGTATCCCTGCTCTCCGACGACGATCTGCGAGAGATCGTCGGCACGGCCCGCGACCGCGCGCTCGGCTCCGGCATCTCCCCCGGGCCGAGATGGTCGCCGGCCTGCTCCAGCACAACGCCTACCACTCCGGCCAGATCGCCATTCTGCGCAAAGCGTTGCAGATCTGAAAGCTGCTTTGCCGGCAGCTCTTTCTACACGCGCTTCCACTCCCCGGAGCCGGCGGCTTGTCCCGCGCCGACATTCGGTCCGCCGCCAAAGAATGAGCCGACCAGCTTGCCATTGCGGAAGAAAGCGATGGCAACGCCGGCCACGGTAAGGGTGAGCGCACAGTCCGTGGAGCCCTGGAGCAGCTCGCTCGGGGGCACGTCGAAGGCACCGCCGCCGAAGCTGATGCCGCCGGCACCGACGATCGCACCGTAGATCCATGCGTTGTATTGCAACTTATCGCCCGTGTCGAAAGTGGCCGTCACCTGCAGCTTTCCCACACCCAACCCCAGGATGCTGATGGTCGCTTGCCCGCCATACGGGTAGTTGGCCAGCGCCGCCTCGGCACCCGGGGCTCCCTCGTCCTGCTGCCGCATCCGAGGCAGAGCCTCTCTCCCGATCAGAGCGTACGCTTCGACCAATTCCGTGTTCTCGTTCGCCATGATGTTCTCCTTCGGGCTCCATCGCCCAGGTTCCCATTCGACTCAAGGGCTGAGTCGCGGTGTTCATGGGGAGAGTGGTGCGAGGGCGAGAGAAATCTCAGGCAGCCTGTGAGGTAGAAAGCCCGCGGCGAACCGGCTTAGCCAGACTGCTCCAGGCCTACGAGCTGGATTTCTGGCAAGCCGCCTCCGAGCCGCCCGGCTCGCCGCTACCCGTGTCCAGGACGGCCAACTGAAAGTACCCTCGCTTCGGCACCGGCGTGGTATCATGATCTCCGGGGTTGCGCCGTAACACCTTCCGGTGATTTGATACCTCAACCCGTCGAAAAAGGGGAGGCACGGATGGCGCTGCCACTCGAGCAGGAAATCGAGTACCCCACCTCCGACGGCGGCGGCAAAGAAAGGACTGATGATGGGAGTTGATCGCATGCGCGCCAACGCGTTGTTTCTTCTGATCGGCACTCTCCTCATGAGCACCCCCGCCCGCGCGGAGGTCGTCAGCGCCGACAGCGGCGGCTTTCAGATCAGATCTGTCCTGACGATCGCGGCACCGGCAGAGAAGGTTTATGCCGCTCTCGGCGAGATCGACAAGTGGTGGAGCCCGGCGCACACCTGGTCCGGGAACTCCGCAAATCTGCATCTATCGCTCCAGGCCGGCGGCTGCCTCTGCGAGAAGCTGGACAACGGAGGGAGCGTACAGCACATGGTCGTCGTTTACGCAGCACCCGGCAAGGAGCTGCGATTGAGCGGTGGCCTCGGTCCCTTGCAGCGCGAAGCCGCGGTCGGCACATTGACTTTTTCGCTTACAGCAAAAGGCGCAGCGACCGAGGTGGTCGAGGTTTACAATGTGGGAGGCTACACGAAAGGCGGTTGGACATCCTGGGCTCCGAACGTCGACGAGGTCCTGAGCCAGCAGCTCGGCCGACTGAAGAGCTACGTCGAGATCGGAAAGCCGCAGTAGCGGAGCCGTCAAAGCCTGTTGATATCCGAGCTCTCGAGAATCGCTTTCGGGTGCCGGGCTGCGCACGATCGCGAGGACGCCGCACGTCCGGGTCGAGCAGGCATTCGCGGAGAACGCCCTGCCCGACCATGCCGGTCGCACCGAAGAGAACGACGTTCACGGCTATTCCTCCTGCATCGGGAGAATTGACATCCGGGAAGAGCGGTTGTACGCTCCTCGTGCTTCTTCAACGATCCCCTTTTTCGAAGAGGGAGGAATACATGTCAAAACGCATCGCAGTGCTGCTCGCGGTCGTTGCACTGACTTTCCTGGTCTCCTCGGCGGCCCCCGCACCGGCAGCGTCCGCTTCGGCCGGCATCACCGGCCAGCCAGCTCCACTCCCCATGGCATGTACCTATTCGTGCAAGCCGTGCAGCGGCGTGAACCATTTCAAGTTCTGTAGCACCTGCAACGGTGTGACGAGCTGCGGGGCCTGTGGGTTGAACTGCCCTATCTGAAGATCCCAGTCCGTTGAAACCCCGGTTGTGGCCACGGCTGCGTGGCCACAAACCTCCCCTCTCGAGGCCAAGCTTATTCCTCCTCGTACGACACTTCCATCCCCCGGATCCGCCAGGCAGCCACCGCGACGAAGACGGCGGTCAGGAGCAGCAGACCGGGAATGGAGAGCCAGGGGGAGGGGGCGTCCGCGAGGATGGCGAAGGGGCCTTCGGACATCGGCACCGGGCAGAGCGACTGCAGGTAGTGGATCACGCTGATCTTCTTGAGGAGCGGCGGCAGCAGGAAGTGGATGCCTTCCCAACCCATCACCGCCAGCGCCGGGATGGCCGGGCTGCGGAAGAGCGAGCCGAAGAGCAGGAACACCCCGCCGTAGCCGATGCAGGCCAGCACCGTCACCAGCAGATAGGCGCCCAGATGCCGCAGTCCCGGCCCGTGGAAGAGGAACTCCTGCACCCCCTGGTGCGGCAGGTACGCCAGGGTGAACGCCGCCAGAGTCGAGACGATGAACAGGGGGATGGTGACCACGACTCCGGTCACGTACTTCGCGATCACGAGCACCTCACGCCGGAGCGGCGTCAGGAAGTAGTAGTGCAGCGTGCGGTCCAGCACCTCGCGGCGGATCATGTTGCCGAAGACGGCCACGCAGGTGAGAAAGAGCGCGATGCGCAGCGCATAGATCTGAAAGAGATACGAGAAGAACTCCGTGGCCTGCGCCACCTGCTCCCGCTCGAAGGTGCGCGGGTTGAGGAACCGGATCAGCGGGATCAGCACGGGGCTCAGGGCCAGCACGTAAATGCCGATCCCGCGCCTCCCGAAGAAGTTTTTGCGGAGCTCGAGCCGCACCACGGACAGGATCTGCCGCGCCATCGGTCCCCAGGGGAGCCGCCGCGCGGAGGACGAGATGGGGAGCGCCGGCGTCGTGATGTCGCTCACGATTTGCCTCCGTTGGAGATCAGATATTCGTAGACGGCGTTGACGTCGGCGTCCGTCGGCATCACGGTTTCGACCACGAGTCCGGTGTCGAGCACGACCTCGTTGAGCAGGAGATAGAAGCGGTCGGCGTCGCGGGTGCGCACCAGGAGACCCTTACCGTCGTCGTGGATGCGCGCCTCGACCACGTGGTCGTTCAGAAAGACGCGCGAGGCGAGGAGCGACGGCCGGTCGCAGCGGATGAGCACCTGGGCCGGATGCTGCTCCTCCATCTCGTCGCGCACGCCGCCGATGTCCCCTTCGGCCACTACGTAGCCGCCATGGATCAGCACCACCTGGTCGGAGATCAGGTCGACCTCATGGAGGATGTGGCTGGAGACCAGCACGTGGAGGCCCGCGGCCGAGAGCTCGCGGAACAGGGCGATGACCTCCGCACGCGCCATCGGATCGAGGCCGTTCAGCGGCTCGTCGAGGATGAGCACGGAGGGGCGGTGGGCGATCGCCTGGGCGAGCTTGATGCGCTGCCGCATCCCCTTGCTGTAACCGGCCACCTTGCGTCCGGCCGCTTCCGTCAGGTTGACCCGCTCGATCGCCTTCCAGGTCAGCTCCTCGGCCTCGACCCGGCCGTAGCCATGGATGCGCAGGAACGACTCGATGAACTGGAAGCCGGTCAGGCCCGGCGGGAAGGCGTCGTACTGCGTGGAGTAGCCGACCAGGCGGAACATCTCCTCCGGACGGTCGGGGGTCACGCCCAGGACGGAGATCGATCCCCGCGTGGGGCGCAGCAGGCCGGCGGTCAGGTTCATCAGGGTCGTCTTGCCCGAGCCGTTCGGCCCGACCAGGCCGGTGATCCCCGGCGGGACCGAGAGGGCGACCCGGTTGACCCCGAGGACCTCGCCGTAGAACTTGGAGACGTCCTCGTAGACGATGTGGCGGTCGGTTGTCTTGGAGATCAAGGTGCTCATCGCACCACCTCGTAGGCCCGGATGCGGCGGTAGAGGAGGAAGAGGTAGAGCAGGCACCCGGCGATCAAAGCCACCCAGGCGGCGCCGGCCGGCGGAAATTCGTCGCTGGTGCCCATGTCGAACAGCGAGTACCAGATGGAGCCGATGACGTGCCAGGCGGAGAGGAGCATCCCCCACTTGACGTCCAGCGACTGGTTGATCGTGCCGCCGAAGCCCATGAGGACGAAGAAGATGCCGATCAGGGTGACGCGCGCCACCGGCTTCCATTTCACCCACGCCGAGATCGCCAGGGCGAGGAGGGAGAGAAAGATGATCCAGACCCAGCTCCCGACCAGGATCGCCCCTGCAATGGAAAGGTTCTGTCCGAGCCATCCCTTCTCCAGGGACGCCTGGAAAGCGAAGAGGATGAGGCCGGGCACCCAGGTGATGGCCGAGAGGAGGATCAGCAGGACCGACATCTTGCCCAGCACGTACTCGGTGCGCGTGAACGGCCGCGACAGATAGAGCGCCAGGCCGTTGTTGCGCAGGTCCGGCGCCACCAGGGCCGGTCCGACGAAGAGGACGAGCAGGAACGAGAGCGCTCCCTGGTACCACTGCCCCCAGTAGAAGAACGTGTGGTTGATCGGCAGGGCGTTGGCGATCTCTCCTGCCGAGGTGCCGAAGATCTGGAGCGCGCTCAGGTTGTGCTTCAGATAGATCAGGATCAGGCCGATGAAAGGGACGACGAAGCAGAGGACGAAGAAGCTCACGAAGAGCCTGCTCTTGAAGACCACTTCGTAGGCGTAGCGCGGGATGATCAGGAAACGCGACCATTCCGGCGTGAGGGGTCCGGTGTAGCTGTGGTAGGTCTGCTCATGCACGGCCATGGTCGCCGCCCTCCATCGCCTTGAGGAAGATGTCCTCCAGCGAGTCTTTCTTGTAGTCGAGCCGCCGGATCTGCACGTTTCTGGCGGCGGCGATCTCATACAGGTCGCGGACGCCGAGGCCTTCGGGCAGGACCAGCTTGAGGCGCTGGCGGGCTCCGGCGGCGAGCTCGGCGCCGCGTGCCTCGACCTCTTCGGCGAAGGCGGCGGAGGCGCCCTCGGTCTCACTGCGCAGCTCCAGCTCCAGGAACTTGCGGTTGGACCGCCGCTCCTCCTCCAGGTTGGTATAGGTCGCGATCCTTCCGTCCTTCAAGACCAGCACCTCTTCGCAGCACTCTTCGACGTCGCGCAGCAGATGCGAGGAGAGGATGACGCGGACCTCGCCGGCGTCGCGGATGTCGCGGATCAACCGGAGCATCCGTGTCCGGGCGGGTGGATCGAGCCCGTTCGTCGGCTCGTCGAGGAACAGCACCTTCGGGCTGTGGACGAGGGCCTGGGCGAGCTTGGCGAGCTGCTTCATGCCCAGCGAGTAGCTGCCGACGTCGCGGTAGCGGGCTTCCCCCAGGCCGACGTAGAAGAGGACCTCGTGGGCGCGCTCGATCGCCTGCGAGTGGGGGACGCCCGCCAGCTCGGCCATCAGCCGCACGAAGCGGACGCCGCTCATCCCGGCGATGAAGGCGTCGTTTTCCGGCATGTAGCCCAGGAGGGCACGGACGTCGCGCAGCTCGCGCCGGATGTCCCGGCCGCAGACGCGGGCCGTGCCCCCGTTGGGTGGGTAGAACCCGAGCAGGGTGTGGAGCAGCGTGGTCTTGCCGGCGCCGTTCGGTCCCAAGAGGCCGATGCAGCGGCCGGTCAGGGTGGCGGTGAGATCCTTGAGGATCGGCCGCCCCCCGAGGCTCACGGAGAGCCCCTCCATGGAGATGACCGGCGCCGTTTCCGCGCCTGCCACGTGGTTCGAAAGCGCTTGGCTCGACACGTTCGCTGCTCCCCCGGGGGCCCTAGCGGGCCTCCTCCTGTGCCCGCTCGTGCGCATGGTCCATCATCCCCAGGACGCCGCCGAACCCGGTCAGCGTCTGGAGGTTCAGGCCCAGCGGGCTCTTGTTGGTGCTGGCGAAGAGGATGCGGTCCTCTTCGGCGTAGGCGTAAAGGAGCGACGGGCCGTCCCCGATGAGGAAGCTCGCGAGCGAGCCGGGACCCCGGTCGCCGCCGAGCGCTCCCTGGGGGAGGACCTTGCCGGCGGTCTTCGCGAGCTCCGCCAGGTTCTGGTAGTAGAAGGCCGAGACGTTCACCTGACCGTCCGAGCCGAGGAGGCCACGGAACTTGGAAGTGCTGGCCAGCGACACGCCGGACTCGCGCTGGCTGATCGCCCGCTCCAGCAACGCCCGGCTCTGTGCCGCGACGACGTAGCCGTCGTCATAGACCCAGGAGAGGCGGTGCTGGCCGTCGGACGAGCCCAGGCTGTAAAAGGTGTGCCCGCTGGCATCCACGGTCTCGATCTGCACGCCCGGCTTGCCTTGCTCGCGCAGCTCGTCGTTCAGGTAGTCCACCACCTTCTCGATCGTGGACTGCAGGCGCGCCGAGTCATACACCTCGGCGACCAGCTTCCACGACGGCTCGGGCACCAGCGGGCCGTCGACCCCGAAGGCGATCTCGCCGCCCAGGGGCGCGGCCAGGTCGGCCCGCAGGTCGATGCCGTGCTCGCTGCGCAGCTTCTCGATCTCGGTGGCGAATTCCGGATTCATCGCCAGCAGGTCGTCGATCAGGCTGGTCGGCTGCTTGACCACGAAGGCCGCGGCCAGGTGCGTGTCGGGCGAGAAGTAGGCCAGCCCGCCCATCGGCGCCGGAGCCGCCAGCCAGGAGGCGACGCCGCGGCGCGCCTGCTTGAAGGTGACCGCCGCGCGGGTCTCCGCCGTGCCGTCGACCTCGCGGCGGTTGACGACGAAGTACTGGAGGTCGCTGAAGCCGCTCTTCTCCATCTCCGACTGAGCGTCGGCCGGCGAGCCGGCCAGGTGGTCGCCCACGAAGGAGGCCAGGTCGGCGGAGAACAGCCAGTTGGCGCCGTCGTGGTACTCCTCGGCGACGCGGTTGTGGAAGGCGCTGCCGGCGAACGGATTGGCCGCGCCATTGGCATTGGCCGCCACGCTGCGCAGCAGGTCGCCGTCCGTCGTGGCGACGAACAGGCCGTTGCCGATCCACAGCCAGGCCTTCTCCGACTCACCCGAAGGCACGCTCGCCGGATCGTCGACGATCTGCAGGTGCCCCTTCGCGTCGAGGCGGCCGACCTCCTGCTCCAAGACGGTGCGGAAGGCGTTCTCGTTGGTCACCTCGGCGAGGAGCGCGGGCCGGCAATCTTCCCCGGCGCCGGCCACGGCGATCGCCACCTCATCGCCCAGGTGCTGCCCGAGGGCGCCGAGGCGGCCGATCATCTCGTGGAATTTGGTGTCGTTCTCGGCGGAGCCGATGGTCTGGTTCCACCACTGGCGGAGGGCCTGGCTGTCGGCGATCTTCTCGTCGAGCAGGCGCTCTGTCTCGGCGAGATTGGTGCCGAGGTTCGGCAGGCCGACCCAGGCGCGGGTCGACGCCGGGGCGAGGTCGAGCAGGTGCGAGCTGTAGCGCAGACCGGGCCGCGCCACCCGCGCATCGATGTCCTGGCCGGCGGCGGTGAGCTCGGCGAGCAGCTGGTCATATTGCGCCGCGTTGCGGCTCCAGGCGATCTCCTCGCGCACCGGCACGGCGGCGACGCTGGCGTGCGTCGTCACCTGGCCGCCGGCATGGAGGACGTCCTCCCTCTTCGCCTGGTTGACGTGGACCTCGCCCTCGATGACCGAGACGCGCGAGCCCTTGGTGCCGGTGTTGACCGAGAAGATCGTGCCGGTGACGGAGACCAGGGCGTCGCTGGTCGAGACGTAGAGATGGCGCGGCCGCTGCTTGGCGGCCTGGACGATGACGCGTCCGCGGCCGAGGTGGATGATGTTCCCCTTGCGGGTGGCTTCGAGGTAGAGGCCGGCGCGCTCGCTCATCTCGATGCGGGAGCCGTCGGTCATGCGGACCAGGGCGGTCGAGCCCTTGGCGGTGCGGATCTCGTCCCCTTCGGCGAGGACCGTGCCGGTGCGGATCGGCTCGCTGAATTCACCGTCGATCCGGAAGAGGGCTCCGTCGACCGACTCGATCCTGGCCATCCGGCTGCCCCCGGCGAGCATGTCCTGGGCGAGGAGGAAGAGGCCGGTGCCGAGGCCGAGGACGAGCAGGGCGGCGAGGCCCAACCAGACCGGACGCATCCGGGAGATGGTCGCCACGGCCGCAGGGCGGCTCGGGGCGGTTGATTTTCCGTCGCGGCCCTCGCGGGCTTCGCGCAGGGCCCGGCGGCACGGCACGCAGCTGCGGGTATGGTCTTCGACGAGCAGGGCGCGCGCCGGCGGCAGCTCACCCCGCAGGTAGGCCGGGATCAGAGACTGGAAGTCCTCGCAAGCGCGGAGGCTATGGGGCGCGGCCGGCGCGGCAGCGGCCGGCAGCGGCTCCGTGGCAGAGCTCTGAAGCTCCGCGCGGGGCTCGGCGGCGGCATGGGACAGGCGCTCCCAGACGCGGGCAGCGGCCTGCTCGATCACGGCCGGATCGACGTCCTCGGCCTGGATCTGGGAGACCGCCCGGTCCAGGGCGTCGTTCTTCTTCTCGAAAAGGCTCATGACAATTCTCCTTGAAGCGACCCCAGCTCCTTCTGGAGCCGGTGCCGCGCACGGTGCAGGATCACGGCGATGGAGGTCTGCGAGCTGCCCAGCATGCGGGCGATCTCGAGATTGCCCAGCCCGTCCAGGTAGCGGAGGCTGAAGATCTCCGCCTGGCGGGGGGACAGGTGCGTCAGCGCCGCACGCAGCCTTCTGGAGAGCTCGCGGTTGCCGCGGTTGCGCTCCGGCTGGTTCGCGTCGTCGACGAGCTGGTCGCCGACCTCGTCGAGGTCGACGGCGCGCGCCCGCTTCCTCCGTCTCAACATGTCGAGCGCGGCGTTGACGGCCGCGCGGTGCAGGTAGCTCCCGGCGCTGTTGGACAGATCGGGCTGCTCTTCCCGGCGCAGGAGCCGCATGAACACAGTTTGCAGAACGTCCTCCGCGTCGGCCGCGTTACCGGTGATGCGGTACGCGGCGCGGAAGACTGAGCCGTGGTGCTCCCGGAAGATCGCCTCCAGAGCTTCCGGGGGCCTGACGGCGGTGGTTTCGTAGACAGCAGCTTGCACGCCTCCTGCCCTCCTTTCTCCTTCACTCATGGAAACGACCCTCCTGGAGAATTGTTACAGCCTCTCAGGATACGCCTTACGAGGAAGGAGGGGGCAGGGTTTTAGCGGAAGATCTGGCTCACCGGAATCGCGAGCCCGGGGAGGAGGGGGGTGGTCAAGGCGTCCTCGCCGGATAGCTCCGAGAAGAGAACGAAGCTTCCTTCGCTCTCCCGGAACACCTGCACGGTTTGGAGCTTCGGGTCCACGAGCCAGTATTCGCGAACCCCGAAGCGCTCATAGATCTCCGGCTTGACAGTCTCATCGGACCGGCGGGTTGTCGGCGACAGGACCTCGACGATCAAGTCCGGGGCACCCTGGATGTTCTTGTCGGTGAGGATACCGATGCGCTCCTGCGAGACGAAGACCAGGTCGGGCAGAGCCACGTCGTGCACCGAGAAGAGCACTTCGAAAGGAGCTGTGTAGACCTCCCCCAGCGTCGGCTCGCGGCGCAGGAGGTCCATGAAGAAGTAGATCAGGTTCGTGACCGCCTTCTGATGCCATCGCGACGGCGCGTTGGTCACGCAATGTTCCCCATCGAGGATCTCGTGACGCAGCCCATCGTCAGGGAAGAGCAGGTAATCCTCGTAGGTGAGCTTGCGGCGGGCGGTATTTCGGACAGCCATGTTCGGCCCCTCCGGGCCTTCCTTCACCAGATCCTGCAGACCTTCTCCGGCTCCTTGACCATCGGCTGGCCGGGCTTGCACTGGAAGGCGGCGGCGAATTCGGGCATGTTCACGACGACGCCGTTGATCCGGTACTGCGCGGGTGAATGCGGGTTCACCTTGGCGATCAGCCGGAGGTACTCGGGCCGGTAGCCGGCGCAGTCCCACTGGGCATAGCCCACGAAGAAGCGCTGCTCGGGGGTGAGGCCGTCCTGCGGCGCGAGCGTCTGGCCGCGCGTGGCGTCCTTCCAGGCCTCCCAGGCGAGGATCGTCCCGCCCAGGTCCGCCACGTCCTCTCCCAGGGTGAGCTTGCTGTTGATCTTGATGTCGTCGACGACCGTGTACTGTGCGTACTGGTCCGAGACGCAGGAGACCCGCCGGCCGAACTCCGCGGCGTCTTCCGGGGTCCACCAGTCCCGCAGGTTCCCCTGCGCGTCGAACTGCCGGCCCTCGTCATCGAAGGCGTGGGTCAGCTCATGGCCGATGGTGCCTCCGGTGTTGCCGTAGTTCGGCGCCGCGTCCATCTTCAGATCGAAGAGCGGAGGGAGCAGGACGCCGGCCGGGAAGTTCATGTCGTTCATGAAGGTATCGTAGTAGGCGTTGACCGTCGGGGGCGTGATTCCCCATTCGTTGCGGTCCACGGGCTTGCCGATCTTGTCCAGCTCCCGGTGCATCTCGAAGGACAGCGCCCGCTCCACATTGCCCAGGAAGTCGTCGCGGCGCACCGTGAGCGCCGAATAGTCCCGCCAGTGCTCCGGATAGCCGACCTTGTCGCGCATGGCGTGGAGCTTGGCCAGTGCCTGCTGCTTCGTCGCGTCGCCCATCCACGGGAGGCCCTGGAGCCGCCGGTCCATGGCCATGCGAATCTGTCCGATCATGTCCTGGGCGGCCGCCTTGGCCTCGGGAGAGAATGCCTTGCGCACGAAGACCTCTCCCAGAGCCTCCCCGAGGTCGCGGTCGACCCGCTCGACACAGCGCTTCCAGCGGGGGGACATCTCCTGGATCCCCTCGAGATACGCCCCATAGAGATCGAAGCTCGCCCGGACGAACGGCGCGGAGAGGAAGGGCGCCTGGTCCCGGGCCAGCTGCCAGCGGAAGTAGGTCTGGAGGTCCTCCAGACGGTTGCTCCGGATCTGCTTCTCGACCTCGCGGAAGAACGCGGGCTGGGTGACGTTGAAGTCGTCAAGCCCCGGCTTGCCCACGGCACGCAGGTAGTCGTCCCAGCGGAAGGAGGGGGTGAGCGCCTGCAGGCCGGCCCGGTTCATCCGATGATCGAGGTTCTTGGGATTGCGGAGCTCGACCGGAGCGAGCGAGGCCTTGGCGAGAGCGGTTTCGATGCGCAGCACCGTCTCGGCGCGCCGGGCCGGAGCCGGATCGCCCAAGAGCGTGAAGACCTGCCGGATGAACGCCCGGTAATGCTCCCGGGTCTCCTTGGACCGCGCGTCATCCTTCAGATAGAGGTCGCGGTCGGGGAGGCCCAGCCCTCCCGCTTCGGCGAAGCCGATCACGTCGGAGGCTTGCTGATAGCTCTGACCGGATTCGAAGTCGAACAGCATCGTCCCCGGATCCAGCTGCAGATGGAGCCGGCCGAGCAAGGCGGCGATCTCCTGCTTGGAACGCAGGCCGTCGATCGCCTTCAGCTCGGGCTTTAGAGGAGCCGCCCCGGCTTTCTCGATCGCCGGCTCGTCCATGCAGGACGCGAAGTAGTCGCCGATCTTCTGGGTCGCGGCGTCCCGTCCGGGATCGGGACGCGCCGCCTCTTCGAGGAGACCCCAGAGGAACTGCCGGTTCTCCTCCGACGTCTTCGCGTAGACACTCCACGACGGCTTATCGGCAGGGATCGGGTTCTTCTCCAGCCACTTGCCGCAGGAGAAGCGGTAGAGGTCCATGCAGGGGTCGACCGAGCGGTCCATCACCGTCGTATCCAGGCTGGGCGTGTAGGGCCGGGCCGTCAAAGGGCGCTCGGCGGAAGCCGCCGGCTCCGCCCAGGCGGGCTGCCCCGAGGCGAGCGCGAGGACGATCAGGGCGGTGGGCAGGATGGCGGGACGAAATTGCATGCAGGGCTCCTAAAAGATCCGGGGTGGCGTGACGAGGCCTCTCCTGGGGGAGGAGTATCCCATACCTCTCAGGGAACGCTCCCGCGCGCAACGACCCACTCGACCGGTTGACGGGTCACCCGTGCGATGACGTCGTAATCACGGTCATAGTGGAGGACGATCAGGCTGGCCGATTCCGCTGTAGCGGCAATGAGCAGATCCGGAATCGCCACGCGGTGGTGCCCGATCCTGGCGAGCTCCGCCTGAACGGTGAGCGCCCGTTGCAGGATGGTCTCAGCCATTGGGATGAAATGGTAGGCGAGAGACCTGCGTTGCCGGATGTCTTCATAGTCCTCCCGGCTCCGAGCGCTATAGAGCATCTCCAGATCGATAATCGCGCAGGTGGCCGCCTCGGCGGCCTCGAAGATCGGGGCGATCCGCTGCCGGACTGGTTCCAGAGACATCCGCGCGAGCGCGCTCTTGTCAATCAGGAAGCGCGGTCTCACGACCGCCACGCCCGGGACATGACCTCGGGATCTGCGATGTCCGACCCCTGCATCGTGGCGAGCGCCTCGATCTCCTCGCGGCGGGCCTCGACGCGCAAGACCTCTCGAAACGCCTCCTCGATCGTGTCCTTGATCGTCGTCGTGGCGAGGATACGCTGGACCGCGGACAAGAGCTCCTCGTTGATCTCGACACTGGTTTTCCGGCTGCTCATGCGGACCTCCTCTCCAGGAGGTAAGGATATCATCAGTGGGTGCTCCGAGATATCCAATCTGTCTGCGCGACCTGATCTTCGGGTGGCCTCAGTTAGAGTACGCGCATGATCCGATTGAACCTGCCGGTCCTCGCTCTCCTGCTGTCGGCCGCGCTTCCGGCTGCCGCCCAGGAAGCCTCCTCCCCATCGTCGACCTCCGACGTCTACTTCCTCGGCTATGAGACCGAGCCGGGGATGGACTACGGCGGGCGGACCGTGGCGTCGCTCCAGAGCGGTCTCAGCCGGGCTTTCGGCTCTCCCTTCCACAAGACCACGGTGGCGCCCGCCTGGGAGTTTCCGATCGGGGCTCTGCTCCTCCTCGTGCAGCATGAAGTGGGCGGGCACGGCGGGCGCGGCCGGGAATTCGGGCTGGGGCCCAGCTACGGCTTCGGGTTCGATTTCTCCGGCTATACGAGCACGAAGCGGTCTCCCGCCACCAACGAGGAGAACGCCCTCGTCGCCGCCGGCGGCACCGAGGCGGACGGAGTCATGGCGCGGCGCATCCTGCTGGAAGCCCTGGAGCCGAAGGGCGTCGACGGGGCGAAGATCCCGCTGGCTCTCATGGCGAAGCTCGACCTCAGCCGCTATATTCTCGAGACCGCGGGCCCCGGCAGCAAGGACTTCGCCCAGAAGTACCGGGACGGCAACGACATGGCCTTCTGGGCTGTCGCCCGGCAGGCCCAGCGGGACAAAGCCGATCCGGCCGACGTCTGGAACGGCTCCTATGAGATCCATCCGGGCGATCGGCTGCTCGACGACACGTGGCATGACGCCCGTGTCACCGCCATCTAGAACACCCTCGATCCGTCGCTGGTCGCGGCCGTCTACGCCTACTTCCGCGACCACGTGATCGGCGGACAGAGGCGCGTCCATCCATACCTGTTGCACGCCGGAGGCTGGGGCTTCACCCTCGGCACCCGCGGCGCCCTCGGCCCCCAGGAGGTCACGCGCTTCCTCGACCTCCACGCCGTCGCCCCCTGGGGCGTGCTGACCGTGTACGTGCGCGACGTCGACTCGTCGGTCGACCGCGACTGGGGGCTCGGTGCCGGGGTCAACGGCCTGCGGCTCGGGCCCTCGGCCCAACTCGGTCTGCAGGGCGACTGGTGGGGGGAGCCCGCCGCCGCCGCCGAAGGGCTTCTCCGGGAGAAAAAGGGCTGGAACGTGAGCGCCGAGATCGACGCCCTCCTGGGCGAGCGCTGGGGTCTCGCCGCCAAGGTCGGCGCCAAGTCGGACGGCTTCTTCCCGGGGACGCGGCTGGATGGAGGGATCTACGCGGGCTTGGGGGTCAAGGCGGTGTTCTGAGAGCTTTCGGCGCCGATGGGAGCCGGGGGTGAGCGTAGGATATGCCCATGCACCTCCGCCGCTCCCTTGCGCTCGCTTGCGTTCTCCTCTCCCTCGTCTCCTGCCGCACCGCGCCGCCGCCGCAGACCGATGGACGGCCGGCGCCTCCGGCCCGCCGGGTAATCCTGCTGAGCCTCGACGGCGCTCCCGCCCAGATGCTCCAGCGGCTGTGGAGCCAGGGCGCCCTGACCGAGGGCGGTTTCGAGCAGTTCTTCGAGAAGGGACAGGTGGCCGACCGGCTCGTCCCGGTCAACCCGACCTTGACCGCGGTCAATCACATCAGCCTGGCCACCGGGTTCGCCCCGGAGGCGACGGGGATCGTCAGCAACCGCTTCCATCCGGCGGGGGCGGCCTTCCTCGACACGGTGAGCGGCTTCGACGCGCCCATCGGCACCGAGACCTTGTGGGAGGCGGCCAGGCGGCAGGGCAAGCGGGTGGGCATCGTCACCTGGCCCGGCGCCGACGGCAAGGGAGAGCGGCGGACCGCGGACTGGGGGCTCATCTACGTCAACGCCGCCGAGCAGGAGCCCGATCTCGCCGAGCTGGGCCGGGAGGCGTGGAGCCCGGTCGCCGCGGCCGATCCGCGGCTCAAGGGAGTCCGCAGCTTCGCGCCGGTCTTCCTCGCCCGCATCGGGCCGCGCGGCTTCGAGGTCGTCGCGATCGATCACACGAACGACAAGAAGACCGCCTACGACGCGCTCGTACCGCTGACCGAAGGGGAACGCGACGCGCTCGTACCGGGCGACTGGGGCAGCGTCCCCTGCGCAGCGGCATCCGGCGAAGGGAGCCGGATCTGCCAGATCAAAGTCCTGGCGCTCGCGCCCGACCTCTCCTCGACCCGGATCTACCTGAACGGTGTGTACGCCAACGCCGCCTACCCAGAAGCCTTCGCCCGGGAATTCGCCGCGAGCGGCCTGCAGTGGCCGGGACCGCCGGACGACGGCCGGCTCTCCGCCACCTGGCAGGGGAAGCCGGGGATCGATCTCGCCACCTGGGTCGAGCAGTCCGAGCGCTTCACCGGGTTCTTCGGCGCCGCCCTGCGCTTCGCCGCCGCCCGCGACGACTGGGACCTCCTGATGGGCTACTTCCCGACGATCGACGAGGCCGGGCACCAGCTGCTGCTCGAAGACCCGCGCCAGACCGGCTTCACGGCGCAGAAGCGGACTGAATTCGCCCAGGCCCGCCGCCGCGTCTGGCAGGCGGTGGACCGCGAGCTGGCGGCCCTCCTGCGGGTGGTCGACCTGCGCGATACACGGATCGTGATCGTGAGCGATCACGGAATGCTGCCGGTCCACACCGTGATCGATCCCAACGTCCTGCTGCGGGAGAGAGGTCTGCTCGCGGACACGGAAGGGACGATCACGGCCGAGGGGACGACCGCCTGGGCGGTCAATTCCAGCACCGCCAACATCTACGTCCGGCCGGACGCACCGGACCGCGCGCGGCTGCTCGCGGACCTGCGCTCCTTCTTCGCCGGTTGGACTGTCGACGGCGACCATCCGGTGGCCCGCGCTGTCCTGCGCGAAGGAGCCGGAGAGCTCGGGCTCGATCACCCGAACAGCGGCGATCTGATCCTCTTCGCTGCCCCGGGGTATTCCTTCCAGAGCGGCGGGCTGCGCGCCGGCCGTGCCGCCATGCCATCCACGACGTATGGCGGCCACGGAAATCTCAACAGCGATGCGGGCGGAGATCCGGCCCTGAACAGCATTTATCTCGCCCTCGGCGCCGGGCTGCGCAAGGGGAACGCGGGAACGGTCAGGAACGTCGAAGTGGCCAGGCAGGTGACGGAGTGGCTGGGGATCGAGGCGCCGCGCCGGAATCCTTGAGGAGGGCAAAGATGCAGAACGCTCACGAAATGCTGGAATCGAAGGCGTTCCGGGATCTGGTCCGGCGGAAGTGGATCGTCTCGGTCCTGCTGACCGTCTGTCTGTTCGCGCTCTACTAAGAGGCGCGACGGCCATGCAGACCACTCTGGGCGAGGATGAGAAGCTGCGGACCTATCTGGGGATCGGGGCGGAGTAGGTCATGAGGTCGGCGGTCCTCGGTGCCGTGGCGCTCCTCGTGCTGTCCTGCGGGGGCGAGACTCCGTCGCAGCGAGCGGCGAGGCGCGCTGCCGGTCCCCCCGTCCCCAAGCCGCTGGAGGCGACCGGCGCCGCCGCCCCCGTCGCCCCACCGATCGCGCGCGATCTCCCCCAGATCGTCGACGACAAGACCCTCAACGTGCTGTTCACTTTCAACTCGACGGGCTATTTCATCTACCGCGGTGAGACGATGGGTTACGAGTACGAGCTGCTCAGCCTGTTCGCCAGCGAATCGAAGCTTCGCCTCAAACCGGTGGTCGTGCGCGACAGCCGGCTCCTCTTCGAGAAGCTCAATCGTGGCGAGGGGGACGTCGTCGCGGCGCAGCTGGCCGCGTCCCCCACCGAGGAAGAGGTGCTGATGACCGACTCGCTCTACTCCACCGCCCCCGTCGTGGTGCAGCGGGGAGGCGGCTCGCCGGCGGCCGGGACGTCTCCGACGGTGAAGGAGGCGACAGCCCGCGAGAAGCGCGAGACGATGCCGGCCTCGATCACCGTCCGCGCGCGGCTCATCTCCCGACCGTCGGAGCTCGCCGGACAGCCTGTTCACCTGGCCAAGGTGTCGCCGTACCGCCGGCGCCTTCTCGAGCTCAACACGGAGCTGGCCGACGACATCGAGGTCGTCGAGGTGGACGAGTCGACCGACAAGCTGATCGAGCGTCTCGCGCAGGGGGACATCAGATATACCGTCGCCGCGGAGAACGTCGCCGCGCTGCGCACCGGCGAGTACAGGAACCTCATCATCAAGCCGGCGATCGGTCCTCCGCAACCGGTGGTCTGGGGGCTCCGCAAGAACTCGCCGGAGCTTCACGCAACGCTCAATCGCTGGCTCGCAGCCAAACGTGAGTCGGGATTGCTCAACACCCTCTACCGCAAGTATTTCCTCGACCGTCGTGGATACCGCGTGCGGGCCGAGAGCCGCTACCTGGCGGCGGAGACGGGACGCCTCTCGCCGTACGACGATGCATTTCGCGAGCACTCGCGCATTCCCGGATGGGATTGGCGGCTGATCGCCGCGCAGTCGTATCAGGAGTCACACTTCAATCCGCGAGCGCGCTCCTGGGCGGGCGCCATCGGCCTGATGCAGATCATGCCACGCACCGCGCGCCAGCTGCGGATCAACCCTCAAGATCCTGACCAGAGCGTCGAGGGAGCCTGCCGCTACCTGAGTCAGCTCGACGACACCTGGCAGACATCGGTCGAGGGCCAGGAGGAACGGATCAAATTCGACCTGGCCTCCTACAACGTCGGGCTCGGTCACGTGCAGGATGCCGTCCGCCTCGCTTTGAAGAACGGCGACGATCCGGCTTCGTGGGAGGACGTGGCGTACTGGCTGATCCGCAAATCGAAACGCGATGTCTACAACGATCCGGTCGTCAAGCACGGCTTCGCACGCGGGACCGAGCCGGTCGGCTACGTCGACGCGATCCTCGGCCGCTGGGAGCATTACCGGGAGTTCGTGACGGACGAGCCCGAGTCCCTCGCGACCGACGAGGAGCGTTGAGCCGACGGTGACCGGCTGCGGGTCGAGGCAGCCGGTCGCGCCAGCCGCATTCGTCAGATGCGGGTGAAGGTGATGCGGGCCACCGGCATGGGCTTGCCGTCCTTCAGGAAGTGCTTGCTCATGTTCATGGTGGTGGGCTTCTTGGGGTCGTTGTCCTTGTCGTCGGCCAGGTAGGTCGTGCCGTCGTCACCACCCGAATCCCAGGGATTGACGTCCACGGTCTTGCTGTCCACCCAGGCTCCGTTCTCCTTCAGGTCGACATCGGACACACCGGCAAACCAGTCCGGGCTGGGAGCGATCATGGCGACCAGGGAGACCATCGGGTGCGCATCGTCCACCGTCACTTCCGCCGTGGCGGTCTGCGAGAAGTCCTTCAGCGGATCGGATTCGGTCAGCGCCAGCGCATTGCCGGAGGCGATCGCGGCATTGATCTCCGAATCCAGCGGGTCGTGCTTGCCTTCTTCCGACAGCCGCTCCAGACCCGGGGTCGGCATCTGGCCAGGCGCGAAGATGTGGTAGTTGGCGTTGTGCGCGGTGCCGATCAGCCCGGAGAAATGCGGCTTGTGGATCAACGAGGTGTCGGGATATTCAAACGGGAAATTGGCCTTCGTCCACAACGGAGTGAATTCGACGCGGTACTTGACCGGAGCGGCCTGCGGCGTGGCCGGCGCGGCCGTATCGGCGGCAGGCGTGCCGGCGGTCTCGCTTTCCGGGGCCTCGTGCTTGCAGGCGCTGACGCCCAGAACGGTCAGCATCATCGCGGCCAACAGCTTGGTCTGCAGTCTCATGAGAAGGGCTCCTTTGGTTGATGAATCAGTTGGGGAGAAGCGGTGAAAATTCGCTCGGTGGCACGGCCTGCCAACCGCGCTCGTGTTGAGTGATCAGGGCGTCGACTCCGTTGCGGGCGATCGCCGCCGGGTGGCTGCCGGCGGGAAGGTTCCAGCTTCCGGCCAGTCTGGGAACGCCGGGCACGCCGGAGCCATCCAGGCGGTAGCGGAAGACTGCCGGCCGCGAGCCAGAGCGCACGACGTCCAGCTCGTCGCCGGAAACCACCACGTCCATCGCGGGTTGCGGCTGCCGGTCCCGCACCAGCAAACGCGGTTGCCGCGGATTGGAGACGTCGACCACTTCCAGGCCGCCGCCGTCCGCCAGATACACGCGGTCGCCGCGCCAGGCTGCCACCAGCGGAAAATGCGCGGGCTTGAAGCCGCCGGTGGTGAATCCGGCATCTTTCAAGCCGAGCTGGCCGAGCGTTCGCAGACCCAGCGGCT
>DASPXX010000129.1:0-2983 GCA_035637095.1 Thermoanaerobaculia bacterium
TTTACGATGCCCTGGAGACCAACGACAGCGCCGTGGCGGTGCTGGGAGACCAGACCCTGCGGGCGATCGCGCAGGAGTTGACGCGCCAGGTCCGCAAGAACGCGACGATCGACTGGAGCCGGCGCGAGAGCGTGCGGGCGAAGCTGCGGCTCGCGGTCAGGAAGACCCTCCGTGATCATGGATATCCGCCGGACAAAGCACAGAAAGCAACCGATACCGTCCTCGCCCAGGCGGAGAAGCTCGGCGACTACTTCGTAGAGACCGAGCCGGCCCCGGAGCCCGCACCTGAGAAGAATCCCCAAGGCACGCGGCAAGGGAAGGTCGTCCTGGTGCAGCACCGGGAGATCCAGGACACCGACACCGGCGGCCATTACACCGTGAAGAGGTACACGAGCGAGAAGGCGCAGGGGGAAGACGGCGCGTGGGCGCACACGCGGATCGTGCTGCGTCCCGATACGGACCGGGAGGGCTACGAGCCGATCGTGTTGGAGCCGGGGGAGGAAGGCGAGGTGCGGGTGGTGGCGGAGCTGTTGGGGGTGGTTGGGTAGGGCAGCGGCAACGACCTCCGGCCCAACGGGCCGGGAGAACGGAGCCCAGGGTTGAGGCCGCAGGCCGACACCCTGGGTCAATAGGCGCGCCAGGGTTCGCGGCCTGAAGGGCCGCGGGAGCCGGCCCGGCGAGCGAACCGCTTCCGGCCGCCCCTCCCGCGGCCCGTCAGGCCGCGGAGACATGGGTCTCCCGGGACCCGGGGAATCAGCCTGCGGCCTCATCCCCGGGCTCCGCTCTCCCGGCCCGTTGGGCCGGAAGGGCCGGCGGTGCGCAGCTCGTTCTCCTCGCTCTTCAGGTGCCGCGCGGCAGAGGAGCTTTCCCGCGGATCTCCCGCAACACCTCTTCCGTATGCTCGCCGAGTGCGGGCGGGGAGCGGGTCGGCTCTGGTCGCAGCTTATCTATAAGGAAGGGTGCCCCGACCGTGGCGAGATCGCCGTAGGCGCCGGGAGGCAGCCGAAGGACCTGCCCGCGCTCGCGCGCTTTCGTGACGGCCTCGCCCACGCCGGCGGTGGGGCCTCCCGGGACGCGGTGCTCCCGCATGGCGCGCTCCCAGTGCTCCCGAGGGTGGCGCGCGAAGATCTCTGCGAGGGTGCGGTCGAGCTCGCCGCGGTTCCTGACGCGCGCCTCGTTCGTGGCGAAGCGCGGATCGCTCTCCAGCTCGGGCCTCTCGATGGCGGCACAGAAGCGGTGCCAGAGGTCTTCGCTTCCGACGCCCACGATGAGCCAGCCGTCGCTCGCCTGGAAGGCCTGGTAGGGGGCGAGGTTGGGATGCCGCGAGCCGAGGGGCGGGGGCTGCCGGCCGTCCGCGAGCCAGGACTGTGCGGCATAAGAGAGGAATGCGGTGCCGGCGTCGATCATCGCGATCTCGACTTTCCGCCCGCGGCCGGTCGCATCGCGCTGCCGGAGGGCGGCGAGGGTGGCCGACAGTCCGTAGAGCGCGGTCAGCATGTCGACGATCGCTACGCCGACCCGCACGGGCTCTCCCTCGGGGAAGCCGGTCAGCGACATGAGGCCCGACTCGGCCTGGAGGACCACGTCGTAGGCCGGGCGGTCGGCGTCGGGTCCGGTCGTGCCATAGCTCGTCACCGTGCAGTGGACGAGCCGCGGGTGGCGGCGCTGGAAATTCGCGCTGCGGAAGCCGAGGCGCCGCCATTCGCGCGGCAGGAAGTTCTCGACCAGGATGTCCGCCGTGGCGAGCAGGCGCTCGAAGGCGTCGCGCGCTTCGGGCCGCTTGAGGTCGAGAGCCACCGAGCGCTTGTTGCGGTTCGCCGCCACGTAGTAGGCCGAGACCCGCAGGTCTCCCTCGCCGACCCACGGCGGACCCCAGGCGCGGGTCTGGTCGCCGCCGTCCGGCTTCTCGATCTTGATCACATCGGCCCCCAGGTCCCCCAGCAGCATCGCGAGATACGGGCCGGCGAGGACGCGCGAGGCGTCGATCACGCGCACTCCGGCCAGGGGACCGCGAGGCTTGCGAGGAGGGCGGCTCATTGCGAAGGATGGTAGCAGCCCAACTCGGGTAAACTGAGAGAGTGATCCCTCCTGATGCCCTGATTCCAGCACTGACCCGGTACTTCGAGGAGCATGTCGAGCTCGGAGTGGCTTCGGCATACCTCTTCGGCAGCTACGCAGAGGGGAGGGCGCACCGCGAGAGCGATGTGGACGTCGGCGTCCTTCTTCAATGGGATCGCCATCCAACGTCGAGCGAGCGCTTCGAGATGCGGGTCCGGCTGGGCTCGGATCTGATCGCCGTGGTGCACCACAACGAGGTCGACGTCGTCATCCTCAACGATGCTCCGCCGCTCCTGGGACGCAAGATCGTCTACGACGGGGTCCGGGTCTTCCTCGGCGATCCCGCGGCGGACCACGCCTATGTGGTGAAGGTCCAGAACCTCGCCGCCGACCTGGAGCCCTGGCTCAAACGGCGGCGCAAGGCCAGGCTGGAGGCGTTGGCACGGTGAGCCCGGTCCTCGATCGTCTGGCGGAGCTGCGCCTGCACCTGGAACACCTCTATGCGCTCCGGCCCCGGGTGAAGGACCCGCAGACATTGCGCAACGACCTGTCGCTGCGCAATGACGTGCTCCACTCGCTCCAGACCGTTTGCCAGGTGGTGATCGACGTCGCAAGCGAGCTTTCCGCCCGGTATCACCTCCGTTACCAGGATTACACGGAGGCCGTTCGGAACCTGTCCTCGATCCCCGGCTTTGCTCCGGCCATGGTCCGAGCTCTGGAAAAGCTCCCGGGATTTCGCAACGTGCTGGTCCATGAGTACGTGACACTGGACTACACGCGGGTCATCGAAGCCCTGAGCCGGCTCGGTGTCATCGAGGAGTTCGCCGAAGCCGTCCGCGGACTGGAGAGTGCTTCTTAGTTCTACTTTGTCAGATTGACTTCCGGCCCAGGCACCAGCGTCTGGACGAAGGCGCGATCTGGGCGT
>DASPXX010000130.1:0-5364 GCA_035637095.1 Thermoanaerobaculia bacterium
CATCTGTTTTCCGCCGCCGCCACCACACCACCCCGCCCGCTCCGAGCAGCAGCGCCGCGAAGGAGGCCCCGAGAAGGAGGCCCGCCGGGAGAGCCGCCCGCTTGCTTCCTCCGGGGAGGGGCACGATCTCTCCGTCTCCCAGGACGATCAGCCCGGCCCAGGCGTAGGCTCCGTCGTCGGCGCGCTCGCGCTGGGCGGCTCGCAGGGCGGCGGCCACGTCCTCAGCTCAGACCCAGCGCCGTCAGGGACGGGGCGGTCGCGACACGGGCGCTCAGCTCGACGATCCTCTCGATGGAGTCGAGCGCCTGCACGCGCTGCCTGACTCCTTCCGGAAGAGGTCCGAAGCACCTCTCCAGTTCCAGGATCAAGGCGGTACGCCCCCTTTCGAGTCCCCTTTCGAGTCCCCTTTCGAGTCCCTTTTCGAGTCCCTCGTCAAAGCCTTCTTGCTTCCACTGCAGGGTCCATTCCTTCACTCGCTCGGCCATCATCGACCTCACCTCCTCGAGATCCGTGACCTGGGGAATTGCGACTCCAGGCAACCGCGACGGCAGTAGAACCAGTCGGAGCCAGGTCGCAAACGATCGCGCCAGCTCGGGCTGGTCCCGCAGCCATTCACAGAGTGCCTCCAGTACCCTTTCGACGTCCTCGGCGCCGCGGTTCTTCTCCAAGCGGAACAGTGCCGCAGCCACGTTGCGCAGCGATGCGAGCTCGCTGTCGGCGATCCGCATCTCGTCCACGAGACAGTAGCGGAGCTGCGGCCGATAACTCTCCAGCCCTCCCGGAACGTCGTCGATCAGCTCGGCCACATCCCGGACCGCACCCCAGGGCGCGAATCCATTATAGAGAACCAGGGGGAGGACCGGCGGCAGCTTGCCGGCCGGAGTGAGCTGGTGTTCTCGGATGAGACGCTGAAGGAGGAGCCCCGAGTAGACCATCATGCGCAGGGCCATGAACGGGTCGACGGTCGATTGGAGCTCGATCAGCAGGTAGACGTAAAGCCAGCGCTCCTTGCCCCAACGGACGCGCCAGATGATGTCGGTCTCGCGCCTCTTCAGGTCACGGGTGACCAAGCTGCCGGCGACGCGTTCGAGAGTGGAGAAGTCCAGCTCCTGAATCCAGACCTCATGGACGAAACCGCGGATCAGGTCCGCCACCATCTCCGGATGTGAGAACAGGTTCTTGTAGCTTTGATCGTGGTCTGCCACCGCCAACCCCCCTTGGCATGCTGCGAGGAAACGGCGGCATTGTGGCAAGCTGCGATGGCGGGCACAAGAGTCTCCGGGCTCTTTAGGATAGAACTTCCGAACTGCTGAAGAATACCGACCTTTGTCTGGCAGAGTCAGAAATCAGCAGGCTTCCGCCTCAGCTGATTTCCCGCCGCCGCCACCACACCACCCCGCCCGCTCCGAGCAGCAGCGCCGCGAAGGCGGTCCCGAGAAGGAGGCCCGCCGGGAGAGCCGGCTGCTTGCTCCCGCCGGGGAGGGGTACGATCTCTCCGTCTCCCAGGACGATCAGGCCGGCCCAGGCGTAGGCGGGAGCTCCGTCCTCGGCGCGCTCGCGCTGGGCGGCTCGCAGGGCGGCGGCCACGTCCTCGCCTTGCCCCAGGTGCTCGTAGAAACGGTCGAAGAGGGCGGCTCCGTCGTCGTCGCGGAGCGGCCAGAGGCTGGCGACGACGGTGTGGGCTCCCGCCTGGAAGAAGGCGCGGGCCAGGCCCAGGACCCCCTCGCCGCGCAGGACCGTTCCCGAGGCGCTGCGGCAGGAGGAAAGGACGACGACCCTCCCTTCGAGGTTCAGGGAGACGATCTCGCGGATCTGCAGGATGCCGTCCTCGGAGTCCGGCGCGGCGGTGAGCAGGACGCCTGAGCGGTCGGGGTGGTCCTCGTCGATCACCGCGTGCGTGGCGAAATGGAGGATGGCGAACCGGCTCAGGTCGGTCTGCTTGAAGAATCCCTCCGACGCATCATTGCCGGCGCGCAGGAGGCTCCCGGAATCGAGGTGGCGCACCGCGGCCCTGCCCTCGCGGCGGGCGTAGGGGAGCGGCCCGAGCCGCATCGGGCGGGTGAAGAGGATGGCGCGCTCGGTCGCGGGCCTGCCCGTGCCGCCTCCCGGCGGCACCGGGTCGGCCATGGCGAGGAGGGGCTCGGCGGCGGTCCGGGGAAGGCGGCTCCGCCAGTGCAGCCACAGGCTCGCCGAGGGGACGACGGAGATCTCGTAGCGGTAGGCGAGCGGCAGGTCGCCCGCCGCCGGGCGCAGCGCGGCGAAGGGGAGCTGGTGGAGCGCATCGTCCGGCACGATGACGAGGCGGCGGATGGCCGCCGGGAGGTCTCTCAACGCGTCCGCGAAGAGGTCCCGGTACAACCCCGCCGCGGGGCGCGCTTCCGATCCGTCGCGGCGCTCGAACAGGCCGTCGAAGAGGCGGACCGCCGGCCGCAGCGCGACCCGGTCGCGGTCCAGGCGCTGGACCTTCACCTGGTCGCGGGTGACGATGAGGAGCCAGGAGCCGCCGCCGAAGTCTCCCCAGGGTCCTTCATCGCAGCCGATCTCGAAGGAGAGCAGGGCCTCGTCCGGCTCCAGGGTGCGCTGGACCTCCCGGAGCAGAGCGGCTCCGGAAGGGGGGGCACTGGCGGGCTCCTGGCCCTTGCGGACCAGGAGGGCGCGCAGGGACGCTTCGCTGATCTCCAGCCGGCGGAGCTCGCGCAGCGCCTTCTCGCGCTCGTCCTCCGGGAGGTCCGGGTCGAGAAGCCGGCGCTGGACGCGCGCGATCGCTTCCAGGGAGAGCTCGTGGCGCGCCCGGTCCCCGGCTCCGGCCGTGGGATCGGCGCGGGCTGCGGCGAGGGCTTCGAGGAGGGTCCGGGCGCGCAGGCGCTCGATGACGCCGAAGGCCTCGGCCACGCTCCCCGGCGTGCCCCGATCCTCCAGGAGCCTTCCGGCGAGCCAGTAATAGTCCTCCGCCCAGAGGGAGAGCAGGCCGGCGCGGCTCATATCGCCGCTCTGCTGGTCGCGGATCGCTTCGATCCAATCCAGGGCCATCTGCGAGAGCGCGATCGCTTGGTCTCGGGGCAGAGCCTCCCAGCTCACCCGCATGCGTTCCCGGAGGATGTCGGCGCGGGACCAGGGGTCCTGGGCTTGGCGGGCCAGGGCGAACGCCGTCTGGAGAGTGCGGAGCGCGGCCTCGGGGTCTCCTTCACGGCGCCGCAGCCGCGACAGGGCTTGCAGGCAGGCGATCCGGTCGGTCGGGGTGACCATGTCCGCGAGGCACTCGTCGAGATGGGTCTGGGATTCCGCGCCGCTGGAGAGATGGCCGAGGACGAAGTGCGCCCGCCCGGCGAGCTCGCGATGCTGGACCCGGGTGGCGAGGTCGAGGAGAGCGCGCGCCTCGTCCTGCACCTCGGCGCGGAGGTCCGCTTGCGGCGTCTCCTTCAGCTCTTCGATGAGGACGCGCAGGGCGCCGTAGCGGGCATTCGCGGCCGTGCGGAGCTCGCCGCGCGCCGAGGCGAGATCGGCGAACCGGCCGTACCAGCTCCGCGCCTCGGCGAACCGCCCGAGCTCGAAACTGAGGTTGGCGAGCTCCTCCAGGGCGTCTCTCTGGAGCGCATAGGGGCTGTCAGGACCGAGGCTGTCCTGGGCGGCGCTGAGGATCGCATACGCGTGCTGCATGTCTCCGGCCTGGAGACGGAGCTGCTTCGCCCGCAGGATGGCGACCCGGGCGGTGCGATACGGGTCCGCCGTCTGCCGGGCCAGGGCATCGACACGACCGATCTCGGCGGCGGCCTCCGCAAAGCGGCCCAACTTCGCCAGAACGCCATGCAGGGCCGTGTGAGCCCGGATCTCCCCGGCGATATCGCCGCGTCCGGCAAAGGCCCTGGCTGCGCGGCGGTACGGCTCCTCGGCCTGCGCCGGCTCTCCCCAGCGGAGGTTTCCCAGATACAGGAGGAGCCAGGGGTTGTCCGGATGCCCGGCGATCAGCTCTTCGAGCCGGCCGGCCGCCTCGCGGACCAAGCCGCGGTTGCGACCGATGTCGGCAAAGCACTGGGCGGCTTCTTCCGAATCCGGCGCGACGGCGAATCGTTCCTCACAGGCAAGGAGAGCGGACGGCTCGGTGAAACCCTGCCCGGGAGAGGCAATCAAGAACAAAAGGAGGGCAACCGGGACGGTGCGGCACATTTTTCAGGAGTCTATCGAAACCGGCGGTTGGAGTCTCCCGATCTCCAACCGCCGGTTTTCGGGATGGCATCAGGCCTTCGGGGGATCGTCCGGCGGCGGCGGGGTTTCTCCGCCGTTGGCGATCGGGCCGTTGTCGGTCGAGGTCGTGGTGGTCGTATCGGCAGCAGACAAGATCGGGTACATTCCGGATTCGTAATACATGGGATTTATCCTCCTGGTTTCTGAGGGCTTCGGCTGTCCTTGCCTCTCGCCCTCACGGGTGGGAACGCAGGGGGAATCGCGATCCCCTCACGAAAATGAAACCGATTTCATTTTGACCCGTCGATGCCTCCTCCAGGCGAGCACTGAGCCCGCCGCCATGAGCAGGAGAGCGGCTCCCGCCGCGATCCAGACCCAGGGCGCCACCGGCGTCTCGGGACGGCCGCCCGGCAAGGGGACGAGGTCTCCTTCTCCGAGCGCCACGAGGCCCGCCCAGGCATAGCCGGGCGCTCCCTCGGCGATCCGGTCGCGCTGCGCAGCGCGCAGGGCCGCGGAGACGCTCTTCCCGCCCGCGAGGTGATGGTAGAAGCGGTCGAAGAGAGCGGCGCCGTCGTCGTCGCGCAGCGGCCAGAGGCTGGCGATCACGGTGTGGGCTCCGGCCTGAAAGAAGGCGCGGGCGATCCCCATCACCCCTTCACCGCGCAGCACGGCGCCCGAGGCGCTGCGGCAGGAGGAGAGGACCACGATCCGCCCCTCCAGGGAGAGGGGGACGATCTCGCGGATCTGGAGGAGGCCATCCTCGCTCGCCGGGGCCGGGGTGAGGAGGACTCCCGAGCGCTCCGGATTCTGGTCGTCGAGCACCGCGTGGGTGGCGAAGTGGAGGATGCCGAACCGCCGCAGGTCGGCGGTCTTGAGGAAGCCCTCCGACGCGGCCTTGCCGACCCGCAGGAGGCTCTCGCCCCCGAGCTGGTGCACGGCCGAGCGCCCCTCGCGGCGGGCGAAGGGGAGGGAGCCGAGGCGCTCGCGGGAGACGGCCGGCTGCAGGCTCCCCCAGAAGCCGCTCCCCGGCGGAGCCGGATCGGCCAGGGCAAGCAGCGGCGCCGGAGCGCTCTCGCGCCGTTGGCCGCGCCAATGCAACCAGAGCGTGGCCGAGGGGACGACGGCGATCTCGTAGCGCGCGACGAGCGGCGCCGAGTCCGGCCGCTCGCGCAGGGCCGCGAA
>DASPXX010000131.1:0-4847 GCA_035637095.1 Thermoanaerobaculia bacterium
GCCGGCCTCGCGCGTCGCGCACGGCAACCAGACCGTGAAGGCCGCGCCCTGGCCCTCGCCGTCGCTCGCCACCGTGACCCTCCCCTTGTGCAGCTCGACCAGGGCCTTGCTGATCGCCAGGCCCAACCCCAGGCCGCCGAAGCGGCGGGTGATGCTCCTCTCCCCCTGCTCGAAGGAGTCGAAGATGCGCGGCAGCAGCTCGGGAGCGATGCCGATCCCCGTATCGGCGACCTCGACCGCGAACCCGTCTCCTTCCGGGCGGGTGCGGACCCGGACCGTGCCGCCGTCCGGGGTGAACTTGAAGGCGTTCTTGAGCAGGTTCCAGAAGACCTGGGTCAGGCGCGGTACGTCCGCGCAGACCGTGTGGTCGACGGCGGCGAATTCGGTCTCGACCGCGATCCACTTGCCGCTGCCATCCTCCTCGGCCGAGCAGCTCTGGAGCGCGTGGTCCAGGACCTCCCGCAGGTCGGCCGACTGCAGGTGGAGCTCCAGCTTGCCGCGGGCGATGCGGGTGAGGTCCAGGAGGTCGTCGATCAGCCGCGCCTCCAGCTCGACGTTCCTCCGGATCACGGCGAGGGCGCCGCCGAGCGATGCGCGCACCTGAGGGTCGCTCTCCAGGGCCGAGACGACCGCCAGGACCGGCGCGAGCGGAGTGCGCAGCTCATGGGAGAGGGTGGCGAGGAACTTGTCCTTGGCCGCGTTCGCCCGTTGCGCCTCGCGATAGAGACGCGCGTTGTCCATCGCCACGGCCGCGCGGGACGCGAGCTCCCGGCCGAGCTCGACGTCGGACTCCGTGTAGGTGCGCCCCGACTCGGCGGTCGCCAGCATCAGAGCGCCCAGCTCCTGGCCGCGCGCGGCGAGCGGCAGCACCAGGACCGAGCGCGGATCGAGCCGGCGGTAGATCTCCAGCAGCTCCTCGTCGTCAGAGACCGACCGCGCCGCCTCGACGGAGGGGCTGGCCAGGAGCACCGGTGACCCGCTGTGGACGGCGCGGGCGATGAAGCTCTCCTCGTGATCCAGGGACGGCCGGTAGAGCTCGCCGAGACGGGCGAGCAGCGGCTCCTTGGCCGGATCCGTGTGCGCGGTCGCAACCTGGCGGACCTCGCGGCCTTCGCCGATCTCATAGAGCATGCAGTAGTCGCCCACGCGGGGAACGGTGAGGCGCGCCAGGCTGCGGAGCGTGGCCTCATAGTCGAGAGACGCGGTGAGCAGAGCGCTCGCTTCGGCCAGGAAAGCCGACCGCTGCTGCGCCGCCTCGGCCGCTTCCTTGGCCGCTTGCAGCTCGGAGGGAGTCATGAGGTCCATGAGCTCGACTCAACCCACCCTGCGGTGGAACGCTGCGAAGGAGCCCGGCATCAGCGGCGCACGCGGCGCCCGAACCGGCCGATCCAGAAGCTCAGCTCCTCGGCCGCCAGCCAGCGGGCGAGCCCGAGGTAGAGCAGACCGAAGCTTCCGACGACCACCAGAGCCTTGAGCGCCACATGCAGGCCCGGCAGGAATCTCCAGATCACTGCCGCGGCCACCGCGGCCGCTCCGGCCAGCAGGAGCAACCGCGCGGTCTCCTTCCACGGTAGAGCTCCGGTGGCCCCACGCTGCGCCAAGGCAGCCTGGAGCCGCAAGAGCTCGAACCATGCGCCAACGCCAGAAGCAAAAGACAGGCCCACCGCTCCGAGCCGGAGGGCGCGCGCGCCCGGCGGCACCGCCACCAGGGCCGCGACCGGCACCCGGTCCAATAGGAGCATGAGCGGGACCGCGATCAAGGCGGACAGCCCGACCCGCCAGGCGGCGATGCGCGCGGGCACCGAGGTCTCCCCCAGGGCATAGAAGGTGTTCTGCAGCAGGCGGGACGAGGTGGTCGCAAGCAGCCCCGAGGTGTAGCCGCAGAGGACGAGATAGACCAGCCACTGGTCGGTCGTCGTGAACCTCCCCGTGCGGTAGATCAGCCCCACGATGAGGAACCCGAAGGCGAGATAGCCGACGAACGTCGGAACGTTCAGGAACGCCATCTGGCGCAGCGACCGGCGGACGCGCGGCACCAGCTCGGCCGGGCTCCCCCCGAGGCGCGCCAGCTCGGGGAGCTCCGCCGCGGCGATCGACATGCCGAACAGGCTGATCGGCAGCATGTACGGCATCTGGGCGAAGCCCAGAGCCGAGACGGCGCCGACCGCCAGGAACGAGGCGAGGAACTGGTCGAGATAGCCGGCGAGCTGCACGACGCCGCGCCCGGCGAGCACCGGCCCGAACGCCCCCAGGGCCTGGCGCACGCCGGGCACCCGGGTGGAAAACGACAGGCGGAACCCGCGCAGCACCCGCGCCACCATCGGCAGCTGGACGAGGAACTGCAAGAGGCCGCCGGCCAGCGCTCCCCAGCACGCCGCGAAGAGGAGCCGGTCCAGGGCGGCGAGGGTGGCGCTCCCGGAGCCCGCATGCGACACCGCGCCTCCGGCCCAGACCAGGGACGCGATGATCGCCGCGTTCCACACCACCGGCGCGATGTACGGCACGAGGAACTTGCGGTGGCTGTTGAGGATCCCCAAGGCCCAGACCGACAGGACGAGGAACCCCGTCATCGGGAAGATGATGCGCACGGCGGCCACCGCCAGCTCGAAGCGGTTGACCGGGCCGGTGTCGTTGAGGAAGCCCGCGGAGAGGACGGCGACGATGGGCCGCGCCAGGAGCACGCCGAGCAGGGAAAAGCTGGCCGCCGCCGCGAGGAGGAGCCCGAAGATCGCACCGGCGAACCGCCCGGCGTCCTCCTCCCGCCCTTCGTGGATCATCCGCGTGTAGAGGGGGATGAACGCCGCCGAGAGAGTCCCCTCGCCGAGCAGGTTCTGGATCGCGTTGGGAGCGCGCAGGGCGGCCCGGAAGACGTCGGCGTGGGGACCGACGCCGAAGAAATGGGCGAACGTGTACTCGCGGACCAGGCCGATGACGCGCGAGGAGAAGATCCCCAGAGCGACCAGAGCGGCGCCCCCGCGGCCGGCCGGTTGGGCCGCGGCCGGAGGAATCGGCTCCGGAGCGGTCGATGGTTCGGGGGACGTTGGAAGGATCGGCTCGCTCATGGAGGCGGCATTGTACGCGAGGCCCTATAATCTCGCCCTGTCATGAAGGTCCTCAAGAGCACGATCCCTGCCATTCTCCTGTCCCTCGCCGCCGTCTCCCCGGCTCTCAGCCAGCACTCCGCACCCGCCGCCGCCGCACCCGGCACAGCCAAGCCTCCTGCTGCGGACGACTGCAAGTCCTTGCGCCAGAAGGCGCTCCTGACCGGCGGACCGGACGTCCTCCGGCTCCTCACCGAGGCCCAGGCGGTCTGCCGGAAAGCCCAGCAGGCCGTCTCCCGTACCGAGCAGCCCGTGCCGTGGGCTGTCGCCACCCTCGATCTCGCCAACGTCACCGCCGACCGCGCGATCATCGGAGGCGGTGGCGCCTCCACCGCGCTCCAGGGGCTCGACGAAGCGGTGGCTCTCGACCGGCAGGTGCTGGCGGAGCTCTCCGCCGAGAGGTCTCGAGAGGTGTGGACCGCGGCACAGATGAACCTGGGGTCCGCCCTGCAATCGCGCGGCATCCGCACGAACGGTGAGGCGGGGATGCCGTACCTCCAGGAAGCGGCCGACCATCTGCGCCAGGCGCTGCACCTGCTCGATGCCGTGAAAGAGCCGCAGAACTGGGCCGAGACCCAGAACAACCTGGGGCTCGCGCTCGCCGAGCTCGGCGCCCGCAAGGGGAAGCCCGCCGGCAACGCGCTGCTGGAGGAGGCGTTCCAGGCCTTCGGAGAGGTCCAGAAGGTCTACACCCCGGAAAAGCAGCCGCACCGCTGGTCCGAGGCCCGCCTCGCCCAGGCCCGGGTACTGCTCGCCGTGGAGAGGTTCAACGACGCGGACCCGGTCCTCCAGGAGGTCACCGACAAGGACCCCGACAATCGCCGCGCGCTCCTCACCTACGTCAGCCTGCTCGGCGGCCGTCTGGAACGCCCGGCCGATGCCGCGACCCTCACCGCCAAATGGCTCGAACGCCATCCGGACGACCTGGACGTCCAGATCCTCAACCTGGAGAACCTGTACGCCTCGGGACGCCTGGCGGAGAGCCGCATCCGGGCGGTCGGACTGAGCGGGAAGGCGACCGGGCTGCCCCCCGGGATCCGCGTCTCCCTGATGGGCTACGAGATCGCCACCGCACTCGCCACCGGCAGCAAGGACGCGCCGGAGCATCTCGGCTCCCTGATCACCCTGGTGGCGGCACAGCCGGCGGATTTCCGCATCGCCGGCAACTTTGCCGGCAGCCTCCGTTTCATCCAGTCCCGCCAGGACATGCGCAATAGCGACTGGCAGATCCAGCTCTTCCACGCCCTCCAGAACCGCAACGGCCGCGACGCCATCCTCGCCGACCTGCGCAAGCTGGAGAGCGACATGGCGGGCACCGGTTGATGGAGACCACTTTCGAGGAGCCCCACCTCTCGACCCGCCCGATCCGCGACCTCGGATTGCGCATCGAGGGCACGGCGCTCGCGCCGGTCGTCGAGGAATTCGGCCGCGAGCTGGAGCGGGCGGACATCCGCCGGGTGCGGCCGCGCTTCTACCTGTCGAGCGAGTGGGGCGTGCCGTTCGGCACGGTGGCGATCGCCATTCCTTTCTATCTGGCGCATCCGGAGCTGACGCGCCTGCACGCCGAGCGGACCGGCCATGTGGAGGGGATGGGCCGGGCCGACATCCTGCGCTACCTGCGGCACGAGATGGGGCACGTGATCAACTATGCCTACCGGCTCTATGACTCGGAGGACTGGGTGGCCTGCTTCGGCTCGATCACCCAGCCGTATCGCGAGGAGTACCGCCCGGAGCCCTTCAGCCGCC
>DASPXX010000132.1:0-28809 GCA_035637095.1 Thermoanaerobaculia bacterium
GGCTAGGGGGTGAGGGTCCCTCCCGCCTCTGGCGCTCTGTGCGCCGCGAGACCCCCTGGCTCCTTGCCGCCGCCCTCCCCACCGTCCTCCTGCTTGCCGTGCCGACTCTCGGCGCCGACTCGATCCGTTACCGCTGGGTCATTCCCCTGCGCGCTGCGGGCGTGGCGGCGGGCGTCGTCTTCCTGGCCACGGCCCTGATCACGCCGCCGCTGCGGCTCGCCGCGGCCCGCTGGCGCAACCGCGATCCGGAAGAGGTCCGCCGGCGCGCGCAGCCGCCCGTCTGGAGCGAGCCGGGTCCCTCGCTCCTGGAGGTCCGCGGCCTCACCAAGACCTATGGCTCGGGCGTCAGGGCGCTCTCGGCGATGAATTTCCGGCTGGAGCCGGGCATCGTCGGCCTGCTCGGCCCGAACGGCGCCGGCAAGACGACGCTCCTGCGCATCCTCACCGGTCTCCTCGATCCCACCCGCGGCCACGTCCTCTTCCGCGGCGTGCCGGTCAGCGCCGATGACCTGGCCGAATACCGGCGGCGGATCGGCTTCCTGCCGCAGGAATTCAACGCCTATCCGGACTTCACCGCCGCGCAGTTCCTCGACCACTGGGCGCTGGAGCACGGCATCGCCGATGCGCGGGAGCGGCGGGCCGAGGTCGAGCGCTGGCTCGCCGCCGTGGACCTCGCCGAGCACGCCGGCCGCAAGGTGCGCGACTTCTCGGGCGGCATGCGGCAGCGGATCGGCATCGCCCGCGCACTCCTGGGTAGACCCCCGATCCTCATCGTCGACGAGCCCACGACCGGTCTCGACATCGAATCCCGCGGCCGCTTCCGGCAGATTCTCCTGGAGCAGGCGGCCGACCGCATCGTCCTCTTCTCGACCCACATCGCCAGCGACGTCGAGGCCGCGGCCCGCCGCATCCTCCTGCTCCACCGCGGCCGGCTGCGCTTCGACGGCACGCCCGAGGAGCTGGTGGCCCGCGCCCGCGGACGCGTCTTCCGCACCGTCATCGACGACGCTCTCCTGGCGGAGATCGGCCACCGGTACCGGATCACCGCCCGGGTCCGCCGGCTGGAGGGGATCGAGATCCGCGCCGTGGCCCGGCCCGGCCAACCGCTGGCCGGCGAGCCGGTCGAGCCGAGCCTGGAGGAGGCCTATCTGGCCGAGGTGGACCTGGCCGATCTATCCTCCTCTTCATGCCCCTCCTCAACCCCCGCTGGCTGATCCGGCTGCTCCAGCTCTATCCCCCCTACCTCGGGGCCGGCATAAGGGTCCGCGTCACGCCGGACATCACCACCTTCGACGTGCGGATGAAGCTGACCTGGTGGAACCGCAACTACGTCGGGACCCACTTCGGCGGCTCGCTCTATGCCATGTGCGATCCGTTCTACATGCTGATCCTCGTCCAGCAGCTCGGCCGCGACTACATCGTCTGGGACAAAGCCGCGACCATCCGCTTCCGCCGTCCCGGGAAAGGCACCGTGCGAGCCACCTTCCACATACCGCCGGACCAGATCGCCGAGATCCGCGCCGCCGCCGACCGCGACGGCAAGGTCGAGCCGGTCTTCACCGTCGAGGTGCGGAACGCGGAGGGGGAGGTGGTGGCCGAGGTGGAGAAGCTGCTGTATGTGCGGAGGAAGGCCTGACATGCTACCCTGCGGGCTCTTCTAATAAGGACACACCATGCCGCGACGTCTCCTCCCCCTGCTCGTGCTCCTCCTGGCGTGCGCCGTTCCCGCCGCCGCCGACTCCCTGCTGACCTTGAAAAGCCACGTCGACGCCTTCCAGGTGGCGGGCGAGAGCCAGCCGGCCAAGGACACCGACGTCCGCATCTGGGTGGGCGCGGACAAGCTCCGCCGCGACGAGGGGGAGGTCACGTCCATCCTCCGCCTCGACCGCAACAAGCTCTATGTCATCCGCCATGCGGACAAGACCTGGAGCGAGCTGACCCTGCCGGTCGACTTCGTCCGCCTGATGCCCAAGGGGAGCGAGCAGGCGGGAGCCGTTTGGGCGCAGCAGATGAAGCTCACCGTCCAGGTTGAGCCCAGCGGAGAGACGCGCACCGTGGGCACCTGGAACGCCAAGAAGCTGCGGATGGACATCACCAACGCCACCGGGATGAAGATCGCCAGCACGCTCTGGCTGAGCAAGGACGTCCCGGACTGGTCCGCCCTGAACCGTCTGGCGTCGACCCTGGCCGCCCTCCAGCCGGGCAGCGGGTCCTGGGTGAGCGCCCTGGAGAAGCTGGATGGTTTCCCGGTCCTCCGCGAAGAGAAGGTCGAGGCCATGGGAGCCCGCTTCAACACTCGCGAAGAGCTCGTCACCGTAGAGACCCGCGACGCCACCCCCGGCACCTACGAGCCCCCCGCTGGCTACAAGCAGGCGCCGTTCAATCCGCTGGAGGGGGTAGGGGGGTAAGCGACGGTTCCATTGTCCGACGCGCGACGCTCAGTTGCACTGCGGGGGCTCGGCAGAATCCTTGACCGGCATGCGGGCGGGATGGACTGACGCGATCAATCGTTCCGCCAGCTGCGGATGATCTTGCGCGGCCGGTCCGAACCAGATGTGAAGAAAACCTCTCTCTGTGTTCGTGGCGTCGTGAACGAGAAATTCCGCACAGCCGCCCGTGCCGCGCACCGACTCGAACGAGAGCCCGTTGGCGTTCCACGTGCGGCTCGTCGGCTTCTCGCAGTCGGGGTGGAAGCTCGGCGCGTACCCGGCGTAGACGCCGGCGAGCACGGGAGCCTCGGATGCGCTGCGCACGGAGTAGACGTCGAAATCAGCGCCCTTCGAAAGCCCGACGCAGTACCCCGGCGGCAGCTCGAGAAGGTATCCCGGCCAGATCAACAACGGACTCGGTGGTGCGGCGGCCATAGGGGGCGAGAACGCCAGCAGGAAAAGCAGAGCCGCGACTGGAACCCGGGCCAGCTGCACCATCGTCCTCATCGATCCCCTTATAGCATGGCGGGCGCGGTTGTTGCATGGCCAATCTGAGTCCGGGGGGCGGGTGAAGTGTGTGGACAACTTCACAGGACTTGCGTGGTGCACATGACAGCGCTCCCCCGCGCGGCAGCAGTACCCTGGCTGCAACTGAGATGTCCCAGGAGGAATGAGAACACCATGAACACGCTCCAACGACACCGCCAGCATCTCCCGCTTCTCGTTCTCGTGGTCGCCCTTGCGGCCCTTGCCAGTCTCTGGCTTCCCCAGATTTCCGGCGCCGCCGAGCCGGCGTTCGACGCCGCCCATGGCGGTGGCAACGGACACGGGGGCGGCAATGGACATGGAGGCGGAGGCAACGGAGGCGGCCACAAGCCGGGCAGCGATCTCTCGGTCGCGCTGCAGCCCGACGTCTGGAACACCAACTACTCGCATAGTGAAGGCACCGTCTCGGCGTTGATCCGCGGCAGCGATCTCGGCTTGATCCACCTCGACAGCATCGTCCTCGTCGGCACCGACGACGCCGAGGCTCCGGTCCCGGCGCTCCGCGCGACCCGCCAGGGCAACCAGGTCCGCGCCTTCTTCGCCAAGGACGACGCGATCGCGAGCCTCGACACGCCGAAGGCCGGCGAGGTGCACGAGGTGGCGATCGAATTCACCATGGGCGACGACAACACCAAGAAGAGCCTCACCGACAACGTACGGATCGTCGGTCCGGACGACGGCGAAGGCGATGACGACGGCGAAGAAGAAGCGGACCTCGACCTCGCCATCCAGCCCGACTCCTGGAACATGAACTGGGCGCACAACAGCCACGGCACGGTGAGCGCCCTCATCCGCGGCGATGGCCTGGCGGACATCGACCTCGACAGCATCGAGCTCGTGGGGACCGATACGGATGCCGACCCGCTGCCGGCCCTGCGCGCGAGCCGCAACGGCAACCACGTCCGCGCTTTCTTCGCCATGGACGACGCCTTTGCGACCCTGGACACGCCGAAGCGCGGCGAGGTGCACGAGATCACCATCCGCTTCAAAGCGGCCGGCAAGGACGGGGAGCTGACCGATCGCATCCGCGTCGTCGGCCCCGGCCACTGATCCCTTCCCCTGTGTATCCCCCTGCGGCGGCGCCCCTCCCTCGCCGCCGCAGGGCCTTCTCGCCCCTCCCCTACTCCCCCTCGTACGCCCGCTGCATCGCCGCGATATCCGGCTTCTTCATCTGCATCATGGCCGAAAAGGCCCGCTGGGATTTCTCGGACTCGGGATCGTTGAGGAGCTCGGGCACGATGGTGGGGACCACCTGCCAGGAGAGGCCGAACTTATCCTTGAGCCAGCCGCACTGCTGAGCCTTTTCATCCCCGCCTGCCGTGAGCTTCTCCCAGTAGTAGTCCACTTCCTCCTGCGTCTCGCAGCGGACCTGAAACGAGACGGCCTCGTTGAACTTGAACAGCGGGCCGCCGTTGAGCGCGGTGAACGTCTGCCCGTCCAGCTCGAATTCCACGATCATGACGCTTCCCGGCTCTCTTCTGTGGATCTCCCGCCCCGCTTCTCCGTACCGGCCGATGTTGCTGATCCGAGAATTCTTGAAGATCCCGACATAATACTCAGCGGCCTCCTCGGCCTGATCGTCAAACCACAGACACGGGGTGATCCTTTGAAGAGTCGGCATTGGCGTTTCCTCCCTGGTTGGTCCGTCCCGGCCGGCAATGACCGGGTTCACTGGGTAGTCGAACGAGGAAGCCCGAAATCGACAAACCCGTCACGATTCGGTCCGATCAGAGCGGTTCTCGGACGAAGATTCGAGTCTCGTACTGCTCGCCTTCGAAGACGTACGTGCTCGCACCCACGTCCTTGTAGCCTTGCCTGACATAAAAGGCGAGAGCCCTGCGGTTCCCGGCCCACACGGTGAGCCATATGGTCGAGGCCCCCTGCTCTGCAGCCAGAGCCTCCGCGCGGCGCAGGAGCGCGCCTCCGATCCCCTTTCCGGAGAACCGTTCTTGAACGTAGAGCCGCTTCAGCTCTGCGGTGTTCCCCGCGGCGACCGATTCGTGGGTCGAGCCATAGGTCATCTGGGCAAACGCAACCATGTGGCCTGAGGACTCGGCGACGATGAAAGCCGTCGCGGGATCCGACAGCAACGCCGAGATCGCGCCGGTGGAAAAGTGCTCCAGGACCTCTCGCGCCACAGACGGACGGATGCCGTCGGTGGCATACGTGTCCAGGAAGACCTGGGTTGCCAGGACGCCGATGCACAGCGCGTCGGCGGTTTCTGCGTCTCGGAATGTGAGGTCCACGATGCCGATTCTAGCCGATTCCAATCGCCGGAGCCTTAGTCGCCTGCCGGCTGCGGAGGCGTCCAGGGCTGCTGGCATGCCTCACAGATGTTCGCATGCTGGCCGTTGGTATAGCTGCAGTTAGTGCAAATCCAAGATCCAGTCGGGCTGGGGCGCCCTCTTCCAACGATGAACCTCACATACAGAGCGACGGCACCAACCCAGCCCCAAGCACACAGGAGAATAGCGAGGTGGGCGTCCTCGGACGAAACCAGAAGACCACCGCCAAAGTAGATCAAGAGAAACCCGATCAGTCCAACGCTGACGACGATCACCGGTGACGCGCCCCTGCCCCGAGCGAAACCAGCGATCGCCCCGAGTGCAAGCACCAAGCCCAATATCTCGAGCATTCTAACCTCCCGAGCCGCATGCGCTTCGATTTGACTCTGGGTCAGACCAGCCTCGAACGGTCCATTTCCACATAGGTGAAGTGCAGGTCGGCGAGCTCCGTCGGCGGGTCGGGAAGGGGCTTTCGCCAGTACATGGGCCGGACGAAGCGCTCCTTCTCCAGGCCGAGCGCGTGGCGCCACTCCTGTTCGACGAAGCGCGAAGCGCGGGCGGCCTCCGACCAGCAGAGCTGGAAGACATCCGCTTCACGGATCTTCGCCAGCAGTGCCGGGCTCCACGTCTCCCCACTGCGCAGGATCTCGACGTCGCGGAAGTAGGAGTCCCCGAGGGCTCGATAAGCGGCCTCTAGGCGATCCACGATCTCGGAGTCCGCATGGGAGTACGAGACGAAAATCGACCGGTAGGCCGCCGCGAGGCTCCGTCCCGGAAGCGGCGTCCGGCTCGCCCGTTCCTGCGGATGCGAATCGATGGCGCCCTCCGAGCCGTCCACGACCTCGACCTCTAGATCGTTCTCGCCGATCAGGAGCGGCCCGATGAAAAAGGCGACCCGGCCCTCGACCGTCTTTCCCGGCTCGGCTTCGGGCAGGGCCTGCATGCGGATCTCGGCGCAATGCCAGTCCTCCAGCCAGAGAAGGGTGGCGAACGGAGGATTGAAGCGGAAGGACGGCAGCTCGGGAACCACGGTGACGAGAGTCCCTTGCGGAATCGGCCGGCGGGCTGCGGCGGCGCTCGCGGCATACGTTTCCAAAGGAGCGCGGAGGCGGCGCCGGGCGTCGGCTTCGGCTTCGGCGAGGCCGGCGGGGCCGGCGGCGAGATAGACCAGCAGGGTCTGCCATTCCGCGCGCCGGACCCGCCGCGGCCAGAGACTCTGGAGAAGGACGGGATGCCGCGACGGGGTCCGATCGGTCCGCTCTGTAGGCCCGGGAGATCGCCGCGGTGCCGCGAGGGCCGCCAGACGCTCCTCCTCCATCTGTTTCCGCTCGCTCTCCAGCCTCTCCAACCATCGCGCCTCGATCTGCTCTACCCGGTGGATCTCGTATTCCAGCCTATCCAGGCGGGGCACGCTCTCGTGCTCCAGCTCCTCCGTCAGGCGGCGGAGGCGGTCCGTGGTCTCGGCGAGCTGCCGGAGCCGGAGCAGCTCTTCCTCCGATGGCGCCGCGAAGGCAACCGGCTCTTCTCTCCGTTCTCGTGCCAATTGCAGCTCGAGCTCCAGCGAGCGTTCCTGCAGACGTCTCCGATGCTCGTCCACACGAGGCAGGGATTCCAGCTCGCGCTGCACCGCCTCCCGCAATTCGGCAAGGCCGTTCAGCCGGAGATCCTGTACTGTCGCTTCGCCTTCGAGATCGGCCTTCAGACGGGGCTTGGCCTCCAGCAGGCGTCGGAGCTCCTCTGCTTCGTCCGCGACAAAGCGCCTCTCGGCCTCGAGGTTGCTCGACTCGTGCTGGACCAGGCTCAAGAGGTATGGCAATTGATGGCGCGCATCCGCGAGGCCGAGCATCCGATGTTGAAGGGTCGTCTCGACCAACGCGGCAAAGCTGTTCTCCCTGGGCCCGTACTCGTAGCCAAGCCTGTCCATCTGATGTCCGAGAGACCACCGTTGATTCAGATAGTGGTCGAATAGTGCCAGGGCGCTCGCGAGGCGCGCGCGGAGGGAATCCTGACGCCTCCGGAGCTCCCGGACGCGACCTTCGAACCAGGCAACCTCCTCGGCCGCCCGCACCTTGGAGCGGGCTCGCGCGGCTCGCCAGAAATACAGGAGCGAGCCGGCAATCAGGAGAAGCGCGAGGACCGCGAGAGCAGGAATCCAGGACATGCCGGGAATTATAAATGGCTTTCCTGCCGTCCCTCGCTGTAAAGAGCCGCCGACGGGCCTGGGGCGCCGCATCGCGGGTCCTTGCGCTACACTCCGCTCCATGGCTCCATTCACTCGCCGCGACTTCCTCGGGGCGACGGCCGCTTCGGCGGCAGTGCTCGCCCTTCCCCGTTTCCTCTATTCCGACGACAGCCTCGATGCCGTCCAGGCAGAGATCGTGAAGCGCCACGCAGAAGGGGTCCAGCGTCTCCAGGAGTGGGTGCGGCAGCCTTCGATCGCCGCCGAGAACCGGGGGATGAACGAGGGATGCGACCTCATGATGCGCATGGCGCGAGAGGCCGGCTTCCAGCAGGTCACGCGCGTGCCGACCGACGGGCAGCCCGGCGTGTTCGCCACGCTCGATGCCGGTGCGCCGAGGACGGTCGGCCTGTACTTCATGTACGACGTCAAGCAGGTCGATCCCTCGGAATGGTCCTCGCCGCCGTGGGACGCCGCACTGGTCGACAAGCCCGGCTTCGGCAAGGCCCTGATCGGCCGCGGCGCCGTGAACCAGAAGGGGCCGGAGGCGGCATTCCTGGCGGCCCTGCACGCGATCCAGGGGGCGGGAAAGAAGCTGCCGGTCAACCTCGTGCTCGTCGCGGAAGGTGAGGAGGAGATCGGCTCACCGCACTTCCCCCAGGTCGTGCGGCGTCCCGAGGTGACCGCCGCTCTGAAGCGCTGCATGGGCATCTTCATGCCCTCGGCGTCCCAGGACCCTGACGGTACCGTGCTGGTGACGCTGGGCGCCAAGGGCGTCGTCGAGTTGGAGCTCGTGGCGAGCGGCGAGAAGTGGGGCCGCGGTCCGAAGAAGGACGTCCACTCCAGCAACCGGGCACGGCTCGACAGCCCGGCGTTCCACCTCGTGCAGGCGCTGGCCACCCTGGTCACCCCGGACGGCGATCCGGCCATCGACGGCTTCGCGGACGCCGCGCGGGCGGCCTCCGCCGAGCAGAAGGCTCTGCTCGATGCCGCGGCCGCGCGTCTCAACGAGGCCACCACGAAGAAATCCCTATCGGCCGACCGCTGGGCGCACGATCTGCCCTGGCGCGCCTCGCTGGAGCAGTTCCTCTTCACGCCCACCGTCAACATCGAGGGGCTGGTCGCCGGCTATACGGGACCGGGCGGCAAGACCGTGCTCCCCCACCGGGCCGTCGCCAAGCTCGACCTCCGCCTGGTGCCGGACATGACGTACGACGGCGCCATCGTGGCTCTCAAGGCGCATCTGGCCAAGCGCGGCTTCGGCGACATCGAGGTCAACCCCAGCGGCGGCTACGATCCGTCCAGTACGCCGGCGGACGCCGCCGTGATCCGAGCCCAGCTCACCGTCTACCGCCACGCGGGTCTCGATCCGATCCTCTGGCCCCGCAATGCGGGCTCCTATCCGGGATACGTCTTCACCGGCGAGCCGCTCCACATGCCCGCCGGCCATTTTGGCCTCGGACACGGCAGCGGTGCCCATGCCCCCGACGAGTACTCCGTGATCGAATCGTCGAATCCCAAGGTCATGGGCTGGGACGGCGCCGTGCGCTCGTACGTCGACTATCTCTACGAGCTGGCGTCGATCGAGTGATGAGGCAGCAAGCTCAATCCGAGGTCCTGACCCGGCAACTGGCAGGACGCGAAGTCTCGCATCTGGCGGCCACAGAAGGGCAGAACCTCAGTGTTCATTTCACCGATGGCACCGTCCTTCTCATCGAATCCTGTGAGGATGGACTCAAGATCGGGATCCGCCAGCCAGGCCCGAGCCAGCCCACCCAGCGCCAGAGCGAGTATCTTCGATTCATCGGCAAGTACATCCGCCATTTCGGCAGGTCGCCCGCCGAGTCCGACATCCAGCGGCACTTCCTTGTTTCTGCTCCCGCGGTGAACCAGATGATGCAAACGCTGGAGCAACGAGGCTTCATCACCAGGCAACGCGGCGTGGCCCGGTCGATCCGGTTGTGCGATAACGTTCATGTTTGAGCCCGCCCCGCGGAAGGCGGGCTTCACCGTATCCTGCGCCCTCAACCCGGCCTACATACCCTCTCAGGGCCTGCTTCCCGAGCTCCCCCCGATGGTCAACCGGGTGCAATCGAGTGCGATACCGTCGATCATGGCGCGTCCGCCCCCGCTATCGCGCGTGCTGAGCCTCATCCCGGTCGCCACCATCCCGGCTGGACAGGAGACCTCGGATTCCCAATCTTGATCCGGTCCTCTCTCCGAGCCCTTGCAGTTCGTGCGCTCCATGAACCGACTCAGCGTCGCGGACGGCTCCTCGCAACCGAGCTCACGGAAGGTGGGCTGAGTCTCGTTGCAGACCGTGTACTCCATCCCGCCGAGATGGACCATCCCGGAACATGGCGAAGACGACACGGGAATGCTCTCCTCCCCGAGGAGGCAGCCCCCAACCCGGCCCAGGAGTTGAATGCCCTTCAACTTGTCGCGGTCCGAGCTCAAGCAGATGCGCACCCCGGTGACGAAAGACCCGTCCGGTAGGATGACGGTTGCGCGGCTGCTGTTATTGCCTTCATTGTCATTGTTGTCGGAGCAACGGGCAAACCGCAGGCTGCCCTCCTCCGCACCGGTCACCACATCCCGGTACCTGGCCTTCAAAAAGCAGGGATCGTCCGATCGCTCGGAAACCTCGACGGCAAAGATGGCGTCGTTTTCCGAAGCCGGCTTCGACAGAGTCTTCTCCGCTCCGGTTCTCCCCGAAAAGGCTGTCGGAGAGGAAGCTCCGAGCAGATGGGCGGATTCCGTAGACATCGCAGGACCGGCAAGACAGGACATGGCGAAAGCTGCCAGCAGTATGGTTGTCTTTTTCATGATTCCCTCGAGAACGCTCTCGGGAGCAGCCGGACCGGTGTGGCCCGCTGCGTGCTCTGGCCATTGAGGCGCAGCAGGCGGGGAAATTGTTACGGCCGAGTCGTGAGGGAGGCTTGTAAGGTTCCTCGCCCGCCCGAGACTACCCAGGACAGAAGGCGGAAAATCGATCCCCCGCCGAGGAGATCCTGGAGATGTCCGAACCCGGTCGGCTGTCCCGCTCCGCGCGCTGGAGCGTCCTGTTCCTCCTCCCGGTCCTCGCCCTGGCCGCCTACGGTCTGGCGTCCACGGGCCGCGGGGAGGCTCCCCACCGTATCGCCCTGCATCCGTGCCATCTGAAGGACTTCGCAGAGGAGGTCCGCTGCGGCTCGGTGCGGGTCTTCGAGGACCGCCGGGCCCGCAGCGGCCGCACGATCGACCTCCAGGTCGCCGTGGTGCCGGCTCTGCGGCCCGAGAGCGCTCCCGATCCTCTGTTCATCCTCGCCGGCGGACCCGGCCAGGGGGCGAAGAGCTACGCGGCGCTCGTCGATGCGGCATTCAAAAAAGTCCGCCGCAGCCGCGACGTCGTCCTCGTGGACGTCCGCGGCACGGGAGATTCGAACCCGCTCAAGTGCGACCTCGGCGATCCTCTCGAATTCCTCGAAGGAGCGATCGACCCGACGCCCTGCCTCAGGCGGCTCAAGGGCGATCCGCGCTTCTATACATCAGAGACCATCGCCGACGACCTCGACGATGTCCGAGCCGCCCTCGGCTACGAGCGGATCAATCTGTGGGGCGGCTCCTATGGCACCCGTGCCGCCCTGGTCTATGCCCAGCGCCACGCGGCGCACGTTCGCTCGGCCGTGCTCGACGGCGCCGCGCCGTTCGAGATCAGGCTCCCGCTCTTCAACGCCTGGGGTGCCCAGCGGGCGCTCGACCGCCTGTTGGCCGACTGTGCCGCCGCGCCGGATTGCCATGCCGCCTTCCCCCGCCTGCGGGAGGAGCTCGGCGAGGTCCTCGCCCGTCTCGATCAGGCGCCGGTGAGGACCCGCCTCCGGCATCCGCGCACCAGCCGTCCTGTGGAGATGACCGTGTCGCGCGGGGCCTTCGCATCGGGCATCCGCGGCATGCTCTATGTCCCGGTCTACGCCAGCATGGTCCCCTCGGTGGTCCACGCGGCGGCGCAGGGCGACTTCTCTCCGTTCGCAGCGTTGAGCGTGCAGACCGCCGCCTGGTCCACGGAGACTATGAGCCTGGGCCTGACCCTCTCTGTGATGTGCACCGAGGACGTCCAGCGCATCACGGACACGGAAGCCGACCGCGAGGTCCACGGTACCTTCCTGGGGCGCTCCGAGATCGACGAGTGGCGGAAGATGTGCTCGCACTGGCCTCGCGGCCCTCTGCCCGCCGGGAGCGATCAGATCAAACCGCTCCAGATCCCAACCTTGATCCTCTCCGGCGATCTCGATCCGGTCACGCCGCCGCGCTGGGGCGAGGTGATGAAGACCCACTTCCCCGGTGCCTTCCACATCGTCGTCCCCGGCACCGGCCACAACACATCCACGACCGGCTGCATGCCGGACCTGATCGCCGAGTTCATCGAAAAGGGGAGCGCGGCCGGGCTCGACGCCTCATGCGTCCAGAAGGTCCGCCGGCCGCCGTTCGTGATCGATCCTTCAGGGACCGCGCCGTAAGGAGAACGCGATGATCGAAGCACAAGGGCTTTATAAATGTTTCGGCAAGACCGTGGCTGTCGAGGACGTTTCGTTCACGGCGCGCGATGGCTCGGTGACGGCTCTGCTCGGTCCCAACGGGGCGGGCAAGACCACGTCGCTCCGCATGCTGTATGGATTGTTGCAGCCGGATTCCGGGCAGGCGGTGGTGGACGGCACGGTGGCCGCAGCCGATCCTCTCGCGGCACAGCAGCGGCTCGGGGTGCTCCCTGATGCTCCCGGCCTCTATGGCCGGCTGACGGCCCGCGAGCATCTGCGTTATGCGGCGCGCCTCCAGGGGCTTTCGGCCGGGGAGGCGGAGGCACGGACGGCGGCGCTGATCGAGCGGCTCGGAATGGAGGGGATCGCCGACCGGCGGTCTGCCGGCTTTTCGCAGGGCGAGCGCCGCAAGATCGCCCTCGGCCGCGCCCTGATCCACGATCCGCAGAACGTCGTTCTCGACGAGCCGACGAACGGGCTCGACGTGCCGAGCACGCGCGCCATGCGGAGTTATGTGCGCGAGCTCGCCGACGGAGGGAAATGTGTGCTGTTCTCCACCCACATCCTCCAGGAGGTCTCGGCGGTTTGCGACCGGGTGGTGATCATCGCCCGCGGCCGGGTGGTGGCCGAGGGGACGCCGGAGGAGCTCCCGGCGCGGACCGGAAAGACCAATTTGGAAGACGCGTTCGTCCAACTGATCGGGACCGAGGAGGGACTGGGGACATGACCGCCAAAGCTCTGGCCGTATTCGCCAAGGAAGCACTCGACGCGGCGCGCGACCGCCGCTCGCTCATGTCCGCTCTCAGCTTTGCGCTGTTCGGGCCGCTGGTCCTGGCCATGGCGCTCACCACGGTCGCGAAGACCAGCGACGACGGACCCCTGAAGCTCGCCGTGGCCGGTGCCGGGAATGCGCCCTCGCTGATCCATTATCTGGAGCAGAATGGCGTGGAGGTGGCGCAGCCGCCGACAGACATCCAGGCTGCGGTGCGCAGCGGCGACCTGAAGCTCGCGCTGGTGATCCCGCGAGACTATGGAAAGGATTTTCGCGCCTCCCGGCCGGCGCGGGTCGAGCTGGTGCACGACGCCTCACGGCTGGGCTCCAGTGCTCCGGTCCGGCGGGTCGAGAAGCTCCTCGAACGCTACAGCTCGCAGGTCGCCGGGCTGCGCCTCTCCGCGCGGGGGATCAGCCCCGAGGTCGTGAGCCCCGTGCGGCTCTCCGAGGTGGACCTCTCGTCCGCGGCGTCGCGCGCCGCCTTCGCTCTCGCCACGTTTCCGATCTTCCTGCTCATGGCAGCCTTCATCGGCGGCATGAACGTGGCGATCGACACGACCGCCGGCGAGCGCGAGCGGGGCTCGCTCGAGACGCTCCTGGTCCACGCCGTGCCGCGGCTGGATCTGGTGACGGGCAAGTGGATGGCCGCCGTGCTCTTCAACCTGTTCGCCGTCCTGCTGACCCTGCTCTTCTCGTTTCTGGTGCTGCGCTGGGACCGGCTGCAGAAGATGGACATCCCGGTTGCGCTGAGCGTCGACGATGCGCTGCGGCTCCTCGCCCTCCTCCTCCCGTTGGCGTTGCTGGCGCCGGCGCTCCAGATGCTCATCGCTCTCTTTGCGCGCAGCTTCAAGGAGGCCCAGACCCAGCTCTCGCTGTTGATGTTGCTGCCGATGATTCCAGGCCTTCTCCTCTCGTTCCAGAGCTTCGAGCCAAAGCCGTGGATGCGAGCCGTGCCGATCCTCGCGCAGCAGGTCCTGATGCGGGATCTCCTGTACGGCAAGGCCGCCGCGCCAGCGGTCCAGGCGCTGACCGCGGGGGCGACCGTGGCACTCACCGTAGTCTGCATCGCGATCACCGCGCGGCTGTTGCGTCATGAACGGATCGTCCTCGGCCGGTGAGGTCGACGCCGTCCTTCTCGGTGTGCCCGAGATAGACTCCCGGGCACACACGGAGGCCTCTTTGGCTCGAGACCTGGAAGAGCGCTACGATCGCATCCTGCGAGAGCACGGGCCCGCCCTGCGACGCGTGGCGGCGGTCTACGAAGCCGATCCGTCCCGCCGGGAGGACCTGTTCCAGGAAATCTGTCTCGCCCTCTGGCAGGCCCTCCCGCGCTTCCGCGAAGAGGCCTCCGAGCGGACGTTCGCCTTCCGCATCGCCCACAACCGCGGGCTCACCCATGGCTGGCGGGCGAGGGGCTCGGTCACCGCGGATCTGGACGAGGCCGAGGATCTCGCCGATCCGCGCCTGGACCCCGAGAGCGAGCTTCACGAGGGCGAGCGCCGCGACCGGCTGCGGGAAGCGGTGCGCCAGCTTCCCCTGACGGCGCGGCAGGTGGTCGTCCTCAGCCTCGAAGGATTGAGCCAGCGGGAGATCGGAGACGTCCTGGGAATCACCGAAAACAATGTGGCCGTCCGCCTGACCCGCGCGCGCAAGCTGCTGCGCCAGGCGTTGGAGACCGAAGGGAGCCGGAGATGAGCAGGCCGACCGACCCTGAATGGCGCGACCTCATGGAAACCTGGCAGTCCGAGGCGACGGGAGAGCCTCCTGCCCCTCTGCCGGACGAGGTCCGGCGGCGCATCCGGCGCAAGGTGAAGCGGCACGGCTACTTGCTGATCCTCCTCGCGGTCTCCGAAGTCGCCATTGCCGCGGGGGTCATGGCGTTGCTGCTCCACGTCCTGGATCTCCGGCAGCCGGCCGATCTCTTCGCCCTGATCGGCTCCGTGGTCCTGCTCGCCGTGGCGTTCTTCTACAGCTTCCGGAACCGCCGTGGCACCTGGTGGCCGGCTGCGGAGTCGACCACCACCTTCGTCGATCTCTCGATCGAGCGCTGCCGCCGCAAGCTGCGGACCGTGCGTTTTCTCCCCAAGCTCCTGGGCGGGGGTGTCTCGTTCATCGCGATCTGGGGGACCTGGGCTCTGCTGTCCCGTCCGGTCGCTCCCTCTGTGGCGAAATGGATCGAGTTTTTTGGCTTTCTCATTCTGTACCCTGCCGTCTATCTCGCCTGGGGGGTTTGGTACAAGAGGAAGACCCTGCGCGAGCTGGCGAAATGGGAGGAGCTGCGGCGGGGCCTGGGGGAGAACTCCCCGGCTTGAAAGCCCGGGGCTAGAAAATGGCCGTCCCTGCGGGACGGAGAGAGCCGAAGCGTGTCGAGTCTCCGTCCCGGAGGGACGGCCTCTGGTAGCCCCGGGTTTTCAAGCCGGGGTGAAGAGATCCTCGGCGAGCTCTGCAAGCGAGGTGTGGCGCAGATGGGCCAGCTCGGCCAGCGATTGGATGCGTTCGGCCTGGAACTGCTCTCTCTTGTCCGTGAGGCGGATCAATTCGGCGTGTTCGGAATCGGTCAGTGTCTCAGCCCGTCGCTTTTCCATGAGCGCGCGGTACCGATCGGCCACGTCGGGGGGGAACTCGCGGTGGATACTGCGGAGCAGATCAGCCTCCTTTGCTCTCATCAGCGTCAATTTTACCTGAAGGAGCGCGAAGATGTCTACGGTAGGCTCGCGGTATCACGCAACAGAATGCCGGGGGTGTCACGGCTCCAGCCGCCAGAGCGCGCGGTAGGGAGCGGGCCAGCCGTGCAGGGGCACCGCGGCCAGGAGGCGCAGGCGCGGAGGGTGGCGCATGAAGGGTTGCGCCCGCTCCAGGGATAGGGGCTCGTCCGCGATGTAGTGGATCCCCTCGTCGACGAAATAGCGGTCGAGGTTGCGGGCCTGGTAGTACGGCACCACCGATCCGTTGGCCAAGCCGTCCAGGTTGATGATCCGCCGCCGGCTGAAGAAAGCGGGGATTCCGGCGTTGAAGCAGCCGATGGATTCGCCGGGCGGTACGAGCTTCTCGAGCTCCGGTTGCGAGGTGAAGAAGTCGCGCTGCCAGGGGTAGATGATCGGCGGATGGCTGTAGAACGACCAGGCCTCCCGCACGGAGAGCGCCAGCAGCAGGAGCGGCACCACGACGCGAAAAACCAGGCGCCAGCGGCCGGCCAGGACGGTGCCTGTGCGGGCGATCCAGAGGTAGCACAAGACGAAGAGCACGATCGCCGGCTGGGCTCGGTACCAGACCTGGATGTCCCAGTAGAAGAGCCCGTAGACCGCCGCGGTCGCGACCGTGACGAGGAGCAGCCAGGCGGACCAGAAGATCAACGGCCGGTCCTCGACGCGGCGGGCGGCGAGCAACAGACCGGCGGCGGCCGGAGCCATTCCGGCCCAGGAAAACGTGTTGATCCCTTGAAACGGCGATCCGAGGGTGGGAAGCCAGGGCGCGACCAGCCAGAACCGTGTGATCACCTTCAGGGCGAAACCCACCCGCTCGCCGGTGCTCAGGGGACCGAGGTATTGCGCTCCCCAGAGCGCCTTCATCACGCCGCTGCCCTGCCAGGGCGACCCCGTGGCAAGCCAGCACCAGAGGAACCAGGGAGCGATCCCGACAACGAACACGGCTCCGATCAGCACGGCGGAACGCAGCGCACGCCGGTCCCATGGTTTCCAACCACGGAGCAGCGGTGCGAATCCGCAGGTGAGGAGAGCGAGGATTCCCGCCTCGGTGCGCGCGAGGAAGCAGAGAGCGAGCGCGCCGCCGAGGAGGATCTGGGGCAGCAGGGCCGCGTCGTCAGGCGATTCGACGAAGCGGATCACGGAGCGCATGACCAGGACGAGGGTCAGGGTATACAGAGCGGACTCGACTCCCTGGAAGGAAAGGAGGATCGCCAGAGGGTTGGCGAACCAGCAGAGTGCACCGATCCATGCGACGCCGGGAGAGGCGTAGCGCCGGAACAGGCCGATCAAGGCCACGGACGTGGCGAGGTGCAGGAGGAGCTCCAGGGCCAGGGCGCCGCGCAGCAGCATCCCCGCGTCCTCAACAACCGCGGCGAGCGGGACGAGAAGCATCATCCAGCCAGGGTGGTAGCCGCTGGTCGGATGGACACCGTCGAACGTCGAGCCGTGGCCCGCCGCGAGATGGCGGGCGATCTGGAGGTAGTAGAAGGCGTCGTCCGGGACGAGGCCGAGCAGCCATTCCACAGGCTGGCTCAGAAGCCGGAGATAGCCGTAGACGAGCGCGAGAACGGCCGCCACGCAGCCGGCGCCGAGGAGCACCCGCTGCACGGACGCACGGCTCTCCGGGAGAGCGCCGCCTGGAGCGTCGAGGGTCATCGCGGGGCCCGCGGCCACTACGGCCGGCACGTCCCTCCGCGTCCGAAGCGCTCCACCACCTTCTTCATCTCCCCCAGGGCCTGCTCCGGATAGCCCGCCTTCTGCGCCGCGTCGACGGCGGTCTGTTCCCAGCGGGCGGCTTGCTCGCAGCGGCCGAGTTCGGCCCAGGCCAGGGCCACGGTCTCGGCGTGGACGGGGAGAGGCTGCGCGTTCCAGGTCGCGAGCCCCAGCTCCAGGGCGCGGGCGCCGTTGCGGACCGAGAGATCGGGACAGGCGGCGAGCAGGCGGGCCAGGCCCTGCGTCAGGACGCCGCTCTGCGGCAGCGCCTTCAGGTCTTCCTCCAGGAGGTTGCGCGCCTGGCCGTACCGGCCCGTCCGGACGAGGGTCTCCGCCCTGCCGAGCCGGGCGGCGTCGTCCGCCGGCGCCTGGTCCACCGCGTGCCCGTACTCTTTCAGGGCCTCGTCGTAACGGCCCGCGTCGCGCAACAGCCGTGCGAGCTCGCGGTGCGCCTCGGCGTCTTGCGGCCGGGCGGCTACGGCGGCGGCGAGATGATCGATCGCCTCGGAGGATGGCCCGGTCATGGCCAGGAGGAGACCCAGATTGAACTGGGCGGTCGGGTTGGTGGGCTCGAGCTCCACGGCTTCGCGCAGCTTCGCGATCGCCTCGTCCACGTTTCCCTGGCGGGCCAGGGCCGCGGCGAGATTGATCCGTGCCTCGACGCTCTCCGGCCGCGCTTTCAAGGCTTTCTGAAGCTCCTCCACCGCCTCGGCGAAACGGCCGGCGTTGTAGGCTCGCTTGCCGCTCTCCAGGCGGGCCCGCTCTCCGGTGCGCAGGCTCTCGACGCCGTCGAGGATGGGATCGGCCGCCCGGACTCCGACCGGGCCGACCTTCGCCAGGTGCTCGTCCGCCTTCGTGGTGTCCCCCAGGCCGCGGTAGGCCCGCGACAGCGGATAGTGGAGCCGGTTCGCGCCGGGGGCCCCGCGAAGCGCCGTCTCCAGGCGGTCGGCGGCTTCGCGGAAGTCGCCGCGCTCCAGGGCGGCCTGCCCGAGGAGCACGTTCGCCGCGGCATCCTCGGGAGCCATGGCGAGCGCCTTCTTGAGCACCGCCTCCCCCGCCTCCCGGTGCGCCTGGAGGAAATGGATCTCCCCGAGATGCACCAGCGCCGGCTCGTCCTCCGGCGCCAGCTCCAGCGCCTTGCCATAGGCAGTGACGGCGTCGTCGAGCCGGCCGGCGTCCTGGAGCAGGCCGCCCAGCAGGTGCGGCCAGCGGGGATCCTTGGGATCGAGCTCCATGGCCTTGCGGTACGCCTCCTCCGCCGGACCGGTCAGCTTGTAGGCGTGGAAGTACGTTCCGAGGTCGGCCCAGGCCCCGGCCAGCTCCCGGGGATCCGGATCGCGGGTGTACAGCTCCTCGAGCGCGTTCTCCTGCTGCTGGATCTGCTGGGCAACGGCCGGCTCGAGGCTCGACAGGTCCGGAGACGGAATCGCCGGCGGCGGCGCGGCGGCGAGAGGAACGGCCAGGACCAGCCCGGCGAATGCGAAGCGGAACCTCAGGAATCTCACGGTTTCTTCTCCTGCTCCTTCTCCAGGAAAGGCTTTCCCGTCCCTTGGACGAGCGTCGTATAGGCCCGCAGCGGAGGCGGCGGGAAGACCTCGGCCGTTCCATCCGGCCAGATCACGCGGACCGCTACGGCCTCGGCGGCATCGCCCAACCCCACCAGAACGCGAGGATCGCCGGCGGAAGCATAGCTGCCGTCGGTCGCGGCCCGCCGCCAGAGGACCGGACCGCTCTTGCGGACCACCCCCACCCGGGCGCCCAGGAGGTCCCGCGTGGCGCGCGCGCCCGCCGGTTTGCCGGTGAGACGCAATCCCAGCCAGGGGCGCCGGTTGCCGGTCTGGTTGATCAACAGGCGGACCGGACCGTTGGTATTCACGATCAGCACGTCCGTGTCCCCATCATTGTCCACGTCCCCGAAGGCCGCGCCACGGCCGATCTCGAGCTGGCGGAACGGTGGACCGGCCTCCCGGCTGACGTCCGCGAACTGCCCGTTCCCGAGGTTCCGGAACAGTTGATGGGTCTGCGCGTAGGGATACGGATCGCCGGAGCGTACCCGCTCCTCCACCTCGGTGACCGCGCCATCGACAGCCAGGAGATCGAGCCAGCCGTCGTTGTCGTAATCGATCCAGGCGGTCCCGAAGCCGGTGGAAGGAAGGCTCGGCGCGGCGAGGCGGGCCGGGTTCGTGCGGTCCTCGAAGCTCCCCGTGCCATCGTTGACCCAGAGCGTGTTCGTCTCGCCCGCCATATGGGTCACGAAGAGGTCGTCGTCGCCGTCGGCGTCGAAATCGCCGGCGGCGATCCCCATGTTGGCCTGGGTCTGGCCATCGGCGTTGACCGCGGCACCGGACGGGAGGCCGATCTCCTCGAAGCGCAGTCCTCCCTGATGGGGTCCCTGGCTGTGCCACAGGAAGTTGAACATGCCGTCGTTGGCCACGAAGAGATCCTGCCAGCCGTCGCGGTCGAGGTCGACCGCCACGACGCCCATGCCGCGGCCGGCCTTGCCCGCAATGCCGGACGGGAGCGAGACGTCCTCGAACGTCCCGTCTCCGCGGTTGCGGTAGAGGTGGTCGAGAGCCGCGGGGAACGCGGACGGACCGCAGTAGTCGCGCCGGCTGCTCGGGGCATAGCAGACGAGGTTCTGCTCGACCGCAAACTCGACGTAGTTCGCGACGTAGAGATCCAGCCGGCCGTCGCGGTCGAGATCGGCGAACGAGGCGCTCAGGCTGAAGCGGGGATCGTCGACCCCGGCCGCGTGCGACACGTTCTCGAACGTGCCATCGCCGCGATTCCTCCACAGCTCGTTGGCGCCGTAGGCGAGGATGTAGAGATCGACATCGCCGTCGTTGTCCATATCACCCGTGGCAACGCCCGTCCCATAGACGAGAGAGCGGATGCCGCTCGCTTCCGTCACGTCCACGAAGCGCGGCGTATCCCGGCGGGCCCCGCCCGAGATCAGGTCGTTGCGGAACAGCCGCCCGCCGGCTTGAGCGGGAGGGGGAAGCGTGGGCTTGCCCGTCCCCAGCGGCGCTCCCTGCGGCAGGAAGACGTCGAGATCGCCGTCGTTGTCGAAGTCGAACAACGCAGCCCCGCCGCCGATGATCTCCGGGTAATAATACTGGCCGCTCATCCCGTTCCAGTAGGAGAAGGAGAGACCCCAGTCGGCGGCGCGGTCGACGAAGAGGTCGTCGGCGCGGGCGGGAGCGGCGAGGAGGACAAGCGCGAGGAGGAACCTCACCCCACCACCCTCGTCCTGCTCTCTTCCCCCTCCGCCGCCATGCGGAACCGCCGCACGATCTCCGCCACCGGCTCCACGGCGTGGATGCCCGCGACGCTTTTACCCGCCTGCAGGTAGTCCTTGTAGGAGAACCCACCGCGCACCGACTTCTTGAGCTTCCAGATCGACTGGACCGTGTAGAGCATCCGCATCCAGTGCTTGGTCTTGCGGCCGCGGAGCATCCAGCGGGCGAGCGGACCGGCCCGGGTCCCTATCTTCTCGATATAAGGCGTGCGGATCACCGAGACCGGGACGCCGGTGAGCCTCTCGGTCAGGACGATATCCGCCTCGCCGGCATCGAGGATGGTCTGCTTGTACTCGGGCGGCGCCGTGCACTCGGCAGTCGCGATGAAGCGGGTCCCCATCTGGACGCCGTCATAGCCCAGGGAGAGGGCGCGGACGAAGGCCGCCTCGTCGCCGACTCCCCCGGCGCAGACGAGCGGCACGCCGAGGTCATGAAGCTCCGCGTAGAGCGCCTCGGCGCTCTGGGGGCCGGCGTGGCCACCCGCCCGGTTGTTGACCGCGATCAGGCCGTCCACCCCCGCTTCCAAACCTTTCAGCGCCCAGCGGCGGTCCGTGACGTCGTGGTAGACCCGGCCGCCGGCCGCGTGCGCCTTGTCGGCCACCCAGCGCGGATTGCCGAGCGAGGTCACGAAGAAGCGGACGCCGTCCTCCAGGGCCATGTCCACATAGCGCCGCATCCTTTCCAGGTAGACCTGCGAGGATTTCTCGACGATGACGTTCATGCCCACCGGCTTGGTGGTCAGCCTGCGGATGAGCTGCAGCCCGGCGCGAAATTCATGGCCGTGGACGTAGACGAGGGAGAGCGGCTGGATGATGCCGATGGCACCCGCCTCGGAGGCGGCGGCCACCAGCTCGGGATTGCTGCACGGGTACATGGCGCCGCAGAGGAGCGGCACCTCGATCCCGAGCTGCTCGGTCAGTGGGGTCTTCATTCCGCGCTTATGCTATCCTTTCCCCCAGCAAACCGGCAGACCCAGTAGGAGGTATTGTCATGAGTAGCCGGACCCGGCTTTGGCCGATCCTGTCCCTGTCGTTCCTTCTTCTCCCCCTGACAGTCCATGCTCAGACACCGTTCCCGGGCGAGGAGATGACGCTCTCCCAGCGCGTCACTCTCGCCGTGGAGGCGAACAACCTGAAGGAGCTCCAGGCGATCGGCCCGAAGGCGATCCCTGCTCTGCTCTTCCTCTATGAGACCGGTGACGACCAGCTGCGGCTCCAACTCGCCCAGACCTTCCACGATCTGGCGTGGCAGTCCACCGAGGTGGAGCACGCCCTGATGGGCGACATCCGCTCCCACAGCGTCGAGCTGCGCCTCGCCGTCTACTATGCTCTGGGGCGGGTCAGCGACAATCCCGAAGTCGTCGCCACCCTGCTCGACATTCTGCAGAACGATCCCAATCCTCTCCTGCGGGACAAGGCCGCCTGTGCTCTCGCTTACGATCAGGTCCATCTGAAGAAGCCGGAGAAGGTGCAGCTCTACGCGGGGCTGATCCAGGCGTTGTCCAACCCCGAGCGGCAGGTGCAGGCCGTGGCCATCCAGGCGCTCAGCATCCTCACGGGCGAGACCAAGGGGTTCAGCCCGGTTTTGGGGGCCGACCGCCAGCAGCGGAGTATCGAGATGTGGCAGCGCTGGCTGGGCGAGCTCCAGGCCGAACAATAAAAAAGGCCGGCTCAAGGCCGGCTTGACTGTGGGGGAGTCTTCACTCGGGTCCGTTCACTACGCCCGTCCCGAGCACCCGTGCCTTTCCCTTATCGCAACGGGCGTGCCAGGGGTCAGCCCCCCGTAAGCCCTGGGTTTTCTGGTGTTTGGGGCCTGTGTCAGGTGTGTCAGGCAGCGTCTGCCTGTGTCAGTGACAGAGCAGACACACCCGCGGTGGCGAAAAAAAGGCCGGCGCGCGCCAACCGGATATTCGTCGCACGCCGGCATCGATTCTTGGAGGGACTCCCAGTCTCGGCCACACTGTCCGATCGTTGGGAGCCCTTGCCTCGCACGACGAGCAAGGCAACCGGCGTGCCAGAGCCGCGCTCCTGAAGAATCAATGACTTCCGAGAGACCGGCCGCGTCGGAGTCGTGTCGATGGCCACCACCGACATGTCGGCGACGTGTCGATATGTTTCCGTCCCCGGTCGAATCTGAACCCTACCGCCCCGCGTACAGATCAATCACCCGTTCGATCGCCCGCTGGCAGACCTGGCAGAAGGGGACCTCGTCGCGGGAGAACATGATGCAGTCGGCCTGCGGGCGGTAGTAGCCCTTGGCCGCGTAGTTGGCTCCTTCGAAGGCTCCCACCTTCCCGGCGTACTTTTCCGATCCCAACAGCTTCGAGTCCGCGGTGCGCTGCTCGAGGAACAGGGCGTCCATCTCCTCCTCGGGCCGGTTCCGGGCGCGGATCTCTTTCCGGCGCTTCTGGAAGGCGGCGGACTGCTTCTCGTACTCCTCTTTCGACCAGGGAGTGGGCAGGGGCGTGTCCGCAGCGACCAGGTCGCGCCACTTGAGACTGTCGCGGTCGGGATGCGCCGTCACGTTCGGCTCCCAGGGCTCGACCGGCTCGCCGGCCGGCTCGTAGGCCACCTCCGAGGTGTAGTACTCGTCGCCCAGCCCCGCGAAGTGATGGCCGAACTCGTGGATGAACAGGTAGGGGGACCACAGGCTGTCCGCCGCCACCGTCGAGTACTGGCCGAAGATGCCGCCGCCGCCGTAGGTGCGGCTGTTGGTCAGGATCTCGATGAACTCGTAGGGGGCGAAGGCGGCGATGTCGCGCAGAGCCCGGTTTTCGAAGGTCAGGACGTAGCGCTCGGAGCCGAACGTGTCGTAGCCGGCGCCCACGGGCGAACGGCGGTGGATGCCGGTCGACGGGCGTGAGATGCCGGACTCCAGAGCGGGCGGACAGAGCCCCCAGACGTTGAAGTCGTTCCGGCGCTCCTTGAACGGCGAGGTGGCGAAGAGGATCTCCGCCAGGCGCCGCGCGTCTTTTTCGAACTTGCCCCGCTCCGCCGCCGTGTAGCCGTCCCCCAGGATCAGCAGGTCGACCTTGTCGGACGGTGGGCCGTGATGCTCGATCGTGAGGAGCGGCCCCGGGCTCGGCGGCGCGGCCGAGTCGATGGTCTGGTCGGCCGGATCGACCAGCAGCGACCAGATCTCGCGGAAGGCGTTCCTCGCATCCCGCTTCTTGAGCACCACCTGGACGGGAGCGGCCGGCGCGGGGAAGCGGAGCGACTCGTGGAAGGTCCGCCACACCTCCTTCGCCTCCGCCGTGGTCTCCCACTCGCCATAGACCGAGGCGAAGCCGCGCGAGTAGAGGACGCGGTTGGTCTGCCGGTCGAGGACCTCGAAGAGGTATCTGCCCAGGTTCGTGTCGTCGACCGGCCGCGCCGGATTGCCCGGCCAGGCGCCGGGCTCGAGGACGATCCGGTCCAGGCTGAAGTGCTCCTGGGAAACGTCCCCCGAGTGGTAGTAGTCGACCCGCAGGGTCCGAGGCGCGGCAGAGGGCGCGGAGGCGGCGGTGGCCGTCAGCAACGCGGCGGCAAGCAAGGAGGAGATCATGGGGCGGGATGCTAACAGAGCCTACCCTAACGGGTGGTCATCGGGTATACAATTGAATGACAGAAGCTATTCTTTGGAGCGGCTCGATGGGACCACCCCGCGGTATCAGAAGACCACCCTTGAGGGGGTTCTGCCGCAGGGGCCTATCCCGCTACTCTGCGTCATCACGACTGAGAACGAGCCCCGACGCACAACAAGGAGGTCCCCCGATGTCGATCAGCACCACCAGTCACCAGCTCCTGTGCCACTTCATGGTCGAGAAGGTCTTCAATGAAGGCGAGCTGGAGCTCCTCGATCTGTTGATGGCTCCCGACGCGGTCAACCACGAGCTCGAGATCTTCGGGTCCTCCGCGGCGCGCGGTCCCGAGTCCGTCCGCCAGTTCATCCGCGTCTTCCGCTCCGCCTTTCCCGACCTGCGGGTGACGGTGCTCGATCAGATCGGCGACGGCGACCGCGTGGTCACCCGCTGGCGGATGGAGGGGACGCAGAAGCATCGGCTGATGGGGATCGAGGCCAGCCATCGCCCGATCAAGGTCGAAGGGATCCGCATCGACCGGATCGCCAACGGCCGCGTCGTCGAGACCTGGAACCGCTGGGACTCGCTCGACATGCTCCGCCAGCTCGGCGCCGCGCCTGAGCTGGACCGGCGGCCGGCTGTCTCTTCGGCCGTCGCCTCACCGGCCGCCCCGGTCGCTGCCAGCGTCGCGGCCTGACGCCCGGACTCCCGCGGCTGACCGACGGACCTCCGACACCACTCCGCCTCCGGCTCGACCGGCGGCGGAGCCGGGCTCTCTCGCCCGTTACCGCAGCACCAGAATCAGCGCCACCAAAGCCAGCAGGAAAGCTCAAGCTCCGTACCGTGACCACGACGGAACCCGGCTTGCACCGGAATTCCATTCTGGATATCGTTCTGGCTCAAGCTCAAAGAGGGCGTCTTGCTTCATCCCGGCCAGGGGGAGGCGTATGGGGAAACGTGCTCGCATCGGGTTTTTTGGATTGGCCGGTCTCGCGATGGCCGCAGCACCGGGGATCGCCGTGCCCCTCCGCCTCGGTCCAGCCTTCACCGGTTCCTTTCCCCAGGTCGATCTGGTGCTGGAAGCGCCCGCGACCCAGGGTCTGCCCGCGGCTGCGGACCTGACCGTTCTCGAGGACGGCCGCCCCACCGGTCCGGCCCAGGCGGTGCTCCCCTTCTCCCAGTCCGGTCACCCGATGGCCGTGGTGGTCGCCGTGGACGCCAGCGGCACCATGGCGGGAGAGCCGCTCGAGGAGCTCAAGGAGGCTCTCCGCTCGCTCATCGCATCCCGGGGTCCACACGACGACGTGGCGCTGGTGAGCTTCGCCGACGACGTGAAGGTGGACGCCCCGTTCGGCGCGCCGGAGCAGGACCTGCGCCGAGCCGTGGACCGGCTGGCAGCCCGCGGGCGCATCACCGAGCTCTATAAGGGACTGTTCAAGGCCCTGGCGCTCCTCGACGAGAAGAAGGACAGCCGGAAGCGGCTCCTGGTCGTCTCGGACGGCCACGACGAAGGAGCCGCGTATGAGCTCGACGACGTGGTGCAGCGGGCCCAGTCTCTCCGCATCCCGGTGGACGCCGTCGGGCTGACGCGGATCGACACACGGTACCTGAGCAGTCTGGAGCGTCTCGCCGATCTGACGGGCGGAGCCTACGCCCGTGCGGAGACGAGCCAGGACCTGGAGCGGCTGGTGGGCTCGGGAATCGAACGCCTGCGCTCCACCCCGGTGGTACGGTTCGCGGCGCACGAGATCTCGCGGGATGGCGCGCCGCACCGGCTCGGCCTCCGCTGGACCCGGGCCGGCGAGGTGCTCGAGGCCGAGGTCCCGGTGGCGATCGCTCCGGCCGCAACTCCCCAGGCGGAGAGACCGAAGGAGGGGCAGGCGTGGAGAGACCGGCTCGCGAGCCCCGCCGTCTTCGGGATCGCGGCCCTCGTTCTCGCTCTTCTCGTCGTGCTGGTCGTGGCACGGGCGCGGCGGCGGACCGCGGCACCCGGCGTTTCTCCCGGTGTCGCCGCACACGCTCCGCCACCGCCGCCTCCCCGGGTGGCTGCAGTTCCCCCTCCTCCTCTTCCCTTGCCCAAGCCGGCCCCCCCTGTGCCGGGGCACACCACGATCGCTTCTTCTCCCGCCGCACCGTCTCCGGCAGCGTCTCCTCCCGTTCCTCCACTGCGGAAGGTCACCCGGTTCCGCCACGAGCTCCGGGCCCCGGCGGCGGGCGCGCCCAGCGCCATCCTGGTGGGAGAGAGCGGGAGCCTCGCCGGCGTCCGGTTTCCGATCGACCGCGATCCCTTCTGGATCGGCGCCCGAGAGGGTAACGACCTCACGATCCAGGAGGATGCCTACCTCTCCAGCCGTCACGCCTGGCTGCGCTACCACGAAGGCACGCTCCTCCTCCAGGACCGGGGCTCGACCAACGGCACCTTCGTCAACGGCGAGCGGCTGGGCGAAACGCCGTCTCCGGTCGCCCCGGGCGACCACATTCGCGTGGGACGCACGAGCTTCGTCGTGCTCGCCCCCTGAACGGAGAGAACCATGCAGCAGGCGACCCTCCTCTGCCCGGCTTGCGGCCAGCCCAGCCCGCCCGGCGCCCGCTTCTGCGACAGCTGCGGGACCGGTCTCCTGGACGTCTCCCCGGAGCCGGAGGAGAGGGTGATCACCATCGGCCGCGAAGCGGACAACCGCGTCGTCCTGGACTACCCCATGGTGTCGAGCCACCACGCCCGGATCGTCCAGCGGGGTGACGGATGGGTGATCGAGGACCTGGGATCGACCAACGGCACGTCGCTGGGCACGCCGGCGAACAAGATCCGCACGGCACCGCTGGCGCCGTCCGACACCGTCTATTTCGGCTCGCTTCCGGTCCCCGCGACGCGGCTGCTCGGCGGGCGGCTGTCGCAGGGCGACGCACCGGTCCAGACCCTGACGTTCCAGGGCGATTCCCTGGTCCTCGGGCGCGATCCATCCGCCACGGTGGTCCTCGACCAGCCCATGGTGTCGTGGCAGCACGCCCGGCTGCTGCGGAGGTCCGGCGGGCTGATCGTGGAGGACCTCGGCTCGACCAACGGGACGTTCGTCAACGGGCGCCGGATCGCGGGCTCGGTGCCGGTCTCGTCCGGCGACGTCATCGGCCTCGGCAGCTACAGCTTCCGCCTGGCGGGGCTCGACCGGATCGAGCAGCGCGATTACCGCGGGAACGTGACGGTCGAGGCGCGCGGCGTGGCGCTGGACGTGCCGGGCCGGCGCCTCCTCGAAGGGGTCTCGCTGACCATCTACCCGTCCGAGCTGGTGGGTCTCATGGGGCCGAGCGGCGCCGGCAAGACGACCCTGATGAGCGCTCTCAACGGCTACCTCCGACCCGCGGCCGGCAGCGTCGCTTTCAACGGCCAGGACCTCTACGCGTTCTACGACCGCTTCCGGGCCCATATCGGATACGTGCCGCAGGACGACATCATGCACAGCGACCTGACGGTGCGGCAGGCCCTCACCTTCACGGCCCGGCTGCGGCTGCCCACGGACACCCGGGCCGCCGAGATCGCCCAGCGGGTCGACCGGGTCCTCGATCAGCTCGGGCTGACGGATGCCGCCGACGTGCTGATCGGCTCGGCGGAGCGCAAGGGGATCAGCGGCGGCCAGCGCAAGCGGGTCAACCTGGCCATGGAGCTGCTGACCGACCCGTTCGTGCTCTTCCTCGACGAGCCGACCTCGGGCCTCTCCTCCGAGGACGCGCTGATGGTCATGCGGCTGCTGCGCCGGCTGGCGGACGAGGGCAAGACCGTGCTCCTGACCATCCACCAGCCGAGCCGCGACGTGTTCCGGCTGATGGACTCCCTGGTGCTGGTGGCGAAGGACGCCCGGTCGCCGCAGCCGGCCCGCGTGGTCTATTTCGGCCCGGCCTATCCCGACGCGGTCCACTTCTTCGCACCGGAGTCGCAGGCGGAGCGCGAGCCGTCGCCGGACCTCATGCTGCACGGGCTCGCCCAGCGTCCGGCGGCCGAGTGGGCCGCCCGCTACGCAACCAGCCCGCAAAAGCAGGAGTACGTCGACCGGAGGGCAGGCACCAATCCGGCGGCCGCCGCGGCGCTCCCCATCACCAAGCCGGCCCGCCGCGGCGGCGTCTCGCAGTGGCAGACGCTCGTACAGCGCAGCCTGGCGGTGAAGATCCGCGACCGCTGGAACACGGTGATCCTGCTCGCCCAGGCCCCCCTGATCGCCCTGCTGATCGGCGCCGTGTTCGGGCGGCGGGAGGCAGCCACGGCGGATTCGACGGCCGAGACCGGCCTCTTCCTGATGGTCCTGGCAGCCATCTGGTTCGGCTGCTCGAACTCCGCCCGCGAGATCGTCGGCGAGTGGGCGATCTACCGCCGGGAGCGGATGATCAACCTGGGGATCTCGTCGTATCTCGGGTCCAAGCTGGCGGTCCTGGGCGGCCTGTGCGCCCTGCAGTGTGCGACGCTCCTCCCCATCGTGGCGAACCGGGTCGGTCTGCAGGGCGAGGCAGGCCCCATGTTCGCCCTCCTGTGGCTCGCCGCGCTGATCGGAGTGGCGATGGGGCTGCTCGTCTCCGCCGCGGCGCGCTCCTCGGAGATCGCCATCGCCCTGGTGCCGTTGCTGCTCCTGCCGATGGTCATCCTCGGCGGCCTGATGCAGCCTCTGCACCTGATGGAGGAACCGGTGCGGCTGCTGGCCCAGGCCATGCCGTCGCGCTGGGCTTTCGAGGGGCTCGTGATCCTGGAGAGCAAGGGCCGGGAGCTCGGCGTGCGCTGTTTCCCGCCGGCGGACCGCTCCACCCTGGCCGAAGTGGTCACCGTG